>DIKR01000116.1:21772-30160 GCA_002424625.1 Desulfuromonadaceae bacterium UBA5613
CGAAATCAACGTCGCTGCCGGCGGGCTTCAAAGAGGATCAGGGTCAGGGCCTGGGCGACATTGAGAGAATTGACAGCGCCGCACATCGGCACTGTCACCCGCGCCTCTGCCCCCTCCATCCACAGCGGCGACAATCCTTCCTTCTCTGTTCCAACCGCAATCGCCACGCTCCCCTGCAGATCCGCATCCCAGTAAGCGATCGTCCCGGCCGGCGTTGCCGCGGCAATGAAGATCCCCCGCTGCCGCAAAAAATCCAGGGTCGCAGCCGAGGTCGCCTCGACAACCGGCACGCGAAAGATCGTCCCCTTGCTCGCCCGCACCACATTCGGGTTATAGAGATCGGTGGCGCGGTCACAAAGGATCAGCGCATCAGCTCCGGCGGCATCGGCCGAACGCAGAATCGCGCCGAGATTCCCTGGTTTTTCAATCGATTCGGCGACAACAATCAACGCCTTCTCCGGCAGCTGCAACTCACTCAGATGCCGTTTCGGAATCGGCGCAATCGCCAGCCAGGCATCGGGATGCTCCCGGTAAGCCATCTTGGCCAGCACCGCCATCGTTACCTCCAAAAGCGGGGTACGGGTGCTGCGAAAGTGCTCCAGAAGCTCGGCTTCTTCACTACGGAGTCGCTCCGGGCAGTAAAAGACCGTGGTCGGGACCATCTGCGCCCGCACCGCCAGAGCGAGTTCGTGGTAGCCCTCGACCAGCATTAAACCACTCTTCTCACGCGCCCGGCGTTCGCGCAGCGCCACCGCTTCTTTGACCCGGGGATTCTGCAGACTGCTAATCAACATGCCTGACCTCAGTAAAATATTTAACGCAATAGTCCTTGACCATAACGACACTGATTTCTATAATCCGCTCGCCATCATTAATCACAACCCTAAACATTCGCACTAAAAGGAGCCCAGCCAATGAGCAATCCGCTCGTACAGATGGAAACAAGCAAAGGGGAGATCGTCCTCGAACTCGACGCCGAAAAAGCCCCGATCTCGGTCGCCAACTTCCTCGACTACGCCCGCGCCGGTCATTATGACGGCACGATCTTTCATCGCGTTATCAAGGGCTTCATGCTGCAAGGCGGCGGATTCACTCCGGAGATGAGCCAGAAGCCGGTGAAGGCGCCGATCAAAAATGAAGCGACCAACGGGTTGAAGAACAAGGCCGGAACGATCGCCATGGCCCGCACCTCGGTCGTCGACAGCGCCACCAGCCAGTTCTTCATCAACACCGTCGACAACAAATTCCTCGACAACGCCGGCCTCAACCCCGACAAATTCGGCTATGCTGTCTTCGGCAAGGTCATCGACGGCATGGATATCGTCTACGCCATCGAGCAGGCCAAGACCGGCAACAAGGGCGGCCATGCGGATGTCCCGGTTGAGACGATCAGCATTACCAAAGTGACGATTGTCGAGTAAGATTGAATCCCCTCTCCCACTCAGGGGAGAGGGGATTTATGCCCGAGCGGGCGCAGCATGCGGCGCCCCTACATCTAATAAATCAATCCCGCACCGCAATCACGTATTTAAGATAACGCCCTTCAGGAAAGGTCACCGGAAAGGGAAAATCCTCCGGCTGCCCCAAGGTCTGGATCACCCGCAGCTCGCTCCCCGCCGACAACGCCCCGCGCCGCAATTCCTTGAGATAATCGGCGAGATCGACCTTCTGATGATTGGAACAGGTAATCAACAGCCCGCCCGGCGCCAAGAGCGGGAGCGCTGCCCCGACCACTTCGGCGGTCCCCTGCCGGGTGGTGAAGCGACTCTTGCTCGTCGTTGAAAAACTCGGGGGGTCGGTGATGATGATATCGAAACTGCGGCGCGCCTTGCGCAGATTGGCGAGGACGGCAAAGCAGTCGCCGGTCAAAAACTCATGCCGCTTTGGATCGAGACGGTTGGCGCGAAAGTTTTCCTGCGCCCAATCGAGATAGGGGGCAGAGACATCGACACTGCTGACCTGGGTCGCGCCGGAGGCGGCCGCCGCCACCGAAAAAGCGCCGGTGTAGGCAAAGAGATTGAGAACTTTCTTGCCCCGCACCCGCTCCATTAAATCGGATCGGTTGCGGCGCTGATCAAGGAAGAGGCCGGTATTCAGCCCTTCTTCAAGATCGACAAGAAAATTCAAGCCATTCTCCTGCACGACACTCCGACCCGGCGCCGGCCGGCCACCAAGCAGGCGACTGTACTTCTTCCCCCCCTGGGCGCCGAGCTCCCGGGTTTCCCGCGGCCGGGTCTTTTCGTAAATCCCGACGGGTGCAAGGCGCGCCTGCAACTCGGCGCTCAACAGGGAAAGATGCGGACGCCAGGCTTCACTGTAAAGCTGCAGGAGAAGGTGGTCGCCATAACGATCGACCGTTACCCCCGGCAAACCATCTCCTTCACCATTGATCAGGCGATAAGCGCTGGTCCCCTCCAGTCGGGCATGCTGCGCTCGTAAAGTCACGGCTTTGTCGATCTGCTTCCCCAGCCAGGCCCGATCAAGGACTATCGGCTTCCGCGCCAGAATCCGGGCAACGATACGGTCGTGCGGATCAAGAAGAGCGGTCGCGACAAAATCCCCGGCACCGGTCAGCAAGGTTGCGATTGTACCCGCCGGGAGCGACGGCCAGTTCTTGGTAAAACGATCGGCAATAACCCAGGGATGACCGAGTTCGAGCATCCGCACTGTCTCCGGGCCGACGATCAGCCGGGGCAGCTCTCTACCTTCCTTCTTCTGCATGCACGACCTCTAAAAAATTCAGCAAGTTAAATATAGTTTCTGAGACTGGAGCGCCCGCCAAATTACTTGATGGGAGCGCGACAGTCAAGCACCGCGCGCCTCGCTCCTTGACACTTTGCCGGCAAATCTGCTATTGTTTCTCAATATTTGACTGAATCAGACATCACCGCAGGGCCCGGTATACCGCCAGGCCCTTTTTTGCGGTCAGTAGAACCGGACAAAAATGTCCGGACATTTGAAAGGATCACATGGATTTCACCAGCTTCAATCTTCACCCGAAAGTCGCCGCCGGGGTCACTGCCGCCGGTTACGACACCCCTACCCCTATCCAGAAACAGGCCATTCCCAAGGTCATGGCCGGCAGTGACGTCATGGGCCTCGCCCAGACCGGCACCGGCAAGACCGCGGCCTTTGCCCTGCCGATCCTCCACCGTCTGGTCAACAGCGGCAACCGCGGGCATGTCCGTGCCCTGATCGTCGCTCCGACCCGCGAGCTCGCTGAACAGATTCATGAATCGTTCGTCTCTCTCGGCGAAAAGACCGGCCTGCACAGCACCACCGTCTACGGCGGGGTCAGCATCAACCCGCAGATTCAGAAGCTGAAGAAAGGGAGCGAAATCGTCGTTGCCTGCCCGGGTCGCCTCCTTGATCATATCCAGCAGAAGACCATCGACCTGTCCCGTCTTGAAGTCCTCGTCCTCGACGAAGCCGACCAGATGTTCGACATGGGCTTCCTGCCGGCGATCCGCCGCCTCCTCACCCATCTGCCGAAAGAGCGCCAGACCCTCCTCTTCTCGGCAACCATGCCGATTGAGATCCGCAGTCTGGCGAACGACGTGCTGAAGAATCCGCAGACCGTGCAGGTCGATACCGTCGCACCGGCAGCGACCGTGAGTCACGCCCTTTACCCGGTCGAACCGCACCTGAAGACGGCGCTGGTCATCGAGTTGCTGAAACATACCGATACCGAATCGGTCCTGATCTTCACCCGCACCAAGCATCGCGCCAAGCGTCTCGACGAGCAGCTCACCAAACTCGGCTACAAAGCTGCCTCGTTGCAGGGAAACCTGTCCCAGAACCGCCGCCAGGCGGCGCTCGACGGCTTTCGCGACGGCTCGGTACAGATTCTCGTGGCGACCGATATTGCTGCCCGCGGCATCGACGTCTCGAAGATCTCACACGTCATCAACTACGATATCCCGTCCACGACTGACGCTTATATCCACCGCATCGGCCGCACCGGCCGCGCCGCCCGCAGCGGTGATGCCTTCACCCTGGTGGCGCGCGAAGACATGATCATGGTCCGTTCCATCGAACGCGTCCTCGGCAATCCGATTGAACGCCGGCTCGTCGAAGGTTTCGATTACAACGTCGTCGCGCCGAAAAAAGATGTCGAGTTTGCCCGGCCGCCGCGCCCGCCGCAGCAGCGCCGTAAACCGGCAGAGGGTGCCCCCCGGAGTGCAGCGAAGCCGGCCCAGGCCGCCAAGCCGCCAGTGGCGCACGAAAAGGTCGCACCGATCGGCAACCAGCCGCCCAAACACCGCAACAATCGCTCGCAGCGCGGGCACTGATCAGATTGATACAGGGGCACCCTTTGTGGGTGCCCCTACAGGGAAAATGGGCACCCACAAGGGGTGCCCCGACACGGCAACTTCCCCTCCTACAAAGCTCTTCCGCCAGCCCTTACTGCTTATAACCCTTCTTTGAGCTCCCTCAACCGACAAAACGATCAGCGAGATCACTCAGACGCTCAGCATCGAGGATGACGATCGTCTTCCCCTCAACGCGGATCAACCCTTCATCGCTCAGCTTGCGGAAGGTGCGGGACAAAGTTTCGCTCACCGTGCCGAGACGCGAAGCAATCGCCGATTTGGAAGTTGGCAGCTCAACCGCACCGTTTTGCTCATTACCGAGATCCAGGAGGTAGCGAGCCAATCGCGAGGGAACATCACGGAAGGTAAGTTCTTCGATCTGACCGGCAAAGAGACGAAGAAAACGGGACAAACCCCCGATCATATTGATGGCAATTCGCCCCTGCTCGGCAAGAAGATCGAGGAAATCGCGCTTGGGAAAGAAGATCAGCGTCGACTTCTCCAGCGGTTCGGCACTCGCCGGATAACGTCCGTCAGCAAAGATCGCCGCCTCGGCAAAGTTGCCGCCCGGCTGCAAAACGTGCAGGATACGCTCCTTACCTTCCGGGGAGAGTTTATAGACCTTCACCCGACCAGCGGCGACAATGTAAAAGCCTTGGGCAACATCCCCTTCGTCAAAGAGAACTTCGCCACGCTCGTACTCCCTGACCTTGCAGATGCGCAGAATGGCGGCGATGTCCTCATCGGTGCTACCGGCAAAGAGGGGGGACTGGCGGATGATTTTGGGCAAATCCATTTCTACACCTCGTTATTCCAAATGAGAGCGAGCTCCAGCTCGCGACTGACGCTTGCCATCATTACTTCTTTTTCGCTTTATCCGCCAGTATGCGGCGCGCGGCAGAAACGACAACCTGCGAGACACTCTTGCTTTTACTGAGGTCTTTCAGCTCTTTTATCGTCAAAAAATCCATAAAACGCAACGCCGAGGCGACCGGCGTCTTCGGATGGCTGACCAAAGCAGATCGAATGGATAGCTGTTTGATCCAATCCTTATTGACGAGAACAATACGAATCAACTCTTCACTCGATGTTTTATTCTTGCAAACTGCCAGAACCTCACCGTCGGTTATGCGCGGATTTTTGAGAACAGCGGTATTGACCAGTTTATTTGAATCCTTAAGGAAGATAGAGCGCCACTCTTTATCGCCGGTCAGCGCCATTTTGATCTTTTCGGAAACCCCCATGTCGAGGGCCAGTTGATATTTGGAATAATTCTCCTCGTCAGGGGGGAAGGATTCCGCGTCGACAACTGCCTCCTCATCATCTTCCACCACGGCACTGAAATCCGTATCTGCAGTATTGACAAGAGCTGAACGCTCTTCCTCCGTCAGCTGCGGATTGTTCAACAAAGCATTGACCGTTTCCGGAAAGGCAAGCCACAGCGTTTGGCGCTCAAAAATCAGCGGAAGAAGGCGACGGTCGGCACGTTCCAGCAAGAAGATCAAGCTCTCTTGCGGACAGGCCGGATGATCGAGGATTGCGCAGAAGAGCAAGGGCTCATTACCCCGCACCTGGGCGAGAAAGTGGAGAATCCTTGGCGGCAAATCGGGTAGAGCCGCCACTGCAGCCAGAGACTCCAGCGGATACTGACGAAGTGTGCGCACACCGGCAGCACGAATTTCGCGGTCTCCGCCACAGTAAAGAAAATAAAGGGCCGTAACCAGATCCCGCCCGGCCAGAGTCGACTCGCCCCGGGCGGCGGCGAGACGATCGGCATAGGAAACCTCTTTGCTGACAATTTTGGCAACGCTCGCAGAGACGGTGATACTTTGTGACAATTTTGAAGCCATCATTCCTCAGTCATGAACAAAGCTGCAGAGACTAACGCTTGGCAACTTGTGCCGTCAGTCCGGCAGCCGCAGCCCGTTTTGCTGCCTTCTCCGCTTCTGCACGACTTGAAAAAGATCCAAAACTGATTTTTTTCAAGGACATAGGTAAAGTGATCGTCTCTTCGTCAGCAAGAATGCCGCGAAGATAGAGCTGATCGGCAAGACGTCGGGCTTGATCAAGATTCTGAAACGATCCTGCATACAGAGCCACTTTCTCCCCTTGCTGCAGAGTAAAAAGACCAGGAAGCTGTGCTGACAACTCCTGACGCCGCGCCTGTGCCGCTGCGGGGTCATCATATATCCCGAGGAGCAACCGGGTCATCGGCACCATAGTGTCGACCGTTCGGACCTGCGGAGTGTAGCCGAGACGACGGATCTTACGCTCGACATCTTGCTGATTTTTCTGACTGACAAAGGCTCCGGCAGCGAGAGTATAGGGTTGACTGACAGGTTTGGATGCAGTCGCACGCTTCGGTTCTGAAGGGACGGCGGCAGCAGTATCCGGGGCAGGCGTAGTCTCCGCAACGGCCTTGGTCGCAGAAGCGGGCTCCGGCACAGAGGTTGCGGGTTGCGCTTCTTGAGCCGGGGTAACGGCAACAGGAACCGGGGTAACGACGACAGGAACCGGACTCTCCGGTTGCACCCGGACCCTTGTCATCACCGGCGCCGAGGGCTCTGGTGACGACGGGACAGAAGTCCTGTTCAGGTAATAATAGCCACCGCCGCCGAGAGCGAGCAGCAGCAAGAGGACGAGAAGAAGGGTGCGTTGTGACAGGGGCTGGCGCATTCCCTTGCGGGACGGTTCATTGACAAAGTCTTCATCAACAAAATCTTCGTCAACAAAGTCTTCATCATCATCAAACGGGAGCCTGTCATTCTCTTCAAACTCGAACTGAATCTCGTCCTCAGCCCCTTTCTTCTCTCCTTTAGCACCTGTTTTTACTTTCTCACTCTTCTTGCCGATACCGAACATAAATTCATAATCTCCTGTAAAAAACTACATCCGCAAAATTGAAGAGACAAGCTTATTCGCCCTTTTTAACCGCGGCTATAATCTTGGCGCTCATGTGGGGTGGAACTTCGTCATAGTGGTCAAACTCAAGACTGAAAAGACCACGATCCGATGTCATAGAACGTAAATCCTGAGAATACTTCAATATTTCTGCCATCGGCACCAGCACTTGCACCACCTGACTCCCCGACTGGGGTTCAACCCCGAGGATCTTTCCGCGCCGGGAGTTCATATCGCCGATCACATCACCGATGCAGTCATCGGGGACCGTGATCTCCATACGCATCACCGGCTCAAGCAGGATCGGCATTGCCTGGCCCAAAGCTTCCTTGAAGGCCATCGATCCGGCAATCTTGAAAGCCATCTCCGACGAATCGACAGAGTGATGACTGCCATCATACAGGGAAACACGGAAATCCTGGACAGGAAAGCCGGCAAGGATGCCGTGTCGCATTGCTTCCTGAATTCCCTTATCGACCGCCGGGATGTACTGACGGGGAACGACACCGCCGACGACCTTATCAACATATTCATAACCGGCCCCCCGCGACAAAGGCTCGAGTTCAATATGAACATCGGCAAACTGCCCGCGGCCGCCGGACTGTTTTTTATGGCGATAATGTTGCTTCACCGCCTTTTTGATCGTTTCCCGATAAGGCACCTTCGGTTCCTTGAGGATAACTTCTACACCGAACTTGCGCTTGAGCTTCTCGACCGCGACCTCGACATGCACTTGCCCCATGCCGGAAAGGATCATCTCTTTGGTTTCTTCGTCACGACTGACATGCAGGGTCGGATCTTCTTCGACCAGCTTGTGCAGAGAACTCATGATCTTGTCTTCGTCCCCCTTCCCTTTGGTGGCAAGGGCAAAGGAGATCACCGGTTTCAAGGCGAGCGGACTTTCATAAAGGATCGGTTTGGCACCGTCACACAGGGTATCACCGGTCTCGGTCTCTTTGAGTTTGGCAACGGCGACTATATCGCCAGCCTCGGCCTCGGCGAGAGGACGCTGCTTCTTCCCTTCAAGCTCATAAAGCTGACCGATCCGTTCCGTCACCTCCTTGTTCGGATTATAGACGACCGAATCACTCTTCAGTGTCCCGGAATAGACGCGGAAGAGGGTCAGTTTGCCGGCAAAAGGATCGCTGATCGTTTTGAAGACCATGGCCGAAAA
>DIKR01000116.1:30186-40612 GCA_002424625.1 Desulfuromonadaceae bacterium UBA5613
CCATACTGAAATCCGCGATCCAGCGGTGAGGGCAGACAGTTAACGATAAAGTTGAGCAGATTACGAACACCGATATTGGCGGTGGCGCTGCCGCAGAAGACCGGGGTAAAGGTTTTGGTCAGCGTCCCTTCCCGCAGGCCGAGGAGAATTTCATCATCGCTCAGCTCACCGCTCTCCAGGTACTTTTCCATCAACACATCGTCAGCCTCAGCCGCGGCTTCGACGAGCAGGGTGCGCAACCGTTCGGCCTGCTCCAGATGCTCGGGAGGGATATCGGTTTCGTCGTAACTCCCCTTTTCGTCAAATTTGAAGAAACGGGCTTTCATCGTCACCAGATCGATGATGCCGCGAAAGTCATCCTGCTTGCCGACCGGCATACTCACCGCCACCGCCCGGGTCTTCAGCGTCTTTTCGACTTCGTCGACGGTTTTGAGGAAGTGGGCGCGCTCGCGGTCCATCTTGTTGATAAAGACGATGCGCGGCACCTCGAATTCATTACACCATTCCCAGATCTTCGTCGATTGTGCCTTGACCCCGTCGACCGCCGAAACGACCAGGACTGAACCACCAAGGATGCGCAGACAGTTGCGGGTATCGTGGAGAAAGTTGGTATAACCGGGGGTATCGACGATGTGCAGGGAGTGATCTTTCCACTCGCAATGGTTAAGGCTGGAACTGATGGTGATACCGCGTTTGATCTCTTCGGGTTCGAAATCCATCACCGACGTCCCCTCATCGACTTTGCCGAGACGATCGTTCATCCCGGTATTAAAGAGGATTGCTTCCGTCAGTGAAGTCTTCCCTGCCCCGCCCTGTCCGACAATGCCGAGATTCCGAATCTTTGCTGTTGTGTACTTGCCCATGAAACTTCTCCTTTTCCATTAAAGGGTGATGAGAAATAACTGCACTTCACAACAATCCGACCAGCACCAAACTATTTTAATCTGTGGTCATAAAACTCCAGCATTCCGCTGATGAAGAAGAAGCAATCCCTCCAGAGTCAGATTCGCATCGACCTGAGCAATCGTCCGGGAGAGGGGCGCAATCACCGATGCCAGGCCGCCGGTGGCAATGACCAGCGCCTCCTCTTTGCTTTCCTGCTGCATGCGACTGACAATGCCGTCGACCAGACCGGCATAGCCGTAGATCAAGCCGGCCTGAATACTGTTGACCGTGTTACGGGCAATCACGGCCGGCGGAGCGACAAATTCGACCCGCGGCAATTTACTCGCACGCTCAAAGAGGGCTTCGGCGGAGATGCCGATGCCGGGAGCAATAGCGCCGCCGAGATATTCCCCCTGCGCGGTGATGAAATCAAAGGTGGTCGCCGTACCGAAATCGATGACGATCAAACTGCAGCGATGTTTTTCGTAAGCCGCCACCGCATTGACAATCCGGTCGGCGCCGACTTGCCGCGGGTTATCGTAAAGGATCGGCATGCCGGTCTTGATCTCCGGTCCGACTACCAGCGCTTTTAACTTGAAATAATCCGCGCAGAGCCCTTCCAGAGTCGCGAGGAGCGGCGGCACCACACAAGAGATCACCACATCCTTGACGTCAGTAAAGCCGATTCCTGCCATGTTAAAGAGGTCGCGAAGGAGCACGGCGTATTCATCCACGGTGCGCCGCTTGTCGGTGGTAATCCGCCAGCTCCGCTGCAGCGTTGTGCCGGCGTAGATTCCCAGGACGATATTGGTATTGCCGACATCGATGACCAGAAGCATGGGCAATGACTCTCTTTTGTTAAGCAGTAAAAAATCAGGGCAGCGGACGCACATCGCCGGCGAGGATTCGTTCGCTATCGCCGTTTTCCAGGGAAAGGAGTAAAGCACCATCGGCCGCAATCCCGGTGACAGTGCCGACAATACTGCGGGACGGCTCCTCGACCGTGACCTTTTTGCCTTGCAGATCGAAATAAGCCAGCCAACCAGCAAGAATCGTGTCCTGCCCGGCGGGATAATCACGGTAAAGGCTATCGATCTCGCTGAGGAGGCGGCGACAGAAGCGGACGCGATCGACCGGATGCTGCAGTGCCAACGCCAGCGAGGTGGCCGGATAACGGAGATCATCCGGAAACTGCTCCTGCGTCATATTGAGGTTGACGCCGATGCCGAGGATGACATAGTTGACCCGCTCGGTCTCGGCATTCATTTCGTTGAGCAGCCCCGCCACCTTGCAGCCGCCCAACAGGACATCGTTCGGCCACTTCACCGTCGGACGCAGACCGGTCTCCAGTTCAATCGTCCGGGCTGTCGCTAAAGAGGAAAGGAAGGTTAAAAGCGGCGCTGCCCGCGGCGCAATCGCCGGACGGAGAATGATTGACAGATAAAGATTGACTCCGGCCGGTGAGGTCCAGCGCCGGCCTAACCGCCCCTTGCCGGCGCTCTGCGCTTCGGCGACAATCACCGTGCCGTCTCTGGCTCCCCCTTCGGCGAGGAGGGCAGCGCGGTGATTCGTCGAATCGGTCTCGGCAAAATAGACGATCTCGCTGCCGACAATGGCCGTCTTCAGCCCATCCTGAATCTCTTCGCTAAAGAGCCGATCAGGACTGGCGGCGAGATGATAACCCTTGGAGGGGGTAGCGTTTATGGCATAGCCTTGCTCGCGCAGTGCAACGATCTGTTTCCAGATTGCTGCCCGGGAGATGCCGAGTTGCGCGCTCAAACGGGCACTCGACAGATAACCGCCGGCCGTCTCCTTGAGCAAACGCAAAATTTCGGCATGACTCTCAGCACTCATCGATCAATATCCTAAGCAGGAAAAACCGGAACTCAAAAAGTCTTTAACAGGGATAGAGGGGATGCAGGGGATTAAACCCCTTCAATAAAGACCTTAGCTCTGTCAGGTAAGACAGAAAAATTCTTGTTATGTCTTTATCCCCTTAATCCCTTTCATCCCTGTAAATTTAATATCTTGCCGTCAGAAAAAAATTAGTGCCTAACGAAAGAGCAGGGAAATATCGATCGAACGGAAAGAATGGGTCAGGGCGCCGACCGAAATGAGATCAACCCCGGTCTCGGCAATTGCCCGCACGCTCTTGAGATTGACCCCGCCCGACGCTTCAGTCAAGGCCCGGCCATCCACAAGCTTGACCGCCTGCCGCAGTTCATCCAGGGTCATGTTATCGAGGAGGATAATATCGGCAGAGGCGAGCAAGGCCTCTTCGACTTCGGCGAGGGTCGTCGTTTCGACCTCCACCTTGATGGTGTGCGGTGCGGCGAGCTTGGCGCGCTGAATCGCCGCGGTCACCCCGCCGGCAGCATGGATATGGTTTTCCTTGATCAAAATCCCGTCACAAAGGGCATAACGATGATTCTGGCCGCCGCCGGCCCGCACCGCATACTTTTCAAGGTAACGCAGCCCCGGCGTCGTCTTGCGGGTATCGACGATGCGCGCCCCGGTGCCATCGACCGCCTCGACAAAGAGCCCGGTCAGGGTCGCGATGCCGCTCATGCGCTGCAGCAGATTCAGGGCGACCCGCTCCCCTTGCAGCAAGGAGGCCGACGCCCCCTTGATCCAGGCAAAGACTTCACCGCGGCGGATGGTACGGCCATCTTCGCGCAGCTTTTCAAAGGAGACCGTCGTATCGACAGCGACAAAGACCTGGGCGGCAACATCAATACCGGCCAGGACAAAATCCTCTTTGGCAACGAGCTCGGCCCGGGATTGGCTCCCGGCTTCAATGCAGGCGCGGGTGGTAATATCGCCCCAGCCGATATCTTCAGCCAGCGCCGTACGGATGATGCGATCAATTTCGTTCATCAGGCGATCTCCATTGACTTTAAAGTTGTTTTTTTATAACACAGCGACTTTACAGCCGGCAACCGAAAAGCCGCTCGCAATACCGGAGATTCCCCCTTTACTTTTCACACTGACTCGGTTCAAATATTCACCGCCTCAACACCCTTGTTCCCTCAGATGAAAGGTTAAAAACATGAAACATCTTCCTTCTCTTACCATTCTGAGTCTTGTCAGCCTGCTGTCTGCTGGCTGTGTCAGCACCTCTACCCATAAAAAGAGTGTCGATGAAGCTGCCGCCCTCTCCGCAAATTTAACCGATCTGACTGCCGAGCACGGGAAACTTGAGGATCAAGCCGCCCTGTGCAGCAAAGATCTCGCTGACAGCGAACGCCGGCGGGCGGAGACACAAAAACAACTCGACGAGAAGCAGATCGCTCTCGAACGGGCCCAGGCTGACATTGTCCGCATTGAAAAAGTCCTGTCTGACCGCAATCAGGAAGCGGGTAAAACGATGACGGAGATGCGACAGGAGATTGATCGCCTCACGGCTCAATTACAACAGGTAAAAAAGGAAAGAGCTCAACTATAACGACCGGGAACTTCTCTCCCTGAAAAGGAGAACCGCGAAAAGAACTCTCGCTATTTATCCAATAAAAGGGCGAAGAAGCTCAATGCTTCTCCGCCCTTATTCAAATTTTTACAGAAAATTGTATCGGTCCGTTTTTAATATCCGCTTATTTCGCGGCATCAAGGATCGTCTTGCGTCCTTCCGGGAAGATACTCGGGACCCAGCCATTCTGATAAGCATGAGCTTTAAGGGCCGTCTGTTCAAAGCTGCTGCCTGACTGATGGCAGCTCATGCAAGCCGCAGCGGCCGTCCCCTCAAGGGTATCGTCATTGCCATTACCGTTGATGACGTTGGCAGCGGTCGGAGGAGTTGCCGTCGACAAAGCGACCGTTCCTGCATTGATGGTGGTGGCTACCGACATGCTCTGGTCAGGCAGACCAGCTGAGCCCGCAATATGACAGGCGGCGCAGTCATTCAAGCTGCGCGGATAGGTCGGGGCATAAAGATGATGATTCCTGGTGACGTTATTCGACCCGTATACAATCTGATCTCCTTCGCCCGGCCAGTTCGGCGGAATGGTATCTTTGCCTGCCCAGACGTAGACACCGTTCGTGCGGTAGATCATGGTGATCTTACCCGTTTCTCCGGCCGAATGAACGGCGTGGAGCAATGACTTAAAGCCATAGGTTTGGCCGACTTGGCCATCGTAAGCTTCAGTAGCATCGACGCCGTCGAGCAAACGGACATTCTGTTCGCTGGAGGCCTCATTGTGACACAACACGCACATGTCGACGTTATCAACGCGATTGCCGCCGTGCTGGTAAAGGGAACCAACATGGCACTTCAAGCAACCGTTGGCAGTATCGACAATCGCACGACGTGCGGTGGCCGGCAAGGCGCCGGTGGCGACATCGAACTCGCGGGTGGGGGTCTTGGAACGAACCTGGTCCACATCGGCTGTACCGCTGTAGACGAAGGGTAACTTGACCTGCGCCTTGCCTTGCAGAGCGACCACACCTTTGACGGCGGTAGTCGCAATCTCAGTCTCAGTCAACGTGATGGTGGTCGTGGCGATATTGTTGGCGCAGACCGTGTTGGTTGTGCTCAGGTTGGTCGCAAGGGGCTGTCCAGGTGAAGTTCCGATCCCGTTATTGGTCCAGTCGTCACCCTCGCCGTAGGCACGCAGGATACTGAAATTACTGTTAGCCAGACCGGTGGCTGCATTGGCGACCGCGGCATGGAACACAGGAGCACCGGTGGTGGCTTCGGCATTGCACGGATTCACCGGAGTGCCGTTGTAGGCTGCGGTCCAAGTGATGGCTAAGTCGTTACCAGTCCGGGTGATGCCGGTGATCTGCATGTCGACCTTGGCGCCTTCAGTGACCGAGAGATCCGCACCGTTAAAGATGACACCACTGCGCTCGGTAAGAAGGCCGTTATGGAAGTCGGCGACCGTAGCGCGGGCCACTGCACCGTTGTGGCATACTTGGCAGCCTGTTGACTCTGCAGTAAAATTTTGGTGGCCGGGGAAGGCGGTGAACTCCCAGCTTGCTTTGCTGCCATGGCAGGAGAGGCAGTTCGCACCACTGACCGGCATGACGTTAACTGCGGCAAGTGCGACCTCGGTGTCATGACAGACACTGCAGTTGGTCATATAAGTTGGGTAAGTAGCGGAGAAGCTCTCTTCTTCATTTACGTCTGGCGTAGCAGGATCATCGGCCACAAGAAGGAATTGTCCGCTCGGCATATTGTGTGAATTGTGAATTCCGTGAATCAAGCCGGCAAAATTGGTAGGAAGTCCGGTAATATCGCCTTGATTGGACGGACTGTGGCAGGTCACGCAGGTGTCTGAGGCCATGGGGTTGCTGTGATGGATCCCATTGCCAACATCGCCATGACAGTTTGTGCAGGCATCGTTGCTAACCAGATCACGGGGGGCAGCAGGAAAGTTGACCACCAAGCTCGCGTTTCTGGCGGGAGCAGCGGTGCGCATCCTGAAGTAATAACGGGAATTAGTGGTGGCAAAAGCTGCACCGCCCGCAATGGTGAGCGTGTAATTGCCACCGACAGGAGTAATCGTAACAGGAACAACGGGGACAAGGTCGTCACTCAGAAAACCCGTAGCAGGGACTCCTGAATCGTAATAGCGGCGTGCACGGTTGACATTAACAAAACTATCGTCGTTAACGCCATCGGTCTTGAGGTTGAAGGTGATGACCAGATCAGCTCCTGAAACCACAGGATCACCGACAACGGTGTAGGTGACTTTACCGTTAACGGCATGCGCCGCTGCGGAATCGGCTAACGAACCTGCAGCATGGCAGACAAAGCAGGTTTCCACTGGCGATGCAGGCACAGCAACTGGGGCCCCGGTGCCCTGCAACGAATCCAGCCATTCCTGCTCCGTGCCGGTAAAGCCATTGTTAACGGCAATCTGATAGGCACTCAAGCCGGCGGGGCCGTCTTTGCCGTCATCACCATCGCTGCAACCACCCAGAGCCAGCGCACACGCCAGAAAACTGGCAAGAATCAGCTTTAACCATCTCCGATCTTTTCTCATCACACATCTCCTCATTCTTGGTGGTTCAGACTTTGCCGGCACCATGCCCGCGCTTCAACATTGGCAATTTCGACTTCCCCCAGAATAACTACAGAAACTCACAGGACGAACGCTCCAGCGTCTCGCCTTTCAACTCATTTTACAGAGACTAAAGGGTCACATCAGAAACGTGATTAGCGTTTCAATTATATTAAAAATAGTATTGGACAAAAATCGATTGTCAAGCAGTGAAATCACAAAAAAAGTGTTATTAATTAGATAGTAAGGCAGGAGGGTGGGAGTAGAAGAAGAGGGAAGTATTACTCACAGACAAGAAGTGAATCCACCGATTAATACATGTCGTCTGTGTGAGAGTTGCCAAAAATTATTGGCCGTTTCCCGTTGATCGGAGTATCGCTAGCTGGTTTACCTCACAGCGCATCTGAGGGGTTTTACCGAACTTGAGCCGCTACAGTTCGACAAAAAGCCCCTCCGCTTGGTGGGGCTTTTTTGGTTTGACATCAGTCAGGCGCTGGGGGTAAACAGGTGAGGCCGATCCCGCCCTACAACAGACCCGGCCAATCCATTAATGGTGCCTATCTATGATTTTGCGACGCATTCTTCCGGTTCTCGTCCTGACACTGACGGCCCTTGTCCCTTCGGGCTGGGCCGCACCCCTCGAAATCGTCCCCTTCCAGACCGCCAACCGCAGTCCCGTGGCGCAGATTTTCGGCCTGCCCGGTCCCGGCACGGCACTTCTGCTTCCGGCCGGCGGCAACGCTGCGGAATTCGCGGTGGAAACCGCCCAGAATTTCGCCAAAAACACCAGCGGTGACGAGGTCTCCTTTTTCGATGGTGAAACCTATCGCTTCAACCTCGCCCTGCGACGGGGAGTGACGCCGAGGCTCGAGGTCGGCCTCGAGATCCCCTATCTTTCCCACCGCGGCGGCTTCCTCGACGGCTTCATGCGAGACTATCACGACGTCTTCGGCCTCACCCAGAGCGGGCGCAACAACCACCCTCGCAACCGGCTGCTCTACAGCTACGTCCGGGGCGACGTGCAGGAAATCCTGGTGGACGAACACACCGAAGGACTGGGAGACATACGCCTGCGCGCCGCCTGGCAGCTCTGGCGAAACGAAACCGGCCAGCCGCGGGGTGCGGCGCTGCACGCATCGCTCAAGCTGCCGACCGGTAACAGCGACGACCTGCTCGGCAGCGGCAGCACCGATCTGGCGGTCTGGGTGTCGGGGACACGCGGCTGGGAGAAGAAGGGGTCGGCGCGCGCCCTCTTCGGCGCCGTCGGCGTCATGGGGCTGACCGACGGCGATGTCCTGAGGGATCAGCAGCGCAATTTGGTCGGCTTCGGCACCATCGGTGGGGGATGGCGGCCCGCCGACTGGGTCGTGCTGAAGCTGCAGCTCGACACGCAAACCCCTTTCTTCGACAGCGACCTGCAGGAACTCGGCTGGGTCATGGGTCAGTTGCTATTGGGCGTCGACCTGGCTCTGGGCGAGCGGACCGTACTGGAGGTGGGAGTCAATGAGGATATCGTCGTCGATACCGCGCCGGACACGGTGTTCCGTCTGGCTCTACGCAGCCGCTTTTAACTTTCCTTAACACTATCGAGTCATGCCCCGGTCCACTTTTTCATGCTGGACCGGGGCATGATTTTCTCTACCCTCCATCAACCTGCTGCCGGCTCGTTTTCCTCCCCCCGTCCAAACCTGTTCTGTTGCCGTGGGCAAAAGCCCTGCACCATTCGACCTTGCCGTTTCCTGATGTAGCCCTTCAACGCCCGGATATCGCGGCATTATTGATGCGTCTTGCGACATCGGTTGCCAGCTTCGGGTCAATCCTCTGCAACTGCGCTTGCAGATTGCGCGCAGTTTGAAGATCGCCAAGGTCAAGGCTGATCAATGCAGCATTGAACAAGGTTCCCGCATGGCTGGGGTTCAGTTGGGAAGCCACCAGAAACGCCTGCAGACCCTCCCGCAAGTTTCCTTTTTTGTGCAGGACAAGACCGTGATTGAAATGCGTCATCGGATCGCCATAGTTCAGTTGGGTGGAACGGCGATAGTGCGTGATCGCCTCATCCAGACGGCCCAACCGGTCATAAGCCAGGGCCAGGTTGAAATGTACAGTGGCATTGTACGGTTCCAGCATCGCCCCTTTTTGCAGATAAGCCGCAGCATCGGCGAATTTGCCGAGGGAATTGTAGAGAACACCCAGATTGTTATACAGCTTGAAGTGTGACGGATTCCGGCGCACCCCCTCGAGAAGAATTTCCACGGCCTTCTGGGACTGCATTTGTGCGGTGTAGACCATGGAGAGGTTGATATGAATCAGCACGTAATCGGGATTGATCTCCAGGGCACGCTCATAAAGGCGCTGCGCCTCGACCAGATTTCCCTGCTTCCGGTAGGCATTGGCCAGATCGAGATGCACCCGTTCACTGCGGGGGGCACGACGGAGATTGTCCTGATAAAAAGCCAGGGGATCGTTCCACAGGTCGTTACGCTTCCAGGTCAGAACCGACAGCGTGGCGATCAGCAAAACGCCTGCGACCAAGGCGGACCGTCGGGGCAATTGGGCCAAACCGGCCATTACCACAAGGGCGAAACCGAACATCGGGATATAGAGTCGGTGCTCGAAAACGGGGTCGAGGGGGATGATCGTCGACTCGACAGCCAGTCCCAGGAAGAACCAGAGAATCCCGGCCGAGACGAGCGGCAGCCGCTTTCGCAAGAACGCCGCGGCAGCGAGCAAGGCGGAAATGCCAAGGAAAGCGATCAGGTTCCTCCAAGTCCAGATGGTTGCAACAATGGGAATGTCGTAGTCGAGAGCCTGACCGTAAGGGACGAAAAGCAGCCGCAGGTAAATCCAGATGACGGAAAATTCGGTCACCAGGTAGTTGAGAGGGGAAGAATGTTTAAGGTGGATCAGGTCGGGCATGCCGCCGACATCGGCGATGCCGCTCCCGCTGAGCATCGGCAGCAGGAGACTTTTGACCGCCAGCACGACCGGAACCACGGCAAATGGCGCGACGTACCCCAACAGCCGTGGCCAGGGCAGACGTCGTTCACCAGACAAAAAATACCGATCGAAGAGAAGGAGTGCGAGCGGCAGCACCGCGGTGTTCTGCTTGAGGAGAACCGCCAACGCGCCGCAGACAAGCGCCCCTCCGTAGAAGAGCCACTGACCAGCTGGCCTGTTTTCTGAAGTTTCCCGGAACCGGGTGTAAAGATAGAGGGCCAGAAAGAAAAAGAGGGCCGCCAGGCTGGTCATGCGCTGGACGATATAGGTCACCGCCTGGGTCTGCAGGGGGTGGGCGACAAAGATGAGAGCACCACTGATAGCCAGCAGAAAACGGTCGCGAAATACCCTCTTGAAAAGGAGAAAGACCAGGCAGGAGGTGACCAGATGGATGGCGATATTGACCAGGTGGTAGCCGATCACATTGGTCCCGCCGAAGTGGTAATTGAGGGCAAAGGTCAGGTTGGCGAGTCCGCGGCCGGAGAACAGATCACCCAAAGCCTCCGATAGCTGGTGAATGGTCCGGTTTTCCACGATGGCAT
>DIKR01000080.1:0-1053 GCA_002424625.1 Desulfuromonadaceae bacterium UBA5613
CGCAAGGGCGCGAATGGATCTTTACGGTCTTTTTGATCGTGATGTTGAGTGATACCGTCGCTTATTTTGTCGGCTCGGCCATCGGCAAACACCGTCTTTACCCGGCGATCAGCCCAAAGAAGAGTGTCGAAGGGGCGATCGGTGGTTTGGTCGGTGGTATTGCCGGCGCTCTTTTCGCAAAATTTTTCTGGTTTCCGGAGCTCTCCTGGCTGCTCGCCGCTGGGATCGGTCTTGTCCTCGGCAGCTGTGGACAGATTGGCGATCTCTTTGAATCGATGCTCAAGCGTAGTTACGGGGTGAAGGATTCCGGCCGGATCATTCCCGGCCATGGCGGACTCCTTGATCGCCTCGACTCGTTGATCTTTGCCTTTCCTCCTGCCTACTATCTGGTTCTGTGGCTGCAATGAAGCGTCTTTCGCTGCTAGGATCGACCGGATCGATCGGTGTCAGTTGCCTGGAAGTTGTCGCTGACTTTCCTGAACTTTTTGAGATTGTGGCTCTGACCGGCGCCAATAATCTTTCCCTTCTTGCTGCCCAGATTCGTCGTTTTCGACCACAGGTTGCTGCGGTTCTTCATGAGGCGGATGCACAGACCCTGCGGGAGATGGTCAGGGGGAGCAGCACTGAAATCCTTTCCGGGATCGAAGGGTTGATGGTTTGTGCGGCTCACGCCGATACGCAGATGACCCTTTCGGCGATTGTCGGTGCCGCCGGTCTCGTCCCGACCCTGGCAGCGATCGAAGCAGGCAAGGACGTCGCTTTGGCTAACAAGGAGACACTGGTGACGGCCGGAGCGCTGGTCATGGAAGCGGTTGCCCGCAAGGGAGTCCGTCTTTACCCGGTCGATAGTGAACATTCCGCCCTTTTCCAATCCCTTGAAGGACATCGCAGTCGCGATGTCCGGCGTCTTATCCTCACGGCTTCCGGTGGCCCTTTCCGTACCTGGTCATTAGCGCAGATGCAGAATGTTACTCCGGCGGATGCCCTGGCGCATCCTAACTGGAGCATGGGGCGGAAGATCTCTATCGATTCGGCGACGATGATGAACAAGGG
>DIKR01000080.1:1171-11352 GCA_002424625.1 Desulfuromonadaceae bacterium UBA5613
TGAAGACGCCGATCGCCTATGCTCTCTCCTACCCGGAACGGATTCCTCTCAAGCACCCCCCCCTCGATCTCTGCTCGATCGGCTCTCTGACCTTTGAAGAGCCGGATCTGCAGCGGTTCCCCTGTCTGAAGCTCGCTTACGCAGCTATTGCTGCTGGCGGCGTTGCTCCGGCAGTTCTGAACGCTGCCAATGAAATTGCCGTTGAAGCATTCCTGGGCGGAAAGATTCCCTTCCTGGCGATTCCCAAGATTATCGAAGCAGTCCTGGATCGCCATGATCCGCTGGTCCCTGTCCACCTGGACGATATATTACACGCAGACCGTTTTGCGCGTGTCGAAGCGCGGCGCCTGATTTCTGTAGGTTCGGCCGGAGGTAAAATATGCTGACAATCCTTGCCGGGATCGCTATTCTCGGCTTTCTCGTCTTTGTTCATGAGCTTGGTCATTTTACCGTCGCCAAACTTGCCGGTGTCAAAGTCCTGAAATTCTCTATCGGTTTCGGCCCCCGCCTCCTTTCGCGACAATGGGGGGAGACCGAGTATATGATTTGTGCCATCCCCCTCGGCGGCTATGTCCTTATGCTTGGCGAGGGCGGGGCGATCGAAGGGGATGGTGAGGTCGAGACTCCTGAAGATGCTTCCCGTTCCTTCGCCGCCAAGCCGGTCGGCATTCGTTCGCTGATTATCGCCGCCGGACCGCTGACCAATCTCATCCTTCCTTTCCTTATCCTCCCTTTGGCGTATATGCTCGGCGTCAGTGTCCCGGCTTATATCGAGCAGCCGGCGGCCACTGGTTATGTAGTCTCCGGTTCTCCGGCGGCCGCTGCCGGATTTCAGGCGAATGATCGTATCGTCGCCATAAATAGTTCGCCGGTATCAACTTGGGAGAGTGTTAATAATATCCTCCTGTCCCATGCCGGAACCACCCTTGAGATTGAGGTCCAGCGGGCGCAGGAGCAATTGGTGTTGTCTCTGCCCGATGGGGGGATCGACGGACTGATGGCTGTCGGTCTCCTGCCGCCGCAAGAAGCGGTGGTCGGAACTCTGGCGGCCGGAATGCCCGCAGATACGGCCGGTCTTGAGGTCGGTGACCGCATCCTTGCCATCGATGGTCAGAGCGTCAACTCGTGGTACGATCTCAAGGATTTGATCCGGACGGGAGCGGGGAGCGGGCAGAGTTTTCAGGTGCAGCGTGCGGATGGAAACTTGACCACGCTGACGATGACCGCAGAGGCGAAGGATGGCGAATATATCATCGGCATCTCTCCGCAGATGAAAATGATCGAAAAACGCTACGCCCCTTTAGCCGCAATCGGCGCCGGCTGGAATCGCGCCAACGAATTGATTGAACTCACTTATCTCTTTATCGGCAAACTCTTTACCGGCCATGTCTCCAGTGATAATATCGGCGGTCCGATCTCGGTGGTGCAGATTGCCGGCCAGGCGGCACAGACCGATGTTGCCAGTATCTTCCTTATTCTCGCTTTTCTCAGTATTCAACTGGGGATTCTCAATCTGTTGCCGATCCCGATTCTTGATGGCGGTCATCTCTTCTTTAATCTCATTGAAGTTATCATCCGCCGGCCGCTTTCTCTGCGGATCCGCGAGATTGCACAGCAGGTTGGGTTGGCCCTCCTCCTCCTGTTGATGCTTTTGGCATTTTATAACGATATCACCCGTCTGGTCATGGGAGGGTAGGGTGACGAGTGAGTTGCTCCTGATCCTTGATACATCAACGACGGCCGGCAGTGTGGCGCTGTGCCGCGGCGAGCGCCTGCTGGCTGAAATCATTGTCGATTCTCTCGCCAATCACAGTGATCAGCTGTTGCTGCATGTGCAGCAGATTCTCACGGAACAGCAGTGCACCCTTGCCGAAGTTGCAGCCTTTGCGGTGATAGACGGACCCGGTTCCTTTACTGGTCTGCGCGTCGGCGTCACTGCAGCCAAAGGGTTGGCGCGGGCCTGTCATCGTCCCCTTTTCGGGATCTCGTCGCTGCAGCTTTTAGCCGCGGCTCTCCCTTATGCGACCTTGCCGGTCTGCGCTTTTCTCGACGCCCGTAAAAAGGAGATCTATGCCGCCACCTATTCGACGGCGACGGGTTTTCCCTGTCTCCTTGATGAACCTTGCGTCCTCCCCCCACAGCGATTTCTGGCAGAGATGACGGCTCCGGCCCTCTTTGTCGGCAGTGGCGCCGTCCTTTATCGTGAGCTGATCGTTGAGCGCTTCGGTCCTTTCGCGATCTTTGCTCCCGGGCCGCTTCATACCCCCCGGGCCTCTTCTGCTGCGCCTCTGGTTCTGCAGCAATTGCGTGCCGGAGTCAAGGGAGATCCGGAACAGTTACTGCCCCGTTATATTCGTCCCTCCGAGGCAGAAATTGCGCAGAAAAAGGCCTGATTGTTTGTTGACAGAAGAGAATCGTTTCGATATTGTAAAAATAAGTTGCAAACTTTTCTCTTTCCCCTATTTGAGCCAGGAGGCGTCCGATGCAGCAGTACGACGAGTCGTTGGTGCAGCAGTTGTTCGAAGAGAATCCCCGGTTTCGCAGACTTTACGAAGAGCATCAAATACTTGAAAAAGACCTGCAGCGTTTAACGGCAAAAGATTACCTCAGTACCGAGGACGAGTTGGAAAAGAAGCGAGTGCAAAAACTGAAGTTGGCTGGCAAAGACGAGATGGAATATATCTATAAACAAAAGTCTCAATAAAAAATGGACTTCAAGAATCCGGAAAAGGGTTCGGTCGGCTTCGACCTGAACCCTTTTCCCATATTTGATCAGTAATTATTTTAATAAGATTGAAATTATTTTGAATAAAGCGCAGCTGAGGGCCGGTTGATCGAGTCAGATTTTTACCAACAACTCCCCTGGTTTTGTACTCTTTAGCAACTCCTCCCCCTGAATGTGAAGAATCCCTATTTTCTAAAAGGAAAATATCTATGCCGAACAAGCGCAGTTCTACTATTACCGAAGGTCTCGAACGGACTCCCCATCGTGCCTTGTTGATGGGCACCGGTCTCCCGCGTAACGCTATGGGGCGCTCTTTTATCGGTATCGCCACCTCTTTTACCGATCTGATCCCCGGTCATGTCGGCATGCGCGATTTGGAACGCGCTATTGAAAAGGGCGTCCACAGCGGTGGTGGCCATGCCTTCTTCTTCGGTATCCCCGGCGTCTGCGATGGCATTGCCATGGGGCACCGCGGTATGCATTACAGTTTGCCGACCCGGGAGCTGATTGCTGACATGGTCGAGTCTGTCGCCGAGGCGCACCGTCTTGACGGCCTGGTCCTGCTGACCAACTGCGATAAAATTACACCGGGAATGCTCATGGCAGCGGCACGCCTTGATATCCCCTGTATCGTCGTGACCGCCGGACCGATGTTGGCCGGCCGCGGCCGTGAAGGTCGACAGTATTCTTTTGTCACCGACACCTTCGAAGCGATGGCCCGCTACAAGGGCGGCACCTTGACTGCTGAGGAGTTGCTGGTCTGCGAAGAGAAGGCCTGTCCGACCGCCGGTTCCTGTCAAGGGCTCTTCACCGCCAACACTATGGCTATCCTCACCGAGACGATGGGGATGAGTCTGGTTGGTTGCGGCACCGCCCCGGCGGTCTCCTCGTTGAAACGACGCATTGCCTTTGCTTCCGGTGAACGGATTGTAGAATTGGTACGCGACGGGGTGACGCCCCGGCAGATCCTCACCGCCGAAGCTTTCAGCAACGCGATTCGCGTCGATCTTGCCCTCGGTGGTTCGAGTAATACGGTTCTTCATCTCCTCTCCATCGCCAGTGAGGCGGGAATTGACTTGCCTCTGGACGCCTTTGACAAGTTGAGCCGGACCACTCCGCAGCTGTCATCGATGAACCCGGGCGGGAAGTACTTCATGGAGGATCTTGATGCCGCCGGTGGTGTGCCTGCAGTCTTGAAGCAGCTTGGGGCGCTGATTGAGGACAATCCGACGGTCAGCGGCCTGTCGATTTCGGAGATTGTCAGTTGTGTCAAAGAGATCGATGACGAGGTCATCCACCCCATGACCTCTCCGATTCGCCCCGAGGGGGGGATTGCTATTTTGACTGGTAATCTTGCTCCGGATGGCGCGGTCGTCAAACAGTCCGGTGTTTCAGAGAAGATGATGGTCTTTGAAGGGACGGCGGTTTGTTTTGATTCGGAAGAGGGCGCCATGGCGGCACTGATGGGCGGAGAGATCACCGGTGGTGAAGTTGTCGTCATCCGTTACGAAGGGCCCAAAGGCGGGCCGGGGATGCGGGAGATGCTTGCGCCGACAGCCGCGTTGATGGGGATGGGACTGGGGGACAGTGTCGCCTTGATCACCGACGGCCGTTTTTCCGGCGGTACCCGCGGCCCCTGTATCGGTCACATCTCTCCGGAAGCGGCGGTCGGGGGGACGATTGCCTTGGTGGAAGACGGCGATCGGATCCGTCTTGATATTCCGCAACGTCGCCTCGAACTTTTGGTCGATCCTGCAGTTCTTGCCGAACGGCAATCCCGTTGGCAGCGTCCGGAAGCCAAGATCAAGACCGGCTGGCTGGCCCGTTACGCTGCGGTGGTGACCTCGGCCAATACCGGCGCGATCTGTAAAGCGCCATAAATATTAATCGTTAAGACGAGAAAGATAATAGGAGATTTATCTATGAAGAAGACAGGATCGCAAATCCTTCTTGAATGTTTGGTGCAGGAAGGGGTTGAAACCATCTTCGGCTACCCGGGCGGCACGGTCATCAATATCTATAATGATTTAATCGACTACCCGATCCACCATATTTTGACACGGCACGAACAGGCTGCGGTTCATGCTGCCGATGGTTATGCCCGCGCGACCGGCCGCGTCGGAGTGGCGCTGGCTACCAGTGGCCCCGGTGCGACCAATACCATTACCGGCATTGCCAATGCTTATATGGATTCGATCCCGATGGTGGTTATTACCGGACAGGTGCCGACCGCTCTGATCGGCAATGATGCCTTTCAGGAGGTCGATATCATCGGCATTACCCGTCCGGTCACCAAACACAGTTATCTGGTTCGCGATATCCATGACCTGCCGCGTATCATCAAGCAGGCTTTCTATATCGCCCGCACCGGCCGTCCGGGACCGGTTCTCGTCGATCTTCCTAAAGACGTGCAGATAGCGACGGCCAAGTTTGAGTATCCTGACAAAGTGGAAATCCGCGGCTACAAGCCGAACAGCCAGGGAAATCCCCGTCAGATCGAGAAAGCAGTGAAGATGATTCTGGCGGCCAAGCGGCCGGTGATCTACGTCGGTGGCGGTGTGACCCTCTCCGACACTTCTCAGGAGCTTCTCGGCTTTGCCGAACTGATCAAGGCGCCGGTAACAACAACTCTGATGGCGATGGCGTCCTTTCCGAAAAAACACCCCCTTTCGCTGGGGATGCTCGGTATGCACGGCACCTATTATGCCAATATGGCGGTGATGGAATCGGATCTGCTGATCGCGATCGGCGCCCGTTTTGACGACCGGGTCACTGGGAAACTCTCGACTTTTGCACCCCACGCCAAAATTATCCATGTCGATATCGACCCGACTTCGATCAAGAAGAACGTGCGTGTCGATCTGCCCATCGTCGGTGACCTCCGCGACGTGCTGCAGAAGTTGATCGCTGAATTAAAGCTGACGCCGCATGAGGTGAAGACCCTGGCCGACGATCTCGCCCCGTGGCGGGAGCAGATCGCAAATTGGCGCCAGACCCAGCCGATGTCTTACACTTCCTCGACTACGGAGATCAAGCCGCAGTTCGTCATCGAGACCTTGCGCAAGGTGACGGATGACGATGCCATCATTACTACCGAGGTTGGCCAGCATCAGATGTGGACCGCGCAGTTTTTCGATTTCAGCCAGCCCCGCACATTTCTCACTTCCGGTGGACTCGGGACTATGGGTTTTGGCCTCCCTTCGGCCCTGGGGGCGCAGGCGGCCTGGCCGCAGCGGCAGGTTATCGATGTTTCCGGTGATGGTTCGTTTCAGATGAATTCGCAGGAACTGGCGACTCTGGTGCAGTATCGTCTGCCGGTCAAGATCGTCATCCTTAATAATAATTTCCTCGGCATGGTACGGCAATGGCAGCAGCTCTTCTTCGATCAACGTTACAGCCAGACCTGCATGGAGTTGCCGATCGATTTTGTCAAGCTCGCTGAAGCCTATGGCGCCACCGGTCTGAGCACTTCCGATCCTGCCGAGGTCGAAGCGGTGTTGCGAAAAGGTCTGGAGACCCCGGGTCCGGTCATTATGGAATTCAAGGTGAGCCGGGAGGAGAACGTCATTCCGATGGTCCCCGCCGGCAAAGGGCTCAATGAAATGGTTCTGGCCAGTTGATCGCGCATTGCCGCCTTCGTTTTAGGAGAAAATCATTATGAGACACACAATATCGGTTCTGGTAGAGAATGAATTCGGAGTATTGAGCCGCATTTCCGGTCTCTTTTCCGGACGTGGTTTTAATATTGAGAGCCTTTCTGTCGCCCCGACGCTCGATCCGACGACTTCACGGATGACGATTGTTACCAGTGGTGATGATCAGGTGATTGAACAGATTACCAAGCAACTCCACAAATTGATCGACACCATCAAGGTTATCGACTTCACCGGCGAAGACTATGTCGAGAGGGAGATGGCATTAATTAAGGTTTCGGCGGAGGATTCTTCCCGTGCTGAAGCATTGAGAATTGCAGATATCTTTCGCGCGAAAATTGTCGATGTTACCCCGCGTTCTTATACAATCGAGGCGACTGGTTCGCCGCAAAAGATCGATGCGCTTATTGAGATTCTTCGTCCGATCGGGATCAAGGAATTGGTGCGTTCCGGTCCGGTTGTTGTCGGTCGAGGTGCTAAAGGGTGGCGCAGCGCCGAGTAATTTTCTTTAATGCGGCTAAATTTGTTTGTCAGTAAACAGCGCTGCATGCTATTATTTGCAGCCAAAATTATCAAATCACTTCAAAATTCAAGGAGAAGTTGAGGAATGAAACTTTATTACGATAAAGACGCGGATCTTACTCTGATTCAAGGGATGAAAGTTGCCATTGTTGGCTATGGTTCACAGGGACATGCCCACGCCAATAACCTGAAAGACTCGGGCGTCGATGTCACTGTTGCTCTGCGGCCTGGCTCTGCTTCCGCAATCAAGGCGGAAAATTCCGGATTGAAAGTTAAAAGTGTTGCCGCGGCTGTTGCTGAAGCAGACCTGGTAATGGTTCTGACTCCTGACGAATTCCAGTTTCAATTGTATCGCGACGAGCTTGCCCCCAACCTCAAGAAGGGCGCGACTCTGGCTTTTGCCCACGGTTTCAGCATCCATTACAATCAGGTTGTTCCTCGTCCTGATCTTGATGTCATCATGATTGCTCCAAAAGCTCCCGGCCACACCGTCCGTTCCGAGTTTGTCCGTGGCGGCGGCATTCCGGATCTAATTGCTATCTATCAGGACGCTTCGGGAAATGCCAAGAATGTCGCCCTTTCCTACGCCAGCGCAATCGGTGGCGGCCGGACCGGCATCATTGAAACTTCCTTTAAAGATGAAACCGAGACCGACCTCTTTGGTGAGCAGGCCGTTCTTTGCGGCGGTGCCGTCGAACTCGTCAAGGCAGGTTTTGAAACTCTGGTCGAAGCCGGCTACGAGCCGGAGATGGCGTATTTTGAGTGTCTGCACGAGTTGAAGCTGATCGTCGACCTTATGTTCGAAGGCGGCATTGCCAACATGAACTANNTCTCCAACAACGCCGAATATGGCGAATATGTCACCGGTCCGAAAGTCATCAACGCCGAAAGCCGGCAGGCGATGCGTGAGTGTCTGGCCAACATCCAGAATGGTGAATATGCCAAACGCTTTATCCTCGAAGGGCAGACCAACTATCCGGAGATGACCGCCCGCCGTCGTCTTAATGCTGCTCATCCCATCGAAGTCGTCGGTGGCGAGTTGCGCAGCATGATGCCGTGGATCGGCCGGAACAAGATTGTTGATAAGGAAAAAAACTAAGACATGACGCGCACCGGGGACGAATTTTCGTCCCCGGCAGTTTTCTGTCAAGGATACTGTGAAATATGGCCAAACAGCGATCACCTATTGCGGTCGAAGGGTATCCCTTCATCGCCCTCTTTGCTTTCATTACCTTGATCTTCGCTTTGCTTAAATGGGGAATTTTTGCGCTTCCTTCCCTCCTCTTAACGCTCTTTACCGTCTATTTTTTTCGTGACCCTGAACGCTGTATCCCTGAAGACGAGCATGCTGTCGTAGCCCCTGCCGATGGCCGGATTGTCTTCTGCGGCGAAGTGATCGATGAGCGGTATGGTCCTGAACCGACGTACAAGGTCAGTATCTTTATGTCGGTCTTTAACGTGCACGTCAATCGGGCGCCGTGCAACGGTACGATTGTCAACAAGTTCTATAATCGCGGGGAGTTTTTGAACGCGGCGCTTGACAAGGCCAGCCTCGAAAATGAACAGAGCGGCTTGTTGATGCAGACGAGCACGGGGAGCAAGGTTCTCTTTATTCAGATTGCCGGTCTGATTGCCCGTCGGATTATTACTTACCCGAATGTCGGTGATTTTCTTGAACGCGGCGAACGCTACGGCCTGATTCGCTTCGGCTCCAGGGTCGATATTTACCTGCCACGGGAAACAGACGTTCTTGTTCGCCTTGGCGATAACACGACCTCTGGAGAAACGATCTTGGGTTACTTGAAATGAGCAGGGAAGTTCCAGGATACGATCCCCGTGAAAGCCTTCGCAAGGGTGTATATATCCTTCCGAATCTCTTTACCACCGGTTGTCTCTTTGCCGGTTTTTACGGCATCGTCTCGACCATGGGCGGACAATATCTTACCGCTGCCTGGTTTATTCTGGTTGCAGCGATCTTCGATGGTCTTGACGGCAAGGTGGCACGGCTCACCGGTACCACCAGCAAATTTGGCGTTGAGTATGATTCTCTCGCCGATCTAGTCGCCTTCGGGGTCTCTCCCGGCCTTCTCATGTTTGCCTGGGCACTCAAACCTTTTGGCAAACTTGGCTGGTTGGCGGCCTTCCTTTACGTCGTCTGTTGCGCCCTGCGCCTGGCTCGCTTCAATGTGCAGGTTGCTACGGTCGAGTCCAAGCGCTTTGTCGGTCTGCCGACGCCGGCTGCGGCTGGCATGGTTGCGTCCTGTGTTCTGATCTTTTACGAACTCGGTGGTTCCGGGGAGATCAAAAAGATTTCAGTCCTGCTTCTGATCTATGTTCTGGCGATGCTGATGGTCAGTAATTTCCGTTATTATTCTTTTAAGGATCCGGAACTTTTCAAGCGGCAACCTTTCTGGATTTTGGTGATATTGATTTTTTTGATTATCGTCATTGTTGCCAAGCCGGAAATCAGCCTTTTCAGTCTGGCATTTGCTTATATGCTCTCCGGTCCGATCGGTTACCTTTATTCATTTTCACGTCGTCCGCGTCGTATTTCCTGATATTAAAGCCGGGCTGATTTGACCAGATTTTGACATTTGTTGGAAATGACTTGACAGCAACAGCTAAATATCGTTTAAATTTTAATTGAAAAGCAATGAAGAGGAGTAGTAAGTCTCCCTTTCTGTCCCCAGAGAGCCGGCGGTCGCTGCAAGCCGGTACAGAAAAAGACTGAACTCGCCTTGGAGCTGCGGATGCGAATCTTCCCCAGAAGGGAAGGGTAGTCTCCGCCGGTTGCCCCGTTAACGGCATCAAGAGGGCTCCTTTACAGGAGCTGAATCAGGGTGGTACCGCGAAGCGCACAAGCTCTCGCCCCTGTAGTCAAGGGCGGGAGCTTTTTATTTTTCACAATGTGAATAAATTTTCAGAGAATCAAGCAATATTTCAAGAGGTTAGAAGTTTTTTCATAATGACCCCAACAAAAAGGAGCACATCATGAGTCAGAGCAAAATGATCAAGATTTTTGATACGACCTTGCGCGATGGCGAGCAGGCCCCGGGCTGCAGTATGAATATCGATGAAAAGCTGCGGATTGCCACGCAACTCGAAAAACTCAATGTTGATGTCATTGAAGCCGGTTTCCCCATTGCTTCCGAGGGGGATTTCGAGGCGGTCAAAAAAATCGCCCAGATGATCAAGGGGCCGCAGATTGCCGGATTGTGTCGTTCCAGCTTTATGGATATCGATCGTGCCTGGGAAGCGCTGAAATATGCCGGCGAGCGGGG
>DIKR01000099.1:0-3970 GCA_002424625.1 Desulfuromonadaceae bacterium UBA5613
CCAGGGGGAGAAGACGAGGATCGATGACAAAGGCCGGCACCTCCTTGAGCTTGGCCAGGATCTGCTGTTCGCCGCAGAAGAGGGGCTCATAGCGCGTCAGCAGATCACTGAGGTAGTCGCTAAATTCCCGAAGCAACTCCCCCTCCGACGGGTCCTCCGGCGCCACCCCGCGCAGACGACTAAAGAGCTGGGGGTCGGCAATGGCGCCGCGTCCGAGCATCAAACCGGCAGCGTTGCTGGCGGCAAGAATCTGCCGCCCCTGCGCCGCCGAGACGATATCACCATTGGCGATCACCGGCAGGGCGGTGCTCTGCACCACCCGCGCGGTGATGGCGTGGTCGGCACTCCCGCCATACTTCTGGACGACAGTGCGGGGATGGAGGACGAGATAGTCGACCTGCGCAGCTTCGAAAAGAGGGAGGAGGGAAAAGATCTGTTCCGGATTATCATAGCCGGCGCGCAGCTTGATCGAGAAGCTGCCGTGAATCGCCGCACGCAGGGCAAAAATGATCTCGGGGAGGAGTTCGGGACGGCTGAGGAGGGCGCCACCACTGAGGCCGGTGGCATGGCGGCCAAAAGGGCAGCCGAGGTTGAAGTTGAGGTGGCGGGCACCGGCGGCCTGCGCCGTCTGGGCCGCCAATACCAGAACCTCGGGACGGTGGCCGATGAGCTGGGCCACGAGAGGGACGTCGCCATGCGTCGCGCCGGCCTCACGACGATCCGCAGCCGAGAGGGCCTTGGCCCCCTGATTGCGCGCCTGCATGAATTCGGTAAAGACCGTATCGGGTCGGACGCGATCGATAAAGCAGGCACGCAGGGCGCGGTTGGTCACCCCCTGCAGCGGGGCGAGCATCAGCGGGGTGGTGCCAGTGCTCCAGGGAAGTTCAGCGCGGGATTGATCTGAAGAGGTATTCAAGACCATTGACCTTGATTTCGTAGACTTCCCGTAGCATGCGGCCGAGTTCCCCGGCCGGGAGTTCCTGGCCAGCCAGCCAGACCACATAGGGTTCGGGGAGATCGACCAGGGCGGTGCCGGCATAACGGCCAAAGGGCATCTTCGTCCGTACCAGTCGCAACAAGGCATCGGGCGCCGGAGTCACCTCTTCGCTCACTATTCTACCACCGCTATCGTATTGCCGTTGCATTCGACGGTCTGCCCCGAATGGATCTTGCAGCGCTTGCGCAGTTCCACGACGCCATCGACCGTCACCAGACCTTCAGCGACCATCACTTTGGCCTCGCCGCCACTCAAGGCGACGGCAGTGACCTTCAATAATTTGTGCAGTTCGATAAATTCGTGCCCGGCAAGAGCAAATTCTTCCATGCGATCTTCCTTTACAGCAGCATACGCAATTTTGCCGTAAACTACCTGTAACGCACGTTGCTGGCAAGGGGAAAGGGGCGTGAATCAACAACCAAATCACTTGCTCTCGGCTAATGATCCAACGCTTCACGTACCTTGGCCGCCAAAGCATCCAGGGAGAACGGCTTCTGGAGGAAGTGGACCCCTTCTTCCAGCACGCCGTGGTGGGCAATGATATCGGCCGTGTAGCCCGACATGAACAGGCACTTGAGGCCCGGATAAAGGAAGAGCAGTTTCCTCGACAGTTCTCGTCCGTTCATTTCCGGCATGATAACGTCGGTCAGCAACAGATGTATCTCGCCGCAGTGTTCCTCGGCCAGACGGATGGCTTTGCCCGGCGTAGCGGCCGGCAGCACCCGATACCCCTGTATTTCCAGCAACTGTTTGCCCAGATCGAGAATGGCCGGTTCGTCTTCAACCAGCAGCACGGTCTCCTGGCCGCGTCCGACCGGTTTCAGCGGGCCGGCCGTCTCGGCCGGTTCCTCCTGGCCCGAACAGCGGGGCAGATAGATTTTGAAGCTCGTACCTTGATCCGGTTCACTGTAAACGTCGATAAATCCACCATTCTGCTTGACGATACCGTAGGCCATGGCCAGCCCGAGTCCGGTGCCTTGACCCACTCCTTTGGTGGTGAAGAACGGTTCGAAAATATGTTGGCGGGTCTCCCTGTCCATACCGCTGCCGTCGTCAGTCACAGTGAGCATGACATAATTCCCGGGAATATAACCTTTATGTCCGGAGCAAAAGTCGGCATCAAAGATTTTGTTCCCGGTTTCTATCGTGATTCTGCCGCCGCCGACGATAGCGTCCCGGGCATTGATACAGAGATTGGCCAGGAGCTGGTCAATCTGCGCAGGGTCCATCTGCACCAGCCACAACGCTTTTCCTGGTCGCCAGACCAGATCGATCTCTTCGCCGATCAGCCGCCTGAGCATCTTGAGCATGCTCTCCATGGCTTCGTTCAGATTGAGCACCTTGGGCGTGACGGTCTGCTTACGGGCAAAGGCCAGGAGTTGACGGACAATAGCGGCGGAACGCTCGGCGGCCTTCCGGATCTGCTCCAGATTCTCGCGTAACGACAACGAGAGAGGCCCCTTTGTCTCGGCCAGTTCCAAATGACCAAGGATCACGCTCAGCATGTTGTTGAAATCATGGGCTACGCCGCCCGCCAGTCGCCCCACCGATTCCATCTTCTGGGCCTGGGTGAGTTGTTCCTGCAGTTTTTTCTGCTCGGTCAGATCGGCAATGATCCCGACCAGGGCTCGTAATGTACCATCCGGATTGACGAGACGTTTTCCCGAGAGAAAACCCCAGAAATCACTTCCGTCCGCACGAAGATAATGACGTTCAACTGCCACCGCCTGAATATCGCCGCGGATCAGCTGCCCCATAAGGGCATCGCCGGTCTGCCGTTCCGTTGCATGGAGATGCTCGAGATAGGTGCTGCCGGTCAGCTGCCCGAGCGACATGCCGAACATTTCCGCCATGCGGTTGTTGGCAAAGAGGATCGTCCCTTGGGGATTAACCAGAACAATCCCGACCTGGGAGGTGTCGAAGATGACCCGAAGCTGTTCCTCGCGCTCGTGCAACGCCTCCTCCGCCCGCTTCTTATCGGTAATGTCGCGGGCGGTGGCATAGGCAATGCCGTCAGTTTTACTGTAATTGACCCGCCACGACAGCCACTTGACCGAACCATCCTTGCAAAGATAACGGTTTCTAAAACTACGGGTAAAGCCCGTCTGCAGTTGCCGGGCAATTTCGTCAAGAGTCGCCTGCCTGTCGTCGGGATGAATAAATTCAACGATCGGTTTCGCCACCAGTTCTGCTTCTGCATAGCCGAGCGTCTCGGTGAAGGCAGGATTTATTTTCAGGAAACAGCCATGGGGATCGGCGAGACACATCAAATCCGCAGAGGTCTGGAAGAATTTATAGAATTGCTCCCGTTCCTTCTCCGTCTGCTTGAGTTCGGTGATGTCATAGACAACCCCGGTCCAAAGGACCGTCTCGGAATCTATCCGGCGGGGCTGTGATTCGAAATGGACCCGTTTCGTTTGCTGGTTGCTGATGATCCGTCCTTCCCAGATAAACGTTTTAAAGTCGTTCATCGCTTGTGCGTTGCGAGCGTCGAAATCTGTTTTGTCATCCGGGTGAATCAAGTCGGAAACGACACCGGGATCGGCGGCAAGCACATCGTACGCCAGACCCAGCATGGTGCAAAAACGGTCGCTGGCAAAATCAAGCGAATACTGCGTCCCCGCCATGGTCCGCCAGCTTTCCGTCCTCCACTCCCCGTGGGATTTGACCCGGAGCCGGTAAACACCCGCAGGCAGGGCGTTTACCAAGTCGGCATAAAGTGCCTGCTCCTGCTGCAGCGCCAATGCTGCCTGATTGCAAGCCACTTCGGCCGGATTCTGTGCATTATTCATAAATTTCCTCACACTTGTCCGCACTGCATGTTTGTAATTCTTGTCGCATTTCCTGTGTCCTGTCAAAGAAAATCAGGAAGAATTCAAGGCTGACGAAAACAGGGGAGACCCTACCTGGTGACCCCTATTTCGCTTACTCATACTCAAGTTGTCTGATTCTTTTGTTGCACTATGTATTTGG
>DIKR01000099.1:4137-4929 GCA_002424625.1 Desulfuromonadaceae bacterium UBA5613
CCCGAGGCTCTCGCGCCGCTGCCGGTTACAGAGCCGACGCAGGAGATGATGAAGTACTGCGTTTATCTGAACATTTTGTTCGAGATTGAAAAGACCGATATCCGCCCCGAGTACCGTGACGAGGTGGCCAAGGTCGGTGACTTTATGAAGAAAAATCCGACCACCACCGCCGTTATCGAAGGATATACCGACGAGGTCGGCAGCGATGATTACAACATGCGCCTCTCGCAGCAGCGCGCCGAGAGCGTTGTCAACGCCTTGATTACTGATTTCGCTATTGACCCTTCCCGCCTCTCGGCCAAGGGATATGGTAAAACCAAGCCGATCGCCGACAACGCAACGGAGGAAGGGAGGCAGAAAAACCGGCGCATCAACGCTATCATCGATTGCGCTTTCAATGTCAAAGATATCGCTCCGCCCCCCGATCGGCTCTGCATGCTGCTGAAGGTGGAATTCGCTACGGACAGTGCCGAAATAACGTCCGGGTATCATGACGAAGTCAACAGGGTCGGCGATTACATGCAAATGTATCCGACGACTACGGCCGCCATAGAGGGGCACACTGATGACGTCGGCGACTTTGAGCACAACATGAAACTCTCGCAGCAGCGCGCCGAAAGCGTGGTGAACTATTTGGTGGAAAAATTCGGGATTGAGCGCTCCCGTCTCTCCGCCAAGGGGTACGGTCCCACCCGGCGTATCTCCTATAACGATACGCCTGAGGGGCGTCAGAAAAACCGGAGAATTAATGCCATCATCGATTGTGTCATCATCGAGTAGCGAATAACGATC
>DIKR01000072.1:0-132 GCA_002424625.1 Desulfuromonadaceae bacterium UBA5613
TGGCTCTATCTGGATCACCTGAAAAAAGGGAGCCAACAGCATCTGAATGTCCTGATCACCTGCCCGCCGACACTGGTGTCGACCTGGCAGGAGGAGATCAAGGCCACCTTGCCGGCCGGATCGTACCGGTTC
>DIKR01000072.1:167-4136 GCA_002424625.1 Desulfuromonadaceae bacterium UBA5613
TGCCTGCTGCCGTATTCGAAACTTCGCCGTCACTATCACTGCGAGCCCTACGCGGTCCGCAGCTTTCTCAGTGAGGACGGCGCCCGCCGCGAGGATATTCTGAAGCGGCGAGACCCTAAAGAGCGGGGTGTACGGTGCCCGCGCTGTGGCCATCCCTTCATGAAAAGGTCCAACCGCCGGATTGCGGGGGGGAAAGAGTGGGAGATGGAGCCGATGACGCTCGACGACCTCAAGACGCTGGCCGAGCATACTGGCGGAGCGATGCGCTGCGTGGCGCCGCGCTTTGCCGGGATGTATCGGCGCAACGGCTCCGGCGAGGAAGTCAAGCGCAGCGACTGGCGCAGTACCCCGACCCGGGAGGACAAACCGCGTCTGTGCGGGGAAATCCTCCTGCGGCCGGTCCCGGAGCACAGTTATACGGGGATCGTGTCCGATGGGTATCTGGCCAAGAAGAAGTTCCGCAACCAGATTGACCTGGTGATCGCGGACGAAATCCATGCATTGAAAAACGATGGTGTCCAGGGGATGGCCGGCCGATGGGTGATGAACGCCGGCAAGAAGGTGCTCGGACTCACCGGAACCTTAACCGGAGGCTATGCCCGCGACCTGTTCTACCTGCTCTGGAGCCTCTCCTATCGAGAACTGAAGGAGGATGGTTACGACTATTCCATGCTGCACCAGTTCTGCGACGCCTTTGGCAGCAAGGAGATGAAGACCGTTAATGCCAAGGGGAAGGAAGCGGTGCACTCCCGGCCGATGACCGGGATCTCCGCGGCCATTTACGAAAAGTATCTGGTGAGCAAGGCGGTGTTCTTCAATCTGGACGACCTTGACCGGGAGTTGGTGCCGTACAGCGAGCACCGGATCTCCCTGGAGATGCCCGAGGCGATGCAGGAGGCCTACGGGAGCGTGGACCGCCAGTTCCGTGAACAGATGGGGGCGGCGGTTCGGGCGGGTTTTTTCAACACTGCGCCGCTCGTCTCCAAGTTTCTGCACGCATCCTTAAGCTGGCCGGATCGGCTGCGCGAGGACAAGGTCGAAATCAAGCTGCAAAAGCACGGCCCTGATGGCAAGACCGTCATCGGCGAGTTTCCGGTGACGATTGAGCTGACTGAGATCGCGCTTGAGCGGACCCCAAAGGACCAGTGGCTGATTGACAAGGTCCACGACTGTCGGGCGCGGGGCGAGAAGGTGCTTTGCTACTTCACCTACTCGAACGAGCGCGACTGCGGCGCCCGAATCCAGACGGTGCTCGACAAGGCCGGGCTGCGCTCCGCGTTGCTCCGGTCCGGGACCGTCGCGGCCGAAAAGCGCAAAGCGTGGATCGAGGAGCGTGTCGACCAGATCGACATCCTCCTGTGCCACCCTGATGTGCGCCGGTTCGCGGCGTAGGAAAGAGTGCCATCACAGATGGTCAGAATTGTCAGAAAATTCTGTGTCCACCCAGCTCATCCTTGCCTGGTAACAGGCTTGAAAATCCTGAAAAGGAAAGGGGAGTGTAGCATGCTGGGAAAAGGTGACGTGAGACGAACCCATTGTAGTCAAAAAAGTCATCAGGACAAGACGTATATGGTCAAGCCTGAATTGGTTGAATCCTAGTTCTAAAGTGGGGAGATGGCACCCTGCATCGATAAGAATGGGTGAGAAGATGCATCGAGTATTGAATGGCTTAAAGGTCTGGAAGCCATTCATCTGACATACTCGGCACTGCCTTCGGTTAGAAGGATAAAGAACGAACGGGAGACCTAAGTACGTCGTATCTCGCCTACGCTGAAATCCGGGATTGTCTAAGTTGGCCGCATAGGGCGACCAATATGACAACGGAGCCGCCATATTACTCGAAGTCTTGCTGTAATGGTCCAAGGCAGGGATCGGTTCCCACAAGAATACGATCCACCGGCAGCCGCACAACCGAACCGCGAGGGGAGGGAAAGCGTTACTGCTCGGGAGGAAGGGCGGCAGTTAACCTGCCAACGAGAAAACTGAAAGGAGGATAGCCAATGCTATCTGATAGAACGAGTAAGAGACTCGATGGCATAACCACTTGTTCGAGGAATCAGGTAAAGGCCAAGAGACTCTTTCAGCTGATGACCAACTACCCCGATCTCTGGATCGAGGCATATGCCAGGATTCAAGGAAATAAAGGCGCAACCACCCCGGGTATTGACAAGAATGACACCCTGGACGGGATGTCGCCCAAAAGGATCAAGGCGCTGATTGAGAATATCAAAGCTGGAACCTATGTTCCGAAGCCCGTTAGAAGAATACACATCCCCAAAAAAGGGAACCCGAGCAAGAAGCGTCCATTGGGAATTCCCGGCGGAAACGACAAGCTCGTGCAGAGTGTGATCAAAATCATCCTTGAGCAAATTTATGAGGAGACGTTCTCAGATCTCTCCCATGGATTCAGGCCTAACCGCTCCTGCCACACGGCACTCAAACAGATTCAAAGGAACTGGACGAGCACCAAGTGGCTCGTCGAGGTGGATATCAAGGGGTACTTTGACAATATCAACCATGCCAAGCTTGTCGAAATCCTGGGAAAAAGGATCGACGATTGGAAATTCATCAACCTCATCAAGAAATTCCTGAGGGCAGGGTACATGGAAGATTGGCAGTACAGAGGAACCTACAGCGGCACACCTCAGGGAGGCATCATCTCCCCGGTGCTCGCCAACATCTACCTCAACGAACTGGACGAGTGGGCCAAAAGCAAAATTTCCAATTTCGACAAAGGAATCAAACGCCAGGGAAACAGGAATTACCTGGGATCGATCCAGAGGAGGAATCGGAGAAGGATGAGCCTGGCAAAGCGGAAAGAGGCAGGCAAGGATTACGCGAAGATTCTGAATCAGATTAAGGAAGACGAAAAGCAGATCCTCAACACACCTCCTTTCGACGGAAATGACTCAAACTTCAGAAGGATGAAGTACTGCCGGTACGCTGATGACTTCGTCATCGGCATCATCGGATCGAAGGAAGATGCGAAAAGGATTAAAAAGGAGCTTGAAGGCTTCCTGAAAACTGAACTGATGCTGGAAACTTCCGCAGAGAAGACCAAGATCAGTCACGCCGAAGATGGCATGAGCTTCCTCGGCTACAACGTCAGAACTCTCCGTGATCCTCGGGTAACCAAGAGCGTAATGGTCAATGGGAAACCCACGGTAAAGCGGACAATCAGTGGCGGAATCATCTTGGAGGTCCCGGTCGAAAAGATCCGAGACTTCGCCAACTCTCATGGAGTCGGCGACTATGACACTTTGAGGGCAACCGACCGCCCGGCCATAGCCAACCGAACCGACACTGAGATACTGAGCACCTACAACGCCGAACTGGCAGGATTCGCTCAGTATTACAAGCTTGCTGGCCGCGTCAAAAACCAGCTTTCCAGGTTGCAGTGGCTGTACGATGAAAGTCTGCATAGGACTTTCGGCAGGAAGTACAAGTCGCCGGTGACTGCCATCGCACGCCGCTTCGTATGCAACCACAAGTTCACGGTAACGTACGAAACCGCAAAAGGGGCCAGGACCATGAAGCAGTTCAGAGTCACGGAACTGGCTAAGGCGGCATGTGTATGGAACGTTGACATCACTCCCCAAACCTACATGTTCACAACCGCAGTCACGACCCTAGACCAGAGGATCATGGCCAAAGAATGTGCCCTATGTGGTTCGGCGGAGAACGTTCAGGTCCATCACATTCGCAGAATGAAGGATGTGCAAGGGAAGAAGCACTTCTGGCAGCAGATAATGGCAGCAATGAACAGGAAAACTCTGGCAGTGTGCAGGAAATGCCACATGTCAGATATTCATGCCGGCAAATCTACCAGAAGCAATTCTAACAAGGGTTAGGTTAATCGAGAGCCGTATGCAGTGAAAATTGCACGTACGGTTCGGAAGGGGGTTGACTATATGTCTCGTAAGAGATGTATCGCTTCCCACCTTACCTGGTAAAGGAGGGGCTGAACCT
>DIKR01000126.1:0-1995 GCA_002424625.1 Desulfuromonadaceae bacterium UBA5613
AAGAGGTTCAGGTTTCCCTGGGGGGACGAATTCGCCAAATACGGCAGAGCCGTGGCCTGACACAGAAGGATTTTGCCGAATCGCTCGGCATTGCCCAGGGCTTTCTGAGTAGTATCGAGCAGGGCAAAAAAGTTCCTTCGACCACCCTGCTGATCGCCATGACCCATTTGTATCAGATTAATGAAGAGTGGCTAGCTTCGGGCGAGGGGAATCCGGACATCGAAGAACATGCCATAAAACCCTCTGGCACGATGACGCCTTTGCTCCGGCGCATTGCCTCGGAGTTTCCAAAGCGACTGGATCCGGCGGACTTTCTTGGTTACATTGCCGTGCCCGGCAGTTCCCCGGACTGCTATGCCCTGGTGGCCTACGGTGATTTCATGGCCCCGACAATTCAGGACAATGATCTGGTCATTTTCCGGCTGGGCGGGGAAGTGAAAAACGGCGACATTGCCTTGGTGAACAATAACTGGGGCGACACCATTCTTCGCCGTTACCGCATCAAGGATGATGGCGAGTGGTTTTCTTCCGACAACACCGCCTATAAGGCATTCCAATCCCCTCGTTCCGGCGCAATCGGTGTCGTGACCACTATTTGGCGGAAGATGAAGCTGTAAAAGAGCCCCGACAGCTGGCGTAGTGTCAAGATAAGGGGGCTCTGGCCGTATTTTTCTCCACCCGCACCCGGACGATAGAAATCGGCGTGACTTCTTCGCAAACAAGCACATAGTCACGCCAAGCCAATTTCTCCCCCCGCTCTGGGAACCTTCCGAATTCGCTCAGCATCATCCCGGCAAGGGTGTCATAAGGGAGCCCTTCGTCGAACTTCACATCAAGGAGCTCCTCCAGATCGTTGAGCGAGAGGACCCCGTCCACCAGAAAGCTGCCGTTTTCCAGGCGCGTGACCCGTGTACCGTCACCGTCGTCATGCTCGTCGACGATCTCTCCGACCAGTTCCTCCAGGAGATCTTCGGTGGTCACCAGGCCTTCAAGACCTCCGTACTCATCGACCACAAAGGCCATGTGCGTCCCTTTTCGCTGCATCTCTTTAAGCAGTTTGTTGGCCCGCTGACTTTCCGGGACAAAGAGCGGCTTCCTGAGAATTCCCCCCAGACTGAAGGCTTCACCTCCGTCCGAACTTTGCAGAAACAGGTCCATGCTGTGGATGAACCCAACAACGTTCTCCCGATTGTTCTGGTAGATCGGGTAGCGGGAATACTTGTTTTCCCTGACTGTTCGCATAATCTCATCTCGCGGCGCGTCAAGGTCAAGAGCGATCATCCGGTTACGAGGAACCATGACCTCCGAAATTTGCGTTTGGCCGAAGTCGAGCATGTTAGCGATGACTTTATGCTCATGCTTGCTCAACACTCCGGACTCTCCAGCTTCAGCGACGGCATGGAGCACCTCTTCGCGGGTGACAAAGTCCTGGCCGGAGGCGGGTTTGATTCCGAGCAGAGCAAGAACCGCCCGGTTTGAGAGGGTCAGAAACTTCACCATGACCCCTGCCACCGTTGCCAGAGCGTTCACCGGTTTCGCCACAAACAACGCCATCTGATCCGAATATTGCAGCGCGATGGTCTTGGGGGCCAATTCTCCAAGAATCAAAGAGAAGTAAGAGACCATGGCGACGACGATAACGAGAGCAATCGGTTCGGCGGCACCACTGAGCAGGGGATAAGGGGAAGCCTTCAGGAGTGGACTGAGGTAGGCGACGACCGCCGCACCGCCGACGGCCGACGCCAATGAGCCGACGACCGTCACACCAACCTGGACCGTCGCCAGAAAACGGTGAGGATCATTCTGCAACTTTTCAAGGACCCTTGCGCTGGAATTCCCTTCCGCGGCCAGCCTTGAGATGGTGCTTTTGCGTGCCGAGATGATGGCAATCTCTGAACCGGCAAAAAAACCGTTGGCGAGGATCAGAAAAAAAATAAAAAAGAGTTCGCCGATGATCGATTCCACTGTTAACTCCTACGAGTGTATTGGTTTTGG
>DIKR01000126.1:2124-4079 GCA_002424625.1 Desulfuromonadaceae bacterium UBA5613
AATACTGTGTCAACACAGTTCGTGGTCCTTGTGGATGTTGTTCAAAAGTTTGCTCGCCACAAATATTTATGGTAAAAAAACGGCCCTGGCCGCTTTTGTTATTTTCTGGAGCTTTTCATGTCTGTCCCTTTTCTCTTGATCATCCTCCTGGCTGCCTATCTTATCGGCGCCATCCCCTGTGGTGTCCTCCTCACCCGTTTCTTCGGCGGAGGGGATATACGCAACGCCGGCAGTGGCAATATCGGTGCGACCAATGTGTACCGCGTCGCCGGCAAAAAACTCGGCATCCTCACCCTCCTGGGCGATCTTCTCAAAGGCGCCATTCCCGTCGCTTTTGCCAAGTTCACGCTCCTTCTCCCCGAATGGGGCGTCGCCGCCGTGGCTGTGGCCGCGTTTCTCGGTCATTGTTATCCGGTCTATCTCGGTTTCAAGGGGGGAAAAGGGGTGGCAACCGCCCTCGGCATCTACCTGATCCTTTCACCGCTGGCGGTCCTGATCGCCATGGTTCTTTTCGGCGGCATCCTCTACAAAACTCGCTACGTCTCCCTCGGCTCGATTGCGGCAGCGACACTCCTCCCCTTCCTGGTCATTTTCATCAATCGCTCCCACGAGCTACTGGCGGCGTCCCTGCTGATCAGCATCCTCGTTATTCTCCGTCACAGCGCCAACATCCGCCGCCTCCTCGACGGTACAGAGAGTCGCTTCAACGCCTGAGGACAGACACCGGGGGAGCGGCTTGACTCTGACGGTGCTCTTCTCTAAAATAACCCAGACTTTCGCCTCCTAATGGATTTTGATCGCCAATGACTCGACGGACCTCTATCATCTTGGCGTTTCTTTGCCTGCTGCTGCCGCCGACCTTTCTGCTTGGACAATTCTGGCTCTTTACCACCCGTCCGATCGCCCCGCCCACGACGGTCCGCCTGTCGATTCCCCCCGGCATGTCGATCACCCAGACAGCGATCCTGCTCGAAAAAAACGGCATCATCACCAGTGCCAACAACTTCCGGTTCCTCAGCCGTTTCAAAAAGGGCGAGGGGGCGATCAAGATCGGCATCTACGATTTTTCCCGGGCGGCAACACCGGGAGAGATCTTGCGTCGACTTCTCGCCGGCGACATTGTCCTGCGCCGCATCACCATCCCCGAAGGCTTTGCCCTCAAGGAGATTGCCGCCCGCCTGGAGAATCTCGGCTATGGCCCGGCGCATGAATTCCTCCGCCTCAGTCGCGATCCCGAGTTCCTCAAAAGTCTCGATCTTCCCGGCCCCTCACTGGAAGGCTACCTCTTTCCCGAGACCTACTTTGCCGCCATCGACGCGACGCCGCGGCAGCTGTTACAGATGATGGTGCGGGAGTTCCGCAAACGGCTGTCAGATGAGCTGATCGCTGCGGCCAAGGAGCAGGGACTGACCCTGCCGCAACTGGTGACCCTCGCCTCGATTGTGCAGAAAGAGGCGAGAAAGATTGAGGAGATGCCGACTATCGCCTCAGTCTTTCATAACCGCCTGCGTATCCGCATGCCGCTCCAGGCCGATCCGACGGTGACTTACGGCACCAACCATAGCAATGGCAGTATCAGCAAGGCTGACCTGCAACGCCGAACTCCCTACAATACCTATAAAATAGAGGCGCTGCCACCGGGTCCGATCGCCTCGCCCGGCGCCGATGCCTTACGCGCCACCGCTTACCCGGCCCAAACCAATTACCTCTATTTTGTCGCCAAGGGGGATGGCAGCCATGTCTTCTCTGCTGATCTGAAGAGCCATAACGACGCCGTGCGCAGCTACCGGCTGCGCCAGCGCTCGTCTGCCAGGTGACGATGGTGACGCCCGGCACCGCCCGGCACCGCATCCTGATTGTCGAAGATCAGCCCGCCCTGGCGGCGCTGCTGCAGCAACGCTTGCAGGCCCGGGGCTATCACTGCGAGCGGTCCGGCGACGGTATCACCGCCCTGA
>DIKR01000126.1:4128-6688 GCA_002424625.1 Desulfuromonadaceae bacterium UBA5613
CTGCGCAAACTCCGCGCGTCCAGCAAGACGGCGATACTGCCGGTGGTGGTGATGAGTGGCGTTTACAAAGGTGCCCGCTACCAAACCGCCATGCAGGAGCTTGGCGTCAGCGCCTTTCTCGAAAAGCCCTTCACCCCGGGGCAGCTGCAATCCGCTATCGATCAAGCATTAAAAAAGTCGGAAATGGCGGAGGTTACGCCGGCCGCAGCGGCCCCCCGCGCCAGCAGCTTCGACCGCTACCTCACCCAGGCCTTTCTCCACTCCCTCTCGGGAGAGTTGACCCTCAACGACGGTCAGGTCTCGCGGCAGCTGCTGCTCGTCAACGGCGCGCCGGTGTCACTGCGCCCCGGCTTCGTCCATCGCGACTTTGGCGATTACCTCCTGCGGCAGGGGGTGATCAATGACGCAGAATACCAATATTACGCCCAGTCCGGCGAATTTCGTCATAACCTCATCATCCAGATGGGCTGCCTCCACTACCATGAACTCCTGGAACAGAAATTTTCCTACCTCACCCAGGAACTACTGGCCGGCTTTGCCTTTCCGGCAATGACCGCAAAATTCCAGCCCCTGACCCTCCCTCCCGGCTTACAGGTCATCACCATCAACCTCGCCGAGATTATCCTTCAGGGGCTCCGCTCCACCTGGACGCCAGCCCGCAGCGCGGCCTATTTTTCCCGGATCAAAGACCACTATCCGGTCAAAACTCCGGACTATTTCCGCCACATTAACTCCCTGCGCCTGAGCGAAGCAGAGTGCGCGCTCCTGCCGCTGCTGAGTGGTGCGCAGCGGACCGCCAGCAGCACCGCCGGAAATGCAGAACTCTTTCCTTTCCTTTTTCTCCTCCAATCCTTGGGGATGATCCGCTGCAGCGCCACCCCGACGACGGCAGCAGACGCGCCCCCCTGGCCGCTGCGCGGCCTCTTTAATGCTCCTGTCGAGGCACTGGAGGAGAATAGCGAGTGGGGGAAACTCGAAAGTTTTAACGATCTCCGCGACAAATCGCATCAAGACGCGGTGCCGACTCCGGCTGTCACCGCAGCGCCGGCAGAAGGTGGCAGCGCCGTCGCTGCCACCTTTGCCCGCCTGCAAGGGAAGAATTACTACGAAATCCTCGGTCTGACTCAGGAGAGGTTCTCATTCAACCAGCTCAAAGAAAATTATTTTGCCCGCAGCAAAGAGTTCGGACCCGACCTCCTGATGCGACTCGGCGGTACGGAAGCCGCTCAAGCTGAAGAGATCATGGCGATGTTCGCCAACGCCTATGAAACCCTGTCCGATGTCGTCAAAAAGGAGAAGTACGATCAACTTTTCGGCGCCGAGACGATCGGCCTCGGCCATAAAGGGGATGAACGCTTTCGCGCCGAGATCCAGGCCCAGTCAGGCAAGGTCTTTATCGATATGGAAGAGTGGGACAATGCCGAGAAGACCTTGAAAGATGCCTGCGCCATCGAGCCGGATAACGGCGACACCCTGGCGCACCTCGCCTGGGCGATCTATCGCAACCCCCAGTATGCCGCCAGCCGCCCTACCCTCGACCGCGCCAAGCAGATGCTCAATCGCGCCATCACCATGGAGCGCACCGCCCCCGCCTTTGCCTTCAAGGGCTGGATCCTGATCGACGGTGGACAGGAGGCACTGGCGGAGACCGAGTTCAACAAAGCGCTGAAAATCGATGCTCGCAACACCCTGGCACGTAAAGGATTGCGGAAGATTCAGGAGAAGCGGGAGCAGGAGAAGAAGGGGATTTTCGGGAGGATGTTCGGGGGGTAACTTCGAGAGATTGGTTTAAAAAGAGGCCCCTGATTATCCGGGGGCCTCTTTTGCGTTCACGCCGCTACTTCTTCCCCAGCGCCGTCCGCATCGCTTCCCCCATCTTCGTCGGGCTGCTCGCGACGGTGACTCCGCACTCGCTGAGAACACGGATCTTGTCAGCAGCGCGCCCTTTGCCACCGGTAATGATGGCGCCGGCATGCCCCATGCGCTTTCCGGGGGGCGCGGTGGCTCCGGCAATAAAGGCGGCGACCGGCTTCTTCATATTTTCTTTGATCCAGCTCGCCGCCGTTTCTTCGGCGCCGCCGCCGATCTCGCCGATCATGAAGACCCCTTCGGTGCCCGGATCATCATTGAAAAGACTGAGACAATCGATGAAGCTCAGGCCAATAATCGGATCGCCGCCAATGCCGACGCAGGTCGATTGGCCGAGGCCGGCATCGGTGAGTTGCTTGACCGCTTCGTAGGTGAGGGTGCCGCTGCGGGAAACAACGCCGATCGTCCCTGGTTTATGAATGTAGCCGGGCATGATCCCGACCTTGCACTCGCCGGGGGTGATGACGCCGGGGCAGTTGGGGCCGATCAGCTTCATCTTCATCCGCGCCAGCAGAGCCTTGACCGGCACCATATCGGCGACCGGAATCCCTTCGGTGATGCAGACCGCCAGCTCCAGTCCGGCGGCGCCGGCTTCGAGGATGGCGTCGGCGGCGGCCGGCGGCGGCACGAAGATCATCGAGACGGTGGCGCCGGTGTGGCGCACCGCCTCTTCGACGGTGTTGAAGACCGG
>DIKR01000126.1:6747-6869 GCA_002424625.1 Desulfuromonadaceae bacterium UBA5613
GGGCATGGAAGAGGCCGCTGCGGCCAGTCATCCCCTGGACCAGTACTTTTGAGTCTTTATTGAGTAGAATGGACATGGCTTTTTCTCCCTAACCCAGCATCTGCACGATGCGCTGCGCACCG
>DIKR01000074.1:0-593 GCA_002424625.1 Desulfuromonadaceae bacterium UBA5613
CCACCAACCCTCCCAGCGTCGGCGCGCTGGCAAGAAAGTCTTTCCAGCGCCGGTAACTGAAGACCCGCTCGATAAAGTTTTCGCGCAGCGGCGCATCGTTGAGGCGCCCTTCCTCCTCCATCGGCAGCAGCGGGAAGTTTTTGGCGACAGCCGCGGCAAAGAGACCGCGGCCGTTCTTCATTGCCATGCCGTTATTGTAAACCTTGACGCGAAAGAGGCCGGAACTCGGGGAATCCTTCTTGAAGATAAAGCCGCAGAGATCCTCCCCCGCCAACTCTTTGATTTTGTTGGCGCAGAAAACCTGCATCTGTGCGGTGAGATCGACGCGGCTCTTGTTGGTCAGTAATCGCGGCGCCGTTGGATCGCCTTCGAGGCGCATCGCTTCGCGGGGAACAGGCAGACCACAACCGACCTCGGGACAGACCGGCACAAAGGAGAAATAGTTTCCGAGAATGTCGGTGATGTAATCATTGTGCTTATGACCGCCGTCATAACGGACCCGCTCACCCAGCAGGCAGGAACTGACCCCGATCTTGATGGTATCGTTCATGGCTGACCTTTCTCCGTTGCCGGCAGGGAGACCCTGCGAGAAC
>DIKR01000074.1:705-3596 GCA_002424625.1 Desulfuromonadaceae bacterium UBA5613
AACAATTTCACAACGTCACTGTCACCGCCAAAGCCAATATCTTCTTTGACGGCAAGGTCGTCAGTCACACCATCCTGCTCGCTGACAACAGCAGAAAGACTCTGGGGCTGATTTATCCGGGCGAATATAAATTCAACGTCGGCACTGCCGAGACAATGGAGATCATCGCCGGCAGCTGCCGCGTCCGCATCGGCACAAACGGAGCATGGCAGAACTACCTGGCCGGCAGCGCTTTCGATGTCCCGGCCGGTTCCTTCTTCGAAATTGCTGTTGCCGACGGAATCGTCGAATATCTCTGTTCCTTTGCCTGAACTCTTGGCCGGAGGCCCTATGCTCGAAATTGGTAAAATCCATCGTCTCGTGGTTGAAAAGACCGATGACCGCGGCATCTGGCTGCGCAGCGACGGCGAACTGCTCCTCCTCCCCCGCAAAGAAGCAGCCGATGCGGTGAGCGCCGGAGAGATTTTGCCGGTCTTCCTCTTTCGCGACAAAAGCGGACATCTGCAAGCGACCTTGCGACTCCCCTCGGCCCAGGTCGGCGAGTTTGCGCTGCTCAAGGTGCGCAGCATCGGCAGTCCCGGCGCCTTTCTCGACTGGGGGGTGGAGAAGGATCTCCTCGTCCCCTTGAGTCAACAGCCGGAGCGGATGCAGACCGGACGCAGTTACCTGGTGCGCATCGCTCTCGACCGCGAAGGGCGCCCCTTTGCCAGCGCCCGTCTCGACGACTGGCTGGAAGAGACCTGCGCCGACCTGAACGCCGGCGACGCCGTCGATCTCCTGCTCTGGACCTTTACCGATCTCGGCGCCAAGGTGGTGGTCAATCATCGCTATATCGGGGTGGTTTATCGCGATGAGCTGCAAAGCGGCATGGTGCCGGGGATGAAGTTGACCGGCTATGTCAAACGGGTGCGCGAAGACGGCAAACTCGATATTATCCTGCGCAAGGTCGGCAGCGAAGGGGCAGCCGAAGCGCGCAGCATTATCCTGGCCGCCCTGCAGGGAGAAAATTTTCTGCCGCTGCACGATCAGAGTCCGCCGGAGATGATCCAGGCCCGGCTGGGGATGAGCAAGAAGAGTTTCAAGAAGGCGGTCGGCAGCCTACTCAAGGCGGGGTTGGTTGAACTGACGCCGGAAGGGGTGCGGTTAAAGGAAAAGGGGCGGGGGGGCGCAGATTCGTAAAGGGACTCAGGCGCAGTGCACAGCGTTGCGCGAGTTCACCTTGACGACGTACATCGCCTGGTCGGCTTTGGCAACGAGATCATCCTTGTTGGCGGCATCTTCCGGGAAGGTGGCAATACCGAGACTGGCGGTGAGCTGCGCCGGGGGGAGGTTGGTTTTGACAAGAAAATGATGCTGACGCAAAGCCGCAAGGAGATGATTGCAAAGAATCAAGGCCCCAGCCTTGCTGGTCTCGGGGAGGATCAGCACAAATTCATCGCCGCCATAGCGGGCGGCAAAGTCGACCTTGCGGATATTCTCCCGGAGGAAATCCCCGAATTCGCCCAGCAGCCGACTGCCGATGAGGTGACCATAGGTATCGTTGACGGTTTTGAAGAAGTCGAGATCAATAAAGACCAGAGAGACTTCTTTGTTATAACGCCCAGCACGCTCGACCTCAATCTCGATAAGCCTGGCCATGTGCCGGGAATTATAAAGACCGGTGAGATCGTCGGTGATCACCAACTGCTGGATCCGTTGATAGTTGCGGGCGTTTTCAATGGCAATCGCGGCAAAATCGGCAATAGTGGCAAGCAGAAGCAGGTCATCTTCGACAAACCCTTCATCGAAAGGGTTGATCAGCTCGATGACACCAAGGGTGCAGTCAGCGCTCTTGAGGGGGACGCAGGCGATCGAGCGGGTGGCAAAAAAACTGCCCCGATCATGCTCGGCGCAAAAACGCCCATCCTGCTGCACATCCTGCAGCAACAGCGCCTGACCGTGCGCAGCGACCCAGCCGGCGATCCCCTGCCCGGCGGGGAGCCGCTTCCCTTTCAGCCGCTCCGCCGCCGGCGAGACCACGACTTCAAAGATCAGTTCCTGACTCCTTTCGTCGAGGAGGAGCAGAGACCAGGTGCTCGCCTTGATCGTCTGACAAACGCTGGTCATCACCGCATTGAGCACTTCATTCAGCTCCAGGGTGACGGTGAGGGCCTTGCCGAGCTCCACCATTGTCTCCAGCTCGTCATTGCGCCGGCGCAGGGCGGCGAGCATTCCACTATTGCGGGATGTGCAGTTTCTGCTCGTCATACGAGATCCTTTTTACAGGCCGCAAGCCCGCTGGCAAGATCAGGATAAAGGAGCTCCCCGCCGAGACGCTCACGCATGCGGCGGTTATCGATACGGCGCGATTCACTGAAGTAGGACAGAAGCAAGGGCGGCATGCACTCTTTGGCTTGCGCCATCGTCACCTGCGGCGGCCGGGGGAGGGCAAAAGCATCAGCAACGGCGTTGAAATAGTCGGTCATGGTCGAGGTCTCGCCGTCACAGATGTTGATAATCTCGCCATCTTCCCCCTGATCGGCAGCCGTGAGGCAAAGACGGGCAAGATCGTCGGCGTGAATGCGGTTACTAAAGGGGGACTCTTCGCTGCGCAGCACCGGCGCCCCCTCCTGGAGACGATTGAGCGGCAAACGATTGGCGCCGTAAATCCCGGAAACCCGCAGAATGACGATCTTCACCCCCCGATTCCGGCCCCAGGAAAGGAGGAGATTTTCGGCATCGAGCCGGCGCCGGGCACGGCTGGTGGTGGCTTTGGTCGGCGTACCTTCAGTGACCAGCGCCCCCTGCTGATCGCCGTAGACGCCGGTGGTGCTGAGATAAACGATCTGTGCCGGCTCCTGCCCCGGTTCGATCGAACCGAGAAAGACGCGGAGGCGGGTATCGTGCTCACC
>DIKR01000128.1:0-9736 GCA_002424625.1 Desulfuromonadaceae bacterium UBA5613
AGGTTTATGCCTCCCTTGGCGAGATTTCTGATGTGCTGCGCAACGTCTTTGGTGAGCATCAAGAGACGGTGGTGCTGTAGGGGCGAATTTTGAATTATGATTTATGAATTATGAGTTTCAGGAGCACGTCATGACCAAAAAAATCAATCACATCGGCATCGCCGTGAAGAGTATCGAAGCATCGACTCCTTTTTACCGCGATGTCCTCGGGATGACTTTTGAAGGGACGGAAGTCGTCGCCGAGCAGAAGGTGAAAGTTGCCTTCTTCGCCGTCGGCGAAAGCCGGGTTGAACTCCTCGAACCGACTGCTGACGATTCGCCGGTGGCGAAGTTCCTCGAAAAGAACGGTGAAGGGACCCATCACATCGCCTACGAAGTCGATGACCTTGCAGCCACCCTCGAAAAACTCAAAGCCGCCGGCGTTCGCCTCATCGACGAAGTCCCGCGTTGTGGCGCGCACGGCACCCGTATCGCCTTCCTTCACCCCAAGGCGAGCGGCGGAGTTTTGACCGAGCTTTGTCAGGCCGGGTGAGGGGGAAACGTTGGATTTACCACCAAACCTAAAAAGGGCCGTCTCCATCAGGAGGCGGCCCTTTTTGTCGATAACGCAGTTTAAAGTCAGGCGATCTTGCCAAAATCAGCAATCCCGGAGAAGAGCCGACCGGCACTGGTGAGAAGGGCAAGGCGGTTGGTGCGCACCTGCGGATTCTCGGCCATGACCATGACCCCGTCNNAAGAAGGCGTCGACAGTCGGACGCAGGGCGGCGATGGCCCGCAGCGCCGTGCTGTAGTCGCGTTGCTCCAGACAGAGTTCGAGGCCGGCTTCGACCTTCTGCAGTTCGGCAAAGAGGGCGCCTTCGCACTCGACTTCGAAGAGGGCCGGTTCAATCGGCGCCTCGACGCCGCCCTTGATGATATTGCCGATGCGCTTGAAGGCGGCGGCCAATGGTTCGAAATCGGCCTGGTCCTTGAGAGCGGCGAGGGCTTTGACCCGTTCGACGGCGTCGGTCGGATCGTCGAAAGAAGCGGAAAGGACCGCTTCGACGAGATCCGTTGCATAGCCCTGGCCGGTCAGGATGTTAAGAAGACGGCCGCGGAAAAATTCGACAACCTCGGCCTGTACCTCGGCGCAAGGGCGGGTCAGCTTGGCGCTGAGAAGCTCAAGACTCTGGCCGATCAGCTCAGGGAGCGAAAGGGTCAGGTTACGGCTGATGACGATGTTGAGGATGCCGATGGCACAACGGCGCAGGGCATAAGGGTCAGCCGAACCGGTGGGGATGAGACCGACGCCGAAGCAGCCGCAGACCGTATCGAGCTTGTCAGCAAGGGAGACAAAGGCGCCGATCGCCGATGCCGGCAGTTCGCCACCGGCCGAGGTCGGCAGGTAATGCTCGGCAATGGCGTTGGCCACTTCGAGGCTCTCCCCCTGGCGCAGGGCGTAGTCGCGTCCCATGATCCCCTGTACCTCGGGGAATTCACCGACCATCCCCGAGACCAGATCTGCCTTGCAGAGGGTGGCGGCGCGTTCGGTGGCAGGTTGCAGTTCCGGGGCAAAGCGACTGGCGAAGAGGCCGGCGAGGGCGCGGAAACGCTCCATCTTCTCGAAAGAGGTGCCGAGCTTCTGCTGGTAGACGACGCTCTTCAACGCTTCGACCCGCTCGCTCAAGGGGACCTTCTGATCCTCTTCGTAGAAGAAACGGGCATCGGAGAGACGGGCCCGCAGGACGCGTTCGTTCCCCTTGACGACGACACTTGGATCGTCACTCAAGGTATTGTTGATGGTGATGAAGCAGGGGAGGAGCTTGCCGGCGCTATCGACCAGAGAAAAGTAGCGCTGGTGGCTGCGCATCGAGGTGATGAGGACCTCTTTCGGTACCTGGAGGAAGTCGGGATTGAAGGTCCCGAGAACGGCGCTCGGATATTCGCAAAGGAAGGAGACTTCTTCAAGGAGTCCCGCATCGGAAAGCACTTCGCCGCCCGCGCTCTTGGCCAGGGCAGCGATGTTGCGGCTGATGATCTCGCGCCGCCGGACCGGGGAGGGGATGACAAAGTGGGCTTCGCACTGGGCCAGGTAGTCGGCAAAATCCCGCACCGCAAAGGGGGTATTGGCCATGAATCGATGGCCGCAGGAGGCATTGCCGCTGCTGATGTCGCCGAAGCTGAAGGGGATGATTTCGCCGCCGTAGAGAGCGACAATCCAGTGGATCGGCCGGGCAAAGCGGACGTCGAGATCTTTCCAGCGCATCGACTTTTTAAAGGGGATAGCAGCGATCAGCCGCGGGAGGATTTCCGCTAAAAGCTGCGCTGTCGGCCGGCCGCTCTCTTCCTTCTCGACGCAGAGATACTCACCTTTTTCGGTTGCGACAATCTTGAGGTCGCTGACCGTTACCCCCTGGCCGCGGGCAAAGCCTTCCGCCGCCTTGCTCGGGGTGCCGTCGGCGCCGAAGGCGACCGACTTGGCCGGACCCATCGCCCGGATAAAGAGGTTTGGCTGCTCCTCAGCCAGGTCGCGCACCACCAGCACCAGTCGGCGCGGTGCGGCCATCGTCTCGATGGCGGAAAATTCGATGCGGGCGCTCTCCAGTTCCTTGCGGATGAGCGCTTCCATATCGGCCATGGCCTTGGGGAGGAATCCGGCGGGAATCTCTTCGCTGCCGATTTCTAGTAGTAGTTCTTTTGCCATGGCTTAACGGCCTCCTTTGAGCAGGGGAAATCCGAGATCGGTCCGCAGCTTCAGATAGCCTTCGGCGCAGAGCTTTGCGACATTACGCACCCGGCCGATATAGGAGGCGCGCTCGGTGACCGAGATGGCGCCGCGGGCATCAAGGAGATTGAAGGTGTGCGAACATTTCATCACATAGTCATAAGCGGGCAGGGTCAGCCCTTTGCCGACGAGACGGATGCACTCCTTCTCGTACATGGTAAAGAGCTGCAACAGCATGGCAACATCGGCTTCCTCGAAGTTGTGGGTGGAGAATTCAACTTCGCTGCGATGGTGGATATCGCCGTACTTGATCCCCTTGGTCCATTCCAGGTCGTAAACGTTATCGACGCCTTGCAGATACATGGCGATACGCTCGCAGCCGTAGGTGATCTCCGCCGGGATCGGTTTGAGGTCGATGCCGCCGGCCTGCTGGAAGTAGGTGAACTGGGTAATCTCCATGCCGTCGAGCCAGACTTCCCAGCCGAGGCCCCAGGCACCGAGAGTCGGCGATTCCCAGTCATCCTCGACAAAGCGGATGTCGTGCTTTTTCGGATCGATGCCGAAGGACTTGAGGGAGTCGAGGTACAGGTCGAGGATGTTGGAGGGTGACGGCTTCATGATCACCTGGAACTGGTAGTAGTGCTGCAACCGGTTCGGGTTCTCGCCGTAGCGGCCGTCGGTGGGACGGCGCGAAGGTTCGACATAAGCGACGTTCCAGGGTTCGGGGCCAAGGACGCGCAGGAAGGTGGCGGGGTTAAAGGTGCCGGCCCCCTTTTCAGTGTCGTAGGGTTGCTGGATGATGCACCCCTGATTGGCCCAATACCCTTGCAGAGAGAGGATAAGATTTTGAAAGGTCACGATGCCTCCGGAAGGAGCTAAGATTTGGATAACACGAAAAAGTGGCGAATTTTAACGCGCTCTCAGTGAGAGAGTCAAGAAAAAGGGAGGGCAAACAACGGCATCTCTTTTTTGTTGATTCCTTGCGGGCGAGGAATTTTAGACGAAAGAAGGGTCAGAGCTGTCTGCTTCCCCGTCAGCCACTGCCGAGTAATACCGGAAAGCATTCCGGCCGCTCTCTTTGGCCCGGTACATGGCGATATCTGCCTGGTGCAGAAGCATCGGGATATCTCTGGCATCCCGCGGGTAAAAGGCGACACCGATCGATCCGGAAATCATCCCCATACCCCCCGGCAGGCTGAAGGGCTGGCTGAGAGTTTCCAGGAGGCGCTTAGCGACAATCCCGACATGGAGAGGTTCTGCCACGCAGGGCATAATCACGGTAAATTCATCCCCGCCCATCCGCGCCAGGGTATCGCTCTTACGAAGAGTATCCTCCATCCTCTTTACTGCCTGCTGGAGGAGAGAATCGCCGGCATCGTGACCGAGGGTATCATTTATCTCTTTGAAACGGTCAAGGTCAATAAACATCAGGGCGACGGCATAATCTTCCCGCGCCGCCCGCTCAATCGCCTGCTGCAGTCGGTCGTTAAAAAGGAGTCGATTCGGGAGCCCGGTTAATCCGTCATAATTCGCCTGCCTCCAGACCTGTTCCTGTAACTCCTTGCGCGCCGTAATATCTCGTAAGATCGATTGTACCGACCACTCTTCATGATAAAAGACCGGGGTTGAACAGACCTCAACATCGACGACTTCACCGTTTAAGCGAAGGATCTTTTCATCGAAGCACGTTTTTTCTCCCTGATTGAATTCAACCTCACTGATGCACTGTTGGACGATTGCGTGATAATCGGGATGGACGAGATCCATGATCCTGACTCCTGTGAGTTGCCCCGTGCTTACTGCCCCGAAGAGGGCGGCGGCGGCATTATTGCCAAAAATGACCTCTCCCCCTTTGTGGACGAGGATCGCATCCGGCGAGAGTTCAGTTAATGAGCGGAAGTTCTCCTCACTCCGCCGTAACGCCTCTTCCGTTTGCTTGAGCCCGGTGTGGTCCTGCAGTGTTTCGATGGCGGCAATGACGTTCCCCTGCCGGTCGCGGATCGGAGCTGCATCAAAACTCAGATAGCGCCGCTTGCCACCGACATTGGCGTGCCATCCTTCTGCCTGCAGTCCTTCGGCAATGAGCTGCGAGCTGGAGAAGGTCTGATAAAGATCGATCGTCTTTTCAATGTCACCATCAATAATGATATCGGCAAGGGTGGGGCGTTCCTCGGAATAAAACGCTCGCCATTGCTGGTCGGTGGCCAGCATGTCAAAAGCGGTGAGACCGGTCAGTTCTTCACAGGCGAGGTTCCAGGTAATCACTTGATGCTTACTGTCGACGACAAAGGTTGGGACGGCAGAGTTTTGCAGCAGGTTCTCGACAAAGAGTTGTTGTTCGTTTAATGCCTTCTCCAGCACTTTTCGATGGGTAATGTCAGTAAAAGTCCCGACCAGACCGGCTGCCGCCCCTTGATCGTCGTGAAAAACAGCCCGGTAGATAAGGATCTCGTGTTGGCTGCCATCGCTGTAGAGCATCGATGTCTCCGTAAAGTCATCGGGCAGACTCGAATCGTTGAGGAGTTCGAACTCGTCGAGATCGAGTTCTATTGCTTCAGGGGAGTCAGCGATCTCGCTGGTTGTCTTCCCTAACAATTCTGCGCGGGAGACGCCGCGAATCTCCTCGTAGGCGCGATTGCAGCCGAGATAACGTCGTTGCAGATCCTTATAGTAGACGGGATTAGGAATAGCGTCGCTGATCGTTTGCAGGAAGCGGAGACGCTCAGAGGAGAGGTCTTTCTGCACTTCGACTTCAGTCATGAGTCGATTGAAAGCAATCCCCAAAAGGCCGATTTCGTCGTCGGTGGTGATCGGAAGGGGCGTTCGTGAAGCACCCTTTTCTGACAGATTCTGGACATGGCGGGTGAAGTCGAGCAACGGTCGGCTCAGGTGCTTCATGAAGAACCATACTGCCACGGTGGTGCTAAGAAGGAGGAGAAGAAGGCCGCTGGAGATGTATCTCTTCGCTTTGGCAACAGAAGCAAAGGCTTCGCTGACCGGATAGTTGGCTGCGAGGATCCAGTCGGTTGTGGCAAGACGTTTGAAGGAGGAGAGCATGGCAATGCCACGAGAGTTGACGGTCTCTTCGGACCCTTCAAAACCGGCAATGGCTCGATCAAAGAGGGGATTGACTCCGACCGCGACATCCTTCTGCAAAATGCGGCTGGCATCCGGATGCATGATCATCAGCCGATCGGTGTTGTAGAGGTAAAGATAACCGCTCGCACCGATCTTGAATGTCCCCAGTCTGCCGAGGAAATTGTCGTTTGTCAGATCGACGCTTCCGGCGATGACGGCAGAGAGCTCCCCGGCGGCGTCGAAGATCGGAGCGGTGAAGATGATCGCGGGATGGTGGTGTTTCTGGCTCGAGAAGTAGGGATCCGAAATCTGCGGCTGGCGGGTTGCAATCGTCTTCTGGAAGTAGTCGCGAAAGGCAAAACTCTTGCCGCGTCGCCCCTCTTTAAAGGGGTACTCCGCGAGGAGTTCTCCGCCCGGGGAAAAACAGAAGATCCCGTTGTCGAAAAAGAGCCGAGTCCCCTCGCCGAGACGCTGGTCAAGATAGCTCTGAACAGCATCCGGATCGGCGAGAATATCGTCGGGGAAGTTGGTTGCCGTGCGGGTGATGATCTCGTTGCCGGCTCGGATCTGTTCATCGATGTCGGCGGCAACCTCTGTGACGGCGTTGAACTGTTGTTGGCTGATTATCGCCTTGAACTCGGCACTGAAAAAGTGGAGAACCCCCATGGCTGCGGCTGTGAGGGTGACCGTTAACAGCAGGCAGACAGTCAGGGCTAACTTGTTCTTTAAACTGAAAAGCATTTATTGCCTCCACGGTTGGTCAAAGAGCGTGTGTGTAATTCCCTCCCTTTTCACTTCGTTTAGCGTTGGGGAGGTTCATTACACCAGGAATCCGGCGGGGTCCATTCCCAAAGTGGTCGCATCGATGACCCCCAGGATCGCCCGGCCCGAGGCCGCGAGCTCGGCCGTGTCGACAACCTCCCCGTCGATTTCCTCGCCGGCGGCGGAGGCAATCAATTTTATCAACGGGGTCTTCAACATTGCGGCTGCGGGTTTGTTTTTCACGACAATCGCCATTTCTTTGGTGTTGAGAAGCAAAATGGTACCGATGGGATAGACCCCGATCATGGCGACAAAGAGCTTGAGTAGAACCGGATCATAACTCTTGCCGGATTTGGAAAGCATATAACGGATGACCTTGTCGGGCGATTTGGCTTCCCGGCGGTAAACCCGGGATGACGTCAGGGCGTCATAGTCGTCGGCCATGCTGATGATTTTGCTGAAAAGGCTCATCTTTTGGTAAGGGAGCCGAGGGTATCCCGAGAAGTCGTGCTGCCGATGATGTTCGAAGGCCACGGCCACCATCCGGGCGTTCAGATTGTCGAGCTGTTTGAGTTCCAGCAGCAGTTTGACCCCAAGTAGCGGATGTTTATACATCTCCTGCCACTCTTTCTGGTCCAGATCGGTCTCTTTGTCCAACAATCCTTGAGGCAGAGCCGTTTTGCCGATATCGTGGCAGAAAGCGCTCAGGCCGAGCTCGCAGCAGCGGTTTTTTGTCAATCCCGCCTTGAGTCCCACCAGCATCGAAAGGATGCAGACGTTGACCGGGTGGTTGCTCGTGTATTTCTCCTGGCCTTTGAGGGTGGTAAAACCGAGCAGGTCGGCAGGATCGGAAATAAGCTGGTCAACCATCCCTTGCACGACCCTCTTAGCCTTGGCCAACTGGAGGGATTTGCCCTTCGCCGCGTTGCTCATAATGTCATCGACGGCACTGATGGCTTGGAAATAGATGCGTCTGGCCCGGGATTTGCTGTCCATCCTGGCCGCATCGTCCGTGTAGGCGTAATCGGTTTTTTCCGTCAGGACCTCAAGTTCGATGTGGCTTATCCTGGCAGCGTGCAGGAGATTCTGCAATTCACTAAAGGTCTGAAGAGACGGCGGAGACTGTATCCTGAGGAGAATCTGAACAAAACCACTAATGTCCGTCGGCGAGACTTCCGGAAAAAAGTTGATTCCACCGATGAAGCATCTTTTCATTTCGTTCATCATGAAACTGAAGGCTTCAAATCCGACGGTTTCGGGTTTGAGGCGCAAGTCTCCCAGAAAGAGGTAACCCCCCCTTAGCTGTAGTGAGGCCTCGGCATTCATCCGGTGCATCGTCCGGATCACGGCAAGCAGCTGCTCGACAGCCGGGGCAATAGCCGCATGTCCCGCAGTGTAATTCTGGGCAGTCTTGATCAACACGAAAAAACGGGTGACCAGATTTCTCCCTGACTGCAGCAGCGCTTTGTCAAGCTGATCCTGACGGGTCATGGTATCCATTCAGCTCTCCTGCGGCCGGGAGTCGGGGGCATTTTTCTGGCGACTGACCGTTACGATGGTCTTCTTGATGATGTCTCGGCACTCCGGGCTCCTTGAACGGAGCGCTTCTTCGAGGAGTTTGAGGGTCTCCTGTCCCGGGATTTTCTCCAGTCCGGCCACCGCACAGGTGACGGCCTCCATCTCTTTTGCCCTCTGGAAGAGGTACATTCTGGTCAGCATACTCTTGAAGAGCGGCAGCATCTTCTCCCCCCCCAGCTCGCCAAGCGCTCCGAAAACGGCTTTCTTTTCAGAGATGCTCATGCGTTCGAATTCGTTGGTATCGATGAATTCGGTGAGCGGTTTCAAGGCAAACTGAAGTTTGGCTCTCCCCAGCAGATGTAGCGCCGTAATCCTTATGCCCGCAACTTCATCCTGAAGAAACTTGAGAATAAATGGTTTGGCCCGGGGTTCGGAAACCGCTACCAAATATTTCAATACCTCTTTCCTGACCCTCGGGTCGCGATGGGTGATGAGCATCGCGACCTGGTCAAGCAGCACCGAATTTTTGATCTGGGTCAGGATCAACACGACGTTGCGGACCAGATACCAGCGGGAGTCGCTGAGATAAGGGAGAAAGATTTGCGGCTTTTCACCGGCAATTTCCGATATCGTCTCGATCAGCACCTTTCTCATCTTCATCTTTTCGAGCATGCCGAGAAGCTCGCAGAGGGCTGCCGGTGAAGTTTTCCCAATCATGATCGACAGGGTCTTGAGCTCGTCGACGGAGAGATCGGTCGTGTCAATAATCTTGCAGAGCCCTTTGAGAGCGTCGTCTGTCCAGAATCTGCCCAGGGCGGCAAGAGCCTGGCGACTCCTGTCGTCAACCGGTTCTTTGACTGTTGCCTGCCGGTAAAGGAAAGTAAATAATTTGAGAGAAAATCCACTCTCGCCGGCCAGGAAAAGGTTTCTGGTGAGTTTGAGGTAGATTTCCAGAAATGCCGAAAAGAGTTGCGGCTCCGCAACTCCGGAAAGGATCGCTGCCAGTATTCGGGCCGTTTCATCAATGGGATTGAAGGGCTCTTTCGCCGTCAGAAGCGTCTGGAGACAGGCCGTCTCTTCTTCGCTGAGGGTGTAAAAATGATCGGGGATGATCTGTAGTCGGGTGGCGCAGGACAGGGGATCGGCAAGGCAGGATGGCGGTATTTTCTTCAGGGTGGAGCTTCCGGTCATCTGCTTGTCAATCTGCGTGTCAAATTCCCGGAAATCGTCTTCCAGAATGTAGGAACAATGGGGCAGACCCTTGTCCCACAGGCGGGTGACAATATCGTCGTCAACACCGTCGGCTCGGCTCATACTGATGATGTCGAGAAATTCCTGGAGCTCCCATTCCTCGACTCCCTCATTGAAGACAATCGATCTGATACCGTCCGAATACATGCGAAAGGCCATACTCTCGCTGGTGTCAGAGTTTTTATAAACTGAATATCCCTTGTACCTGAATTCGAATCTGTCTACATCCAGCTTGTATTCATTGCAAAGATTGAGCATGGAGGACATTTTTTCCGTCAGCTCCTGAAAAAACTTCCCGAGCAGGGGGTTGCTGGCTTGGTACATCTTGAGCCCCTTGGCGGTCTTTACCATGGACAGCATGATGTCAGTGGCAAGTGCAACTTCTGCTTTGCTTGTCTCTTCAGAGGGAGAGGTCTCAGCGGA
>DIKR01000128.1:9833-13163 GCA_002424625.1 Desulfuromonadaceae bacterium UBA5613
TCGACCTCATCGATCACCACAACTGTTGTCGCCGGATTCTTGCCGAGCACATCGACCAGCAGTTGGGTTGCCCCTTTGATCAGGGCAGCTTTCTGTTCTGTGGTTGCGCCTTCACGGGTGATCTTGATGTTGACGTAGGGCATTTTTATCCTCCTTTTGCGGTCGCACGGGGCTACCTGTCTTTAAGGTCTTTCTTGACTGACTTAATGAAGCGACCGAAGTCTTTGTCCTTTTTTCGCTTCTCGGCATACGACTGTTGGTAATGCTCAGACTCTCGTCTTAACTTGACAAAGTTCTCGTAGTGGTCGGCGCTGATTCGCCCGCACTCCAAGGCCTCCTGCACTGCACAGCCTCGTTCGTTGCTATGGGTGCAATCCCGGAAGTGGCACTGCGCTGCCAGCGTCAGGATGTCAGAGTAACTGGCTTCGATGCCGCCTTCCGCCCCCAATAGACCGAACTCGCGCATCCCCGGGTTATCGATGACCATCGCGCCATTTTCAAGGAGAATGAGCTCCCTTCTCACGGTGGTATGTCGCCCTTCTCCGGTTCCACTGACATCCTTGGTCTCAAGGAGATCACGACCCACCAGGGCATTGATAAGAGTGCTCTTGCCGACGCCGGATGACCCGACAAAGCAATAGGTCTTGCCGGGAGCAAGGACACTCTTCAGCTGATCGACGCCCTCGTTCGTGACATTGCTCAATGTCACAATGGATTCAGAAATACCCGCGCTCCTGATCTTCTCCAACTGGGTCGCCAAAAGATAGTGGGTGACCAGGTCGATCTTGGTCAGCAGGATCAGCGGGGTCGCGCCGCCATCCTTGATCATGACCAGATAGCGTTCCAGCCTCTTGAGGTTGAAGTCGTACTGACAGGACTGGACGACGATGACAAAGTCGACATTGGCCGCAATCATCTGGTATTCGACGGAATCCCCAGCTGCTTTGCGACGAAGCTCTGTTTGCCGCTCAAGCACGCCATGCACTATTCCGAACTGGTCTTGAACAGATTTCTCCACGCAAACCCAGTCGCCGACGCAAGGTCGTTGCATTGAGCCCTCTGATGCATGCAGGTATTTTCCGGAGAGCTTCGCGCGGAAGAAACCGTGTTCACCGACTAAAAGAATTTGGTCGCGATCAACCGCGGCAACGCGGGCCATGATGTTAGCCGTGCCACAAAGACCGGTTTGCGCTGCAAACCATTCGTTCCAGCCCAGAGCATCCAGTGTGAATTTTGTCATGCTGGTTTCTTGTCCCCTCGCCATGACCGGCGCAACACATAAGATTACATTGCGTCAATTCGGCGGCATTAAAATCTGTGTTGCTTCCACGAATGCCCGGGGATCTTCCGGCGTGATGAGGACCTTGTGTTTTTTGGTCTGAACAAAAACTGCATCTTCGTGTCTGCCACTTGTGACAAAGGCCCGAAATATGCCGAATTGCCTGTTCCAGAAGAGACCGGTGCTCCCGAAAAGCCCGCCGTTGCCAAAGAGTCGGAGCGTGAAGGGGAGTCGCTCGGTGCATCGGGTGCATCCGACGACTTGCCCGAAGGATCTCTTTCCGGCGTGCAGAGCTATCGTAAGGCAACCATTGGCGAGCTCGTATGATGCGGGCGAAAGCAGGTAGCAAACAAGGGTGATCATCCCCAGCAGGACTCCGCCGACCATCAGGCCTTTGTCATAAAAGCCACTGAAGATGAGGCCGGTTGCCAGCGCGACAATAAACACAGTCACGATCTTGATGGACTGGCTCATTCTGGCAGTTTTGTAGATCATTCTTCCTCCTTGACCTATTTTAATAGTCTGTACCGATGATGTCCAACGTCATAAAACGTTACGAATTAGTTTACCTGCATTTCCTCCAGAAAGGCCAGCGACTTCAGTGGCTTGGTCAAATGCTGGTTCAGCGCATCAAGGAGAATCTTGCCGCCCTCGTTCAAGGTCCGCTCGCCGAAATGGAAACCACTAAAGGCTTCGATCGGGGTGCGGGCAAGGCGGGACAGGGTGCCGATAGTGCCGAGGGAGACGGGGAGCAACCCCGGCGGGGCGCAGGCCGGGCAGAGACTGCCGCCCTGCTCGGCGGAGAAGGAGAAACTTTCCGGGAGGGGACCGAAGCATTCGGCGCAGTGGAGGAGGTGCGGGGCGTAACCGGAGTGGAAGAGGAGGCGGACTTCCAGCAGCAGGCGCGCTTCCGGGGTGGCGCCGGCGCTGGAAAGGTGGTCGAGATAAGCAGCGAGGAGGGCAAAGATCTCGGGGTGGCCGTGGCCGCCGCCGAGGGCTTCGACCAGTTCGCAGCCGTAGGCGGCCAGGGCGAGGCGTTGCAGATCAATGCGCAGGCCGACGCGGAGATCGAGGAGTTCGGCGTCGCGCAGGCTGAGGAATTCTCCCCCCTTGGCGGCGCTGTAGTGGAGGCGGACCTGAGCGAAGGATTCGAGGGCCGGTCCAAAGCGTTTGCGACTGGCGCGGGCGTTGCGGGCGAAACCTTTGCAGATGCCGTCGTCCGGGGTGAGGAAGGTGACGATGCGGTCACTTTCGCCGTAATCGCGGTGGTGGAGGATGATGGCGTCGCTGGCGGCGAGGTTCATGGGGAGTTCCCGTGCTGCCGGGGAGATTCAAATCCCCCCCGCCCCCCTTTGTCAAAGGGGGGAGAAAATCGCTGTAAGGAATGGATGTTGTCCCCCTTTAGCAAAGGGGGATTGAGGGGGATTTCAACCACAGAGCTCTCCCTGCCGGGTGTTGCGGCGTTCCATCTCGGCGTCGATGGCGTTGAGGACTTCCCATTTCTTCAGCGACCACAGCGGCGCGAGGAGGCGGTCGCGGGGGCCGTCGCCGGTGAGGCGCTGAATCACCATTGCCGGGTGGAGGCGTTCAAGGACATCGCAGGCGAGGCTGACGTAACTGTCCTGATCGAGGACCGAAATTTCGCCGCGCTGGTAGGCGTCACCGAGTTCGGTGCCGCTGAGGATGTGGAGGAGGTGGAGTTTGACGCCGTCGAGACGGAGGCGCGCCATTTCCTTGGTGGTGGCGAGGATGTCGGCGCGGCTTTCGCCGGGAAGGCCGAGGATGAGATGGGCGCAGACCCGCAGACCACGCTGCCTTGCCCTTGCCAGAGCGTCGAGGAAACAGCCATAATCGTGGCCGCGCCGCAGTCGTTGCAAGGTGGCGTCGTGGCTCGATTGCACGCCAATTTCCAGCCAGAGATCGGTGCGCCGGGCGTACTCGGCGAGGAGATCGAGGACATCGTCGGGGAGGCAATCCGGGCGGGTGCCGATGGCGAGGCCGACAACGCCATCGACGCTGAGGGCTTCGTCGTAAAGGCGGCGCAACTCGGC
>DIKR01000023.1 GCA_002424625.1 Desulfuromonadaceae bacterium UBA5613
GTAAGACAGGTGGGTGTAAAAAGTAGGGCCCACCATTGTTGGTGGGCCCGCGTGTACATGAAAGCTTTTCACCCGATGCTCGGGTCAGACCAGCACTGCTGCCAGCGCCGGGAGGGTACTGCCGCAAATTGTGGGTGGTATCACAACCTTGATCGCTACGACCTCCTTGTCTCTGCTTGCGATTATTTCAGTTACAAGTAGCGCTACTTGACTAAACTATACTTCGTTTTTTTCAAAAAAACAGGCTGTTTTTAAAAATTTTTCAAGAGTAGGATAAAAAGGTTGGACCATGCTGGAAAGGAGTCTCTGAGCATGAGTGATAAGGAAAAATCGACGAAGCATGAGGAAAGACATCCGCATCTCTGCAAGTTGCGCAAAGAGGGCTTGATGCAGGAGATCGACCGCTGTTCGGCCCATCCGCTCTTCATTTGCTGCAAGTGTGGCGCTAAGGCGGATCGCGCCGAATTCCTTTGCCAGCCCCGTCCCCTTTAGTGCCCCTTCCCACACCCACAGTGCCCTTTGCTGCCGCAACACCCGCCCGTTGCGGAGGTTTCACCATGAATCAACTCGGCATGATACGCGTCCATCTCCTCTTCCAGGGCGGCGATGATCGTGGCGAAATCTTCCGCTTTGAGCGCTTTCTCACAAGCAGGACAGAGGAAGCTTGCTTTTTTGAACCAGGGTAACGGCTGATAAAGTTCGCCCTGACAATGGGGACATTCCAGCGCAATCATTTCTTTCTCAGACACAGATTTTCTCCTTGTGGTTTACAGTTGCGGCAGTCCGGAGCGGAGGATCGCCAGATCGATCTCCAGCGGCTGCCAATCCTGCGGCAGCAGCGCGATCTCGCGTTTCAACGCCGCAATGCGCTCGGTGTTGGCAGGGTGCGTTGAAAGAAATTCCGGCGGAGTCAGTTGCTGCTCTTTTTCGAGAAGTTCAAAGAAGCGCACCATCCCCTGTGGATCGATCCCCGCTGCGACCAAGCGCCGCAACCCTTCCAGGTCAGCTTCCCGTTCTGCCTCCCGGGAAAATCCGAGTTCCGTTACTTTTTTTAACCCTTCCGCCAGCGCTGTGCCGCCGTAGTCGCCAAGGGCCAGCGAAACAAGGGCGCGCAGTCCCAAACTCTTGGCAATCCCCTTGAGACTGTGGCGGAGCTCAGCATGGGCAATTTCATGGGCAAGGACTCCGGCCAACTCTTCCGGGCTGGAAACGGCGTGCAGGAGGCCGGCATTGACAACAACGACACCGCCGGGAGCGGCAAAGGCATTGATTTCCTTTTGATTCGCCACAAACCAGCGATAGCGATGTGGGGAATTTGTCGTTAATTTTGCGCCGATCCGGGCCAGCGCCTCGACGCTCGGACCGCTCTCGATCAACTGCATGGAGAGGCGACTCCGAGAAAGGACCATATCACCAATCCGCGCTTCCTGCTGCACCGGAATATGTTGAATGAGCCAGTTGGCGACAACATCCTGCTTGAGAAGAAGGAGGACGATAAGGAGGACAGGGATCACAAGTAGCCCGCTCAGCACTGCCCAGCCGCAACGGAAGCGGCGTTCGACGCTGCTTTTCTCCCGACCCGCGCGCTGCAGCTGCGGAGCGTAAAGGGCCGGCGCTCCGGCCAGACAAAGATCACGGGCGATGACGTCGTCGATAAAGAGGACATATTCGCCGCGATCGTCCTGCCAGGAAATTTTTATCCCCTGAGCATTAAAACCGCTCGCGGTAATGCTCAGGTTCGTGGCGCTCCACTCCTGCTCCGGGCTGACAATCTGCAGCCTATCATCTTCTTGCCACACTCCGGTCACCGCAACCCCGCTGCCGGGGAGTTGCGGGCCGAAGAGGCGTGCAGGAAAAGGTGTCATCAATCGTCGCTGCCGCCCAGGATGCCGCCGAGGATACCGGCACCGAGGACGGAGCCCTGGCCGACCGAACGACCGCCGGCCGCGGGGGCCGAGAGGATGATCCGGTTGGCAAGGCGGGAAAGGGGGAGGGATTGCAGCCAGACTTTCCCTGGCCCGGTCAGGGTGGCAAAGAAGAGACCTTCGCCACCGAAGATGGCCGATTTCACTTTGCCGACATACTTGATGTCGAAATCGACGGTCGGTTGAAAGGCGACAATGCAACCGGTATCGATGCGCAGCGACTCGCCGGGGGAAAGGACCAGTTCTTTCAGGGTGCCGCCGGCATGAACAAAGGCGAGGCCGTCCCCTTCGAGCTTCTGCATGATGAATCCTTCGCCGCCGAAGAGGCCGACGCCGAGCTTTTTCTGGAAAGCGATCCCCAGGGAAACGCCTTTGGCGGCGCAAAGGAAGGCGTCCTTTTGACAGATGAGCGTACCGCCGATGCCGGAGAGCTGTACCGGGATGATCTTCCCCGGATAAGGGGCAGCAAAAGCGACGCGGCGCTTGCCACGCCCTTCGTTGTGGAAGATGGTGGTAAAGAGTCCCTCACCGGTGAGGAGGCGTTTGCCGGCGCCGAGGACTTTACCGAAGAAGCCCCCCTGCTGCGAGCCGTCGCCGAAGACGGTGTCCATCTCGATGCCATCCTGCATGTACATCATCGCCCCGGCCTCGCCGATGGCCGCTTCCCCCGGATCGAGCTCGACTTCGACGTACTGCATCTCATTACCAAAAATTTCGTAGTCCACAACATCCATCGCCATGTCGTTTCTCCGTTCAAGTTAATTGCAGGTCTGTTCAACTATAGAGAATACAACAAAAGCCCCGTGCAGAGGCACGGGGCTTTTGTTAATCACTGCGTCAGCAAACAAGAATTAAATCTTGTTGACTTTCGAGGCCTGGGGGCCTTTCTGGCCCTGACCGACTTCGAACGTCACGCGATCGCCCTCGGCAAGGGATTTGAAACCGTTACCCTGAATTTCAGAGAAGTGAACAAAGACGTCCGGACCATTGTCCTGCTGAATGAATCCGAACCCTTTGGCGTCGTTAAACCATTTGACTGTACCTTCTGCCATTGTCTTGCTCCTTTTCGTCCCCCTTTGGGGCCGGTTGAAATTGTTGTGCAAACTCTACTTCTTGTAACAACAAACAAAAACACACACAAACTGAATGTCTGTGTGTTCTGTTCCTTACTGACACGCTGTCAATTGTTGAACAAAAAAGGTTACACAAACTTACTGGTGAACATTACACGTCCTTCTTTGCCAATGCAACTATTTTTTTCAATTTTTTTTAAAGCCGGGATTTTCTCCCTCTGGTGCGGCAACAACGATCCCCTCTTGCAGAGCAATCTTTAAAAATTTCCGGGTTTCGTTGCTGCTGATTCCTAGCGTGGCGGCAAGCTTTTCTGCCGGCTGATTTCCATCCAGCTCCAGCAGTAATTGGAAATAGGTTTGCGGCAGAACTTCCGTGCAGACCGCACCGTGTCCAGAATAAAGGACGGCAAAAGAGCCCACCGCTTTGAGCCGGGGCACGGCCGCGGCGAGCTGCGGTGCCCCGAGCTGCAGAAGTTCCTCGATGTCATAGTGAAAGGTCGCGAAGCGGGCCGAAGCACTGCGCCGCAGGGGGGTGCGCAACGCGTCGATTTTAACCAGGTCCCTGGCTTTAGGGGTCCGGGGGGGCGGAGACTGGATAATCTTCGCGTGATAATAGTTGTAATCGACGAGGTCGAGGGCCATCGGCAGGAGTTTTGCGACGTTTTTGCGCGGGAAGATCTCACTGAGAAAGCGCCGCTGCCACGACCAGATCGTTTCATCGGTCTGCTCTTCGGGGTCAGGGTCATGACCATTCTCCGCCAGAAGCCAATCGGCAAAGGCGAAGAGGAGAACGGAAGGGGAGAGCTTTAGTCCGGCAGCGATGGAGTTAAACCACGCGACTGCCTTGCCCCGACTGTAAAAGATGTCACAGGCCTGGGCGAGGCGGCGGGCGGTGGCCAGATCCCGGGCGGAAAAGGTCGGCGTAGCCAGGATGGTGTAGGGGGGATGCGACTGGTGCTGCAGCTGCTTCTCTACGCTCTTGCCCGCCAGGGGGGTGCCGGGGAGGATTGCCAACGGAAAGATATCGAGTTGATTGGGGTGTTGTTCCAATGCAAAGTCAAGACTCTTGCAGAACTCCGGCAGCGAGTCACCGGGGAGGCCATAAATCAGATCGAAACCGAAAGTGACGCCGGCGTGGTTCAGCAGCGCGATCTTGCGGCTGAACTCCTGGGGGTCGAAACGGCGGCCGACCATGCCGAGAATCTGCGGCGAGGCTGATTGCAGGCCGATCTGCAAAGAGCAGACAATCGACGCAAAGAGTTGGGCCAGCTCGGCATCAAGAAATTCATAGCGGATCTCAAAGTGGAAGTGAACGCCAGGCGCTTGCTTCCGGATCATTTTCAAGATGAGTTTTGCCCGCTTGACATCCTGATTAAAGGTGGAATCGAGGACAAAGACCTGGCGGACGCCATGACGTACGAGATAATCCAGTTCAGCCGCAATGCGCTCCAGCGGGAAGCGACGCACCGTCCGCGTCCCCATGCCATCAAAGCAGAATTCACAAGCAAAGGAGCAGCCGCGCGCTAGCTGCCAAAGAACCCCGTCGGGGATATAGGTGTCAAGCTCTCCGGCGAGCCAGGGGGAGGGGAGATGGTCGAGGGAGAGGAGTGGCGCGGGGGAGGAATGCACAACTCTCCCGTCCTGACGGCGAAAAAGGCCGGGCAGGTCGTCCAGCACCAGACCCTCTTGGAGTCGGTGTAAAAGTTCTGGAAGCGTCCCTTCGCCTTCGCCGGCAATCAGGAAGTCAAAGGGTGTCTCCGCCATGATCCCTGCGGGATCGGCGGTCGCCTCTGCCCCACCGCCGAGGAGGATCATTCTCGGGAAGAGCGCACGCAGTTGCTGCACCAGAAGGGAGACCTCGGCCCGGTTCCAGACATAAAGACTGAAGCCAACGATCTCGGCCTTTGCATCGGCAATCCTTTCCAGTATCGTTTCGCCGGCAGTGCCACAGAGGTAATCCGCAGTACTGACTTTGATCGTCGAAGAAGGCTGAAAATGGGCAGCGATGCTGGCTTGGAGAAAGGCGGCAGCGAGGGGGACAGACTGCGGAGAGCGCTTGACGTGAAGAGTGACAAGATGAAGATGCATGGCTCCTGCGGGTTCTCAAAAAAAGGTGGAGAACAAGGCTCGCGACGCACAAAAAAAGGGAGGCGACCATGACGGCCGCCTCGCAGGGGACGCGCCCTCTTGAGAGATCTTACTGGCTTTTGAGCATTTTTTTCCCGTCGGCAAAGAGCATCTCTACTTTGCCCGGGCTTTGGCGTTTAACGATGCCGAGTCCGAAAGTCGTATGTTTGACCAAACTGTTGACCTTATACTTGCCTTCCATGCTGTAGGCAATCGCCAGTTCCGGCTGCATCTTGACGATCTGTTCGGCCCACTCCTGCTTTTCGCCGGCGGCCGGATCCTTACGACTCACTCGTGGTGCAGTTGTCTTAGCCGTTAAGGGTTTCTTCACCGCAGGCTTTTTAGCTGGGAGTGGACTGCGATAATTATGCACACCATTACAGGTATTGCACTGAACACGGACAATTTTTTCTTCAACCATGGCGACGATCGTGTGGTTCATGATCTCTTGACAACGAGTACAGCGTGCCTCGGTGATATCACCGGTAGACAATTTTTTTACCATTAGATCTTGCTCCCAGTATTGTTCGTAAAAACGAAAGGGCGGCAAAATTGCCGCCCCCTTCAGTTCGACTATGTGCGCGCGGGGCCTAGCGAATAAATTGTCTTGTCATAAGACACGCAACAAAGCGTTTGAGTTTTAAGGATAATGCAAGTGAGAAGGGCAAGTCAATCACAGAAAATAGAGACTCGATGCACTTTATATGTTTTATGGCAGCGCTTTGTACGTCAGGATTAGCGTCAACTTTCCGCAAGGTCATAGTCTGTAGGGATTTAGGCGTGTTGTCCCCCTGGCGCTTGTCTGATTGGAAGGATGCAGTGGCCGACCGACTTTTCTTGGCGAAAGCACCTGCGTCAAAAGTCGCATCAACCACAAAAAGAAAGAAGCCAGCCGGATGGCTGACCTCTTGATTTTAAGTGGTGCCCAGAGCC
>DIKR01000078.1:0-673 GCA_002424625.1 Desulfuromonadaceae bacterium UBA5613
ACCCACGACGCCAAACAAATGACCTCCCTGCAATCCTTTAAGGGACTTTTCTTTATTCTGGTCAGCGCCGTCCTGATTTTCTGGCTGCAATACCGCGAGCTGGGACGTCTCAGTAACTCCGCGAAAGAATTGCGCGCCGCATATGATTCCACTATCGAGGGATGGTCGCGAGCCCTCGATCTGCGTGACAAAGAGACCGAGGGGCATAGCATCCGGGTGACGGAGCACATTGTGCGCCTCGCGGCGGAACTCGGCATGAGCGAAGAGGAACTGAGCCATGTACGAAGGGGTGCGCTTCTTCATGATATCGGCAAAATGGGGATACCCGATCAAATTCTGTTCAAGCCCGGCCCTCTCACCGATGGCGAGTGGGCGATCATGCGCCGCCACCCCACCTTCGCCTACGAACTGCTGGCGCCCATCGCTTACCTGCACCCCAGCATCGACATCCCCCACTGCCACCACGAGAAATGGGATGGCAGTGGCTATCCTCAAGGCCTCAAAGGGGAGGAGATTCCTTTGTCGGCTCGGATCTTCGCCGTTATCGATGTCTGGGATGCTCTGACTTCTGACCGCCCTTACCGTCCTGCCTGGCCAAGGGAGATGGCCCGCAACCTGATTCGCGACGAAGCCGGTCGCCATTTCGATCCACGCGTAGTGGAGAAATTTCTGG
>DIKR01000078.1:831-6432 GCA_002424625.1 Desulfuromonadaceae bacterium UBA5613
AAGAATGATGCTCACCAGCCGGGATAGTGGCGTCTGAGCATCATTCTTTATTTATTCTAATGTATTTGCGCTGTTCCCTGATCATAATCCCGTTGACAATGTCCAAATGAAGTTGCTAATGTCCTCACTTGTCCAATCATGACACTATGTGACAGGCGAGGATTATGAAGCTTTCAGTCAAAGAGGCAGCACGACTTCTCTCAGTTTCAGAAAAAACCATCTACCGCTGGATTCAAAAAGAGGTCATTCCGGCCTACCGAATCCACGAGCAGTATCGCTTCAACGGTGCCGAGCTCATGGAGTGGGCAACCTCACGACGGGTCGGGGCGACGCCGGAATCACTCCTTTCTCCTGCAACTCCCTCCTCGACCCAGAAGATCAGCCTCAGTGCGGCCCTGGAAGCCGGTGGCATCTTTTATCGCATCAGTGGCACCACGCGCGACCAGGTATTGGCAGATACGGTCACGCATTTGCGCCTTTCCGACGGTATTGATCGTGACAAGCTTCTTAACCTGCTAATTGTGCGAGAGAACCTGTGTTCAACCGGGATCGGCAACGAAATCGCCCTGCCGCATCTACGCAATCCCGGAATCCTCCCGATCAGTCGCGCCACTGTCACCCTCTGTTTTACGGAAAACAAAGTCGATTTTCATGCCCTGGACGGGCTTCCCGTTGGAGTTCTCTTTACCATTATGGCGCCGGACCTCCCCACGCATCTGCATCTCTACTCCCGGCTGAACTATCTTTTGCAGCGCCCGACCTTGCGCAACGTATTGGACCCTCCCGCCGGGCGTGAAGAAATCCTCGCGACCTTGCGTGCTGAAGAGGGGCGCTTGAGCGTATAAACAAAGTAATGCCTTATATTCCCTATAAAGAACAAAACAGAACTTTCAAAGAACGACCATGGGTCTTTGTTTATGGTGCCATGCTTGCGGCGATCGCAGGTTTTGTCAATGTCCTCCTCCTCGGTATCTATCATGTCCCGGTCAGTCACATGACCGGCGCGGTCGCCCGCATCGCCATTGATATTTCGTCCGGTAATCGTGCTGATTTCTGGGGAGCCTTTACGATCTTTATCGGTTTTTTGTGCGGCGCGATCCTCAGCGGCTTGATCATCGGCGGGACACGCGTGCAGCCGGGGCGACGCTACGGGGTGGCGATGATGACCGAGGCGACATTACTCTTCATTGCCGCGACATTGTTGATCAATGGCCATACCCGTAGCGGTATTCCCCTCGCTGCCATGGCGTGCGGTCTACAGAATGCCATGGCCAGCAGTTACTGCGGCTTGATTCTGCGCACAACCCATGTCTCCGGGATGGTGACCGATATCGGCGTCCTCATCGGGCACTGGATTCGCTACAAACGGATTCAATCATGGAAACTGGCCCTGTTGCTGGTCATCTTTTCGGGATTTCTCATGGGAGGCATTAGCGGGGGCATCAGCTATTCTTATTATGGAATTTACCCGCTCTTTACTCTGGCAGCCGGTTGTTTTATTGGCGGTCTTAGCTACTTTATCTGGCGCATCCGGCATTTTGAAGATTTTTCCATAGATCGCTGGGGGTACTTCCCTCCGGAAGAGGATAATGACACATTATGAGCTTGTTACTGGCGGCACTCGTGATCCTTGCGGCAGGGGCTCTTTTATCCCTGATTGCCGGTCGACACCCTCGACTTGTTCTTGCGACCGGGATTACCTCCGTCATCAGCGCCTCTTTTTTGAACGCAGCAACAGCTCTTCTGGTCCTGACCGGACCTAAGACTCTTACCTACAGCAGCGGTTGGCTCGTTCCGGGCGGCGAATTCGTTCTCAAAGTCGACCCTCTTGCCGCCTTCTTTCTGTTGGCAATCTCCATTCTCCCCCCCCTGGCCGCCATTTATGCCAGTTCATATCTCAAAGAAGATGCCAAAACACGGAATCTCGGAGCTCATTTTTTCCTTTACTGTTTGCTTCTTGCGGCCTTGACCCTGGTCGTGACAGCGGCCAATGCCCTGCTTTTTATTGCCGCCTGGGAGATCATGACCATCTCCTCTTTTTTCCTGGTCAGTTACGATCATCATCACACGGAGGTCCGTCAGGCGGCCTGGCTTTATCTGCTGGTGGCCCACTTTGGCCTGTTGCTCATCCTTGCCTTTTTTCTCCTTGCCGGCAGCCAGTGCGGCAGCCTTAATTTTGCCGACTTTGCGCCCCTGGGCAAGGTCACCCCGACTATTTCTACCATCCTCTTCCTCTTGGCTCTGCTCGGTTTCGGCGTTAAAGCCGGTCTCTTCCCCTTCTTTATCTGGCTTCCCGATGCTCATCCGGCTGCCCCGAGTCATGTCTCGGCAGTCATGTCCGGGATTGTCGTCAAGACCGGAATCTATGGCATTCTGCGGGTTATGACCCTCCTCCCCCCCTTGTCAACGCTCTGGGGCGTGATTATCCTCACTCTCGGCCTGTTCGGGGCGCTGTACGGTATCGCTATGGCGATGCTGCAAAAGGATTTTAAGCGCTGCCTGGCTTATTCGACGGTGGAGAATGTCGGCATCATCTTTATGGGGATCGGTCTCGGCGTCCTGGCAGCGGCGCAACAGTTACAAGTTGTTGCGACCCTGGCCTTTGCCGGTGCTCTCCTCCATATCTGGAACCACACCCTCTTTAAGGGGCTCCTCTTTCTCGGAGCCGGCACCCTGCTCCATGCCACCGGCACCCGCAATCTCGACCATATGGGGGGTTTACTGCGGCGCATGCCGCAGGCCGGCTTGCTGATCATCGGCGGCAGCGTTGCCCTCGCCGCCCTCCCCCCTTTAAACGGCTTTGCCAGCGAGTGGCTGATCTACCTTGGACTTCTTCACGCCGGTACCGCCATGAGCGGCGTCAGTGCACTAGGGATCGGCATGGTTCTGGCGCTCTTCGGCGTCGTCGGCACTCTGGCGGTGGTAACCTTTACCCGTTTGATCGGTATTGCCCTCCTGGGTGAAGCGCGTTCGCCGCAAGCAGCTCAGGCCCATGATGCGACGGCAGCGATGCTCTGGCCTATGCGTCTCCTCTTTTTGGGATGCCTGATTATCGGACTCCTGCCGCAACTGGCCCTGCATCTCCTTGCCCCGACTCTCACCCAACTGACGCCGACAGCGGCCCCGGAACTGCTTGCAATCTGTGCCCAACTCGGGCAGATCGGCCTCTGGGGGATGATTCTTTGTACCGCTCTCATTATCGTGGCCCTCCTTTTGGCTGCACTGCAGCGGCGCCGGCCGACAACCTCCGCCGCAACCTGGGGTTGCGCCTTCCCCCGCCCGACAGCACAGATGGCTTATACGGCCGAGAGTTACAGCGGCTTGATCCATCATCTTCTGCCGCAAGCACTGCAACCAGAGATCAGTACTAAACGACCACGTTCGTTTTTTCCAGCGACAGTTCAATTTTTCCAGCATTCTCAGGAAGTGATTCTCCTGCGCTGTTACCAACCGCTCTTTTCCTGTCTGGCCGAGCGCTGTGTCCGACTGCGCTGGCTGCAACAAGGCAAACAGCACCTCTATCTCCTTTATATCTTCATCTGTTGTGCTGGACTGATGCTTTGGAGCATCCTCGCGAGCAAAGGACTTTAGGCCCTTATGATCCTCTTTCTCAGTGGCATCGTCATCATGGCACTCTCGGGTCTTCCCGGCCTACTTATGTCGAGCCAGGACCATCGGGGACAAGCTTTTGCCGAAATCCTGGCGCTGCTCGGGATGATCATATCCTTTACCGGCCTGCTCCTATGTGCGACTCACGCCAGAGAAACGGTTTTGAGTGCCCCATGGAGCATCCCCGGCGGTGAACTGCTGATTCGCATCGATGCCATCTCCCTGATTTTCCTCCTCCCCTTACTTCTTGTCTTTGCCATGACTGTCATCTTTGGCAAGGATTACTGGCCGCAATCGCAGCATCCTGAAAACAGCCGCAAACTGCGCCTCTTTCACGGCCTGATCGTCGCTGCCATCGCCCTGGTCCTGACTGCCCAAAACGGCATCCTCTTCCTCGTTTCCTGGGAAATCATGGCCCTGGCCAGCTACTTTCTCATCACCACTGAGGATGATCTGGAAGCAACGCGCCGCGCCGGTTTCATCTATCTGGTGGCCACCCACACCGGCACCCTCGCCCTCTTTGCCCTCTTTGCCCTCCTCGATCTCAGTTGCGGCAGCTTCTCCCTCCCCGCGGCCGGCACCCTCTCTGCCGGCGCGCTGACGACCGCCATCTTCCTTTTGGCCCTTCTCGGCTTCGGCCTCAAGGCCGGGATCATGCCGCTGCATATCTGGCTCCCCGGTGCCCATGCTGCCGCCCCGAGTCATATCTCTGCCCTCCTTTCCGGGATCATGATCAAGACCGGCATTTACGGTCTGGTGCGCATCACCTCGCTCTTTGCGACGATTCCGCTGTGGTGGGGCTGGGTCCTGATCGTCCTCGGAGTGATCACCGGTATCTTCGGCGTCGCCTATGCCTTGGCGCAGCACGATCTCAAACGCCTCCTCGCTTATCACAGTGTCGAGAATATCGGCATCATCACTCTGGGACTGGGACTCGCCCTCCTCGGCCGCAGCACTGGACTGTCGGAGTTGGCGGTTCTCGGCCTGGCCGGCGCCCTGCTCCATGTCGTCAATCATGCCCTCTTTAAATCGCTCCTTTTTTTGAGTGCCGGCGCCGTCATTCACGCCACCGGCACCCGTGAGATCGACCGGATGGGCGGACTGATCCGTTCACAGCCCTGGACGGCCGCCCTCTTTCTCGGCGGCGCCGTCGCCATCTGCGGCCTCCCCCCCTTTAACGGATTTATCAGTGAATGGTTCATCTATCAGGGGAGTTTTCGCGCCCTGATCGATCCGCGCTTAACATTGAGTCTGGCGATTCTCGTCGCGCCGGTTCTCGCCCTCATCGGCGGCCTGGCCCTGGCCTGTTTCGTCAAGCTCTTCGGCATCGTCTTTCTCGGCGCCCCGCGCACTCCGGCAGCGGCCTCGGGACATGATGCCACCCTGCTCATGCGCGCGGCGATGCTCGTCCTCCTTGCCGCCTGCCTCAGTATCGGTCTCCTCCCCTGGCTCTTCGCCCCCCTGCTCAATAATGCCGCTTTAGCCTGGGCGCCGTTGAGCGGCAGCGACACGATTATAACCAGTATGACCTCGCTGATCTGGATCGGCATCCTCGGGACAACCCTGATCCTCCTCAGCGGTCTTTTCAGTTGGTGGCTGCACCGACGCAGTCACGGGGTTGAAGCTCAGCAGCCGACCTGGGGCTGCGGCTATCTGTGGCCGACCAGCCGCATGCAGTACACTGCTTCCTCCTTTGCCGCTGCTTTAGTGAAACTCTTCCGTTTCGAACTATGGAGCAGGGAGCATGGCGGCAAAACGAAAGGGCTCTTCCCGCACAGGACAGAATTTGCCAGTCACACCCCTGATAGTGTTCTTGACCGTTTGCTGTTGCCGCTGTTCCGTGTTCTGGCCAAAGCAGCGACCTGGCTGCGCACCTGGCTGCAAAACGGCGTCATTAGTCTCTATCTGCTGTATGTCGTCCTGACTTTATTCGCTCTGCTGATTCTCAGCGCGCGCTAGCGAGGTAACGATGCTCCTGCAACTTCTCCTCCA
>DIKR01000078.1:6579-7021 GCA_002424625.1 Desulfuromonadaceae bacterium UBA5613
CCGGGCCGATCGTCGGTCTCACCGTCCCGCTGCTGGCGGCGCTGCTGATCCCTTTCGGCGCAATTCCCGCCCCCTTCTCCTTTAACGGCGACCTCATTCTCTTTGTTTACTTATTTGCTTTAGCCCGTTTCTTTACTGCCAGCTCGGCTCTCGATACCGGATCGAGCTTTGAAGGGATGGGGGCAGCACGGGAGGTGACCTTTGCCTGTCTGGTCGAACCGACCCTCCTCTTTGCCATGATCGTTCTTGTCCGTCTTTCCGGTGGCTTCTCGTTGAATCAACTTTTGGGCAGCCATCTTGTTACTTCCTGGCAAAGCGCCGGAGCGTCGCTGCTGTTACTGGTGATCGCCCTCTTTGTTGTTCTCCTTGTCGAGAATTGCCGAATTCCCTTTGACGACCCGAATACCCATCTGGAATTGACGATGATTCACGAAGTCATGGT
>DIKR01000078.1:7111-8728 GCA_002424625.1 Desulfuromonadaceae bacterium UBA5613
TGGCGTCGATGCTGTGGTCTTCATGGCCGGGATGCTGTTCATTGCCGTGGCGATCGGCGTTGTCGAATCGGTGATGGCACGCCTGCAACTGGTGCGTATTCCGCAACTGTTAATCGGTACGACGATGATTTCCATCTTTGCCCTGGTTCTGGTTTTACGTTGAAGGCCGGATTTTTAAGCTGCGACGGGAGATTCACCGATGATCGAAGTGAGTAATTTCATTCTGCTGCTGGTGGTGCTGATCAACTTCTACACCCTCGGCACCTCGCGCCTGGTCGCCTGTATCCGCGCTGTTGCCATCCAGGGCGGACTGCTGGCCCTGCTGCCGCTGGTGGCGCACGGTCTTTCCCTGCACACCCTGATCCTGGCTTTCTGGGCACTGCTGATCAAGGCGATTCTGATCCCGACCCTGCTCACCCGCACCATCCGCGAAGTGCGCATCCGCCGCGAGATGGAACCGCTCGTCGGTTTTATCCCGACCCTTGCCCTCGGCGCCCTCGTCACATCCGGCGCTTTCATCTTTGCCAATTATCTGCCGCTCATTGCCGAACACCGTGGCAGCCTTTTTATCCCGACAGCATTAGCGACCTTTTTCAGCGGTTTTCTCCTGCTCATGACCCGGCGGAAAGCGATCACCCAGGTGGTCGGTTATCTCATTCTCGAAAACGGCATCTTCATCTTCGGCATCCTCCTCTCCGAAGCGATGCCGCTGATGGTCGAGGCCGGGGTCCTTCTCGACATGATGGTCGGCATCTTTGTCATGGGGATCGTCATCAATCAGATTAATCGCGAATTCTCGACGATGAATACCGGGCGTCTTTCGGCGTTAAAGGAATAAACGATGCTCCTTTTTCTGATTCTCTTCCCTCTGTTGCTCGGCGCGCTGACGTTATTTCTAGCGTCAGAACGATTGCGCTGCTGGCTCCTTCCCCTGGCTGGATCACTGCACCTTGGCGGCGTGGCAATCATCGCCTGCAATCCCCTGCCGGCCGGCAGCCTCTGGATCAGTCTCGATCCCTTGTCCCTCCTCGTGCTGCTGGTGATTTCGACCCTGTACTTTGCCTGTTCAATTTATGCTGTCAGCTATCTGCAACTGCGCAGCGATCGGGGAACCCGCAACATCGTCGCCTGCCTCCTCCTTTTCCTGTCTGCCATGACCCTGGCAACAGCGGCCCGCCACCTCGGTCTCCTCTGGATGGCGGTCGAGGCAACCACGATCGCCAGCGCTCCCCTGATCTATTACAACCGCAACCGTTTATCAATCGAAGCCACCTGGAAATATCTCTTGATCTGTTCTGTCGGTATTGCCCTCGCCCTGCTCGGCATGCTCTTTCTTGCATATGCGGCGTTGGCGGGAGGAGTCGAAGTGACCCTGCAATTTGACCACCTCCTTGCCGAAAGTTCGTCCCTTTCTACCGCCTGGCTGCGGGCCGGCTTTGTCTTCCTGCTCGTCGGGTTCGGCACCAAGATGGGACTGGCGCCGCTGCACAGCTGGAAGCCGGACGCTTATGGCGAAGCACCGGGGATGATCGGCGCCCTGCTTGCCGGCGGCTTGACCAGTATCTCCTTCCTCGCTATCCTGCGCGCCGTGCAGGTGATGAACGCTGCCGGTCTCGG
>DIKR01000117.1:0-3174 GCA_002424625.1 Desulfuromonadaceae bacterium UBA5613
GCATGGTTGAAGTGGTAAGGTCAAACTGCATGGGTAAATGATCGAAATTTCTCAAGGAAGGAATAAACAACATGTCAACAGATTCAAACTCGTTGGTTAAGCTTATTGGCCTGATCCTGCTGATCGGCGGTATCGGGATGCTATTCTGGGGATACCAGATGTCTGATGCCTTTACTTCCAAATTGACGGAAGGCCTGACCGGGGCGCTTCCTGATGCCGTGATGTACCGCTACATTGGCGGAGCAATCAGCAGTGTGGCCGGGTTGTTTTTATTGCTCAAAAAATGAATATGACAGGACTGCCAACAGTTGAGTGCTGATCGTAGCCAAAACATGAACAAGACCCCGGAGAAGCACAGGACGGCGGATAACAACATGAAAACGCTTTCGCCGCCGATCAGCGGACAACACCTGCGGTGGAACCCGTTCAACAAACGATTCGGACGCCTTGGACTGAAACTCTCCCTGCTCTCAATGGCACTGATAACCTTACTGACCGTCGGTTCCGCCGTTATTGTCATCGACATCATGGATGATTTTCTTTTTCGCGAAATGGTCAAGCGCGGCTCGGCTCTCGCCGTAAGCACGGCCACTCCGGCTGGATACAGCCTTCTGGCAGAGGATCTTCTTGGTCTCGATCACCTTGTCTCTAAAATTGAGGAGTCGCAGAGTGATATTCTTTATGTCGCCATTGTTGACCCGCAGGGGCGACTGCTTGCCCACAGTCGGCTCAAGGAGATGGGGGAGATAATCCCACAGCCCTCCGGCAAGCTTTTGTGGCAACAACACGACGTCTCTGTACGCAGTGGCCTCCGTGAGGGTAAGGAGTCTTTTGAATTCGATGCTCCGATCCACTTTCAGGGCAGTCAGTTCGGCAGGGTTCAACTCGGCATCGACGCCACGGCACTGACTGCCACCAAGGAGTTGGCCCGCCGCCAGATTTTTATCGTTTCCGCACTTTTCCTCCTCACGGGGACGATTGCCACCTTCTTTCTGACCCGGATTGTCACCCGGCCGGTCGCCCGCCTCAGCGAAGGGGTTGCAAGGTTGAAGAGCGGTGAATATAATGACACGATCATGGCAGTCTCGCACGACGAACTGGGTGATTTGACCCGCAATTTCAGCGAAATGGCCACCGAACTTCTGGCGCAGAAGCAGAGCTTGGACCATTATGTCGTCACCCTGAATGAATCGTACCTGGCCACGCTTAAGATCCTCAGCGCCTCGATCGACGCCCGTGATCAGTACACCCTGGGTCACTCCCAGCGGGTCTCCCAACTCTCCCAGCTCATCGGCCGCCAGCTCGGTATGGACGAAGCTGAACTCAAGGATCTGGAAATCGCCTGCTTGCTTCATGATATCGGTAAAATCAGAGTCCCTGACCGGATTCTCCAAAAAGAGGGGGCTCTGAACGATGAAGAACGCTCCCTGATGAGCCAACATCCGCAACACGGCGCAGATATCCTTGGGCTTGCTGCGTCCATGCAGCGATTTATCCCGGCCGCCATCTCCCATCACGAACGTTATGATGGCCAGGGTTATCCTCATGGTCTCAAGGGGGAAGAGATTCCGCTCTTCGCGGCGATTGTCTCCATTGCCGACTGTTTCGACGCTATGACTTCCAGCCGTCCCTATCGCGCCGGGCTCGACACTAGTGTGGCGCTGGCAGAGATTCAACGCTGCCGGGGCACACAGTTTTCGCCAAAACTCGTCGACCTTTTCCTCGCAGCCCAGCAAGATTCAGCCGGGCAGGGGATGAACATCACGGTGAACAACATATGCACATAGTGAACTGGTTGTTTCGATTCATCCTGATTGCGTTTCTGGTTTCCTGTACCGGCACTCCGCCAGTGGAGCAGTCGTCGCGCAAGGGAGACGCTGCACAGGGGAAAAAGGATGAAGTCAGGCAGTTGCAGACATTCCGGCCGCAGATACGATCCTTGCTGCAGCGCCGCGAATTCCTCAAGTCCCTGCGACTCATGCAGCAGGAAGTGAATCTGGGACTGAACGAGTCGAGTCTTATAGAAGAGTACACTCTTGCCCTGCGGGGAGGGATGAGCTACAGCGAAGAATTGATGGAAAAGGAGCACTTCAGCGAATGCGGAATCTATTTACAGCAACTGGTGAACCTTTATCCGCGTAACCTGCCCGCCCTTTCCGGCGTCTCGGCGGGACAGATCCGGCAAAAGATGAACTTTTGTTCTGACCAGTTGATGATTAAGGGGCTGGCCGCGTATCGTGCCGGCAAGATGCAGGAGGCGATCAACTTCTGGACGGCGCTGCTGGTTTTCAACCCGGAGAGGACCGAAGCGGAGAAAGCCATCGAGACCTGCTCGATCCAGTTGCGCAACCTGAAACCGAAACCCTGAAAGCAGAAGCAAAAGAAAAAGGCCACCTCACCGGGTGGCCTTTTTCTTTTGCTCGAAGTGGTATATCGCTGTGGTTAATGTCAGAGCAGCAAACCCTGCGCCAGTTTCAGCACCGCATCGGCACGATTGAGAGTATAAAGATGGACACCTGGAGCCCCGGCGGCGAGGAGTTCCTGCGCCTGTTTGCGGGCATAAGCGACCCCGACTTCCTGCACAGCGTCGGCGCCTCCCCGCCGATCAGCGGCTTCAAGCTCCTGGAGAAAAGCCGGGGGGATGCCGGCGCCGCAGAGAGAGACGATGCGCTGGATGACCTTGAGACTGACGACCGGCAGGATGCCGGGAATAATCGGTTTAGTGATGCCGAGGCCGCGAGCCTTACGGACGAAGTCGAAATAGAGCTGGTTGTCGAAGAAGAGCTGGGTCACGATAAAATCCCCCCCTTGATCGACTTTGAGTTTGAGATAGTTGAGGTCGGTGTCAGGACATACAGCTTCGGGATGGGTCTCCGGATAGCCAGCCACTGCCACCCCGATCTCGGGATGTGTGGCGCGGATAAAGGTGACCAGATCCGAGGCGTTCTGCAAGGGAAGGCAGGCGAAAATTTCGGGCGAAACATCGGGGGGGAGGTCCCCGCGCAGGGCCAGGACATTGTGCACCCCGGCTGCGACTAACTGATCAAGAAAAGTGCTCAGGCTGGCTGTATCAGCGCCAACACAGGTCAGGTGCGCCATGGTCTCCAATTCGTATTCCCGCGCGAGACGGGTAACGATCTCCAGGGTATCGCTCTGAGTACTGCCGCCAGCACC
>DIKR01000117.1:3241-3908 GCA_002424625.1 Desulfuromonadaceae bacterium UBA5613
TCTTTTGGCGGGAAGAATTCCAGGGAAAGGAAGGGTTTTCCTTTTGACAACAGTTCAGCAATACGCACAGATGACTCCTTTGGAACAGATTTTAACGGCTCACCTGCAGCAGCAGCGTCGCCAGCATCTCCACCCTGGGCATGGCAATCCCCGTTTTTCGGCCATATTCGAGGGGCGCCACCAGGATGGAAGCGATCTCCAGTGGCCGTCCTTCTTCCCGATCGATCTGCATCGACGGTTTGTATGCGCCCATGCTGTCGGTGAATTCGAGCATTCTTTCGGCGTAACTTTCAGGAATCGGTCTTTGCAATCCCTGGGCATTGGCCGCGGCGATGACTTCGAGCATGAGGTCGCGCACGAGTTGGCGAGCAGGGCCCGGTGTCAGCAGAAGATCGACCGCCTGCTGCAGTAAAGCGCAGAGGCCGTTGAAGGGGATGTTCCAGACCAGTTTCTCCCAGCGCGCCCGCTTCAGATCGCCCGTGGCCCGGCAATCGACGCCGGCCTGGTTGAAAATCGCCACCAGTGTCTCAAGGCGTTCGCCATTTACACGCTGATATTCGCCGAGGACGATCCGGCCTTCGCCGAGGTGGTGGACTTCACCGGGGATGCCGCGATTGGAACAGAGGAAGGCGACGCCCCCTAGAATCCTTTTCCCCCCAAAGAGGTC
>DIKR01000117.1:3936-5654 GCA_002424625.1 Desulfuromonadaceae bacterium UBA5613
CTCTCGCCGAGGAGCGGTGTGATCAGTTCAGTGTAGCGATCATTGGCAAAGGTCTTCAGTCCGACCAGGACCAGATCAACCGGGCCGATCTCCTCGCTGCGCCGGTAGCACTGCACCTGCGGCAGGGAAAAATCCCCGTTGATGGAAAAGACTTTTAGTCCGTTTTTACGGATAGCGTCGTAATCACGGCGCAGGAGGAAGTGAACATCCGCACCGCTGCGCTGCAGCAGTGCTCCGTAATAAAGTCCCAGGGCGCCGGCGCCGACAATGGCTATTCTCATAAAGAGTCTCACTTCTTCTGTTGTGTGATGTTGAGCTTCTTTGCCAGACCGTAAATCACCTGATAGGTCGCGGGGATGCTGCCGTTGCTGCCGAAGCGTTCTTGATAAATCGCCATCATCCGCTCTGTTGTTCTCCGTCCGGAGAGTCCTGCTGGCCGGTTGCTGGCGGCGTTCTGGGCGCCGATCCGTTTGAGGCTGCGCAGGAGGTGGGGGACATCAGGATGTACTTCCTGTTCATCCTGCAACTCCAATTCGCCAGTCAGGCCTGCGGCTTCAAGCGCGGCAGCAACGGACTTTTCATCCGGAAAGCGCTGCATGTGAGAGGCGAAGGAACGACCTTCCTCGGAGAGGGCCTCGCCATGAGCGGCGCGCAGTTCGCGAAGCGTCCCGGCCCCGAAGAGGGCAAAGGCGAAGAGACCGCCCGGTTGCAAAACTCGCTGCACCTCGGCAAAGGCCCGGGGGAGATCGTTCACCCATTGATACATTGAGGCGGAGAGGACCAGACCGAGCGATGCAGAGCGCAGCGGGAGGGCTTCGGCGTCGGCATCAAAGGCGGCGACGCTTGCTATCCGTGTCGCCGCTGTGCAGGTCATGGCGTGGGCAATATCGGCAACGAGAAGGGGGAGTGCCGGGGCTCGTTCTTGCAGCTTATGGGCGAGATCACCAGTGCCGGTGCCGATATCGAGAGCGAGATGATAAGGGGAAAGGTCATCGGGGAGGCGGGCGATCAGTCCGGCTACCACCCGCTTCTGCACCAGGGCATAGCAATCGTATTCCCCCGCGTGCGAGGAGAAGTGCTGGCGCACCTGGCGGCTGGAGACAGGGAGCAGATTATTCATGACAGGAAGTCGCAGATGACGGCGCTCACCGGTGCGGCAGCGCGGTAAAAAGGGGCGTGACCGCAACCGCTGAATTCATGGAAATGCGCGTGCGGCATAGCCTCGGATAGAAAGCGTCCGGCACCGATCGGGATAATGACATCGGCACTGCCGTGCAGCACCAGGGTCGGCAGGGTGATGGCGGCGAGTTGGCGGCGTAGATCGATCCGGCGCAACAGCTCCAGGCCGCCAAGGGCAGTGGCGGTTTCCACATCGACCCGGAGCGGGGCAGGGGGGGGACACTCCCCGTGAAACTGCAGGGCCCAGAAGATTGCGAGGGTCGGAGCCGGCGCCCGCTTGAAATCGCGAGCCAGAGCGCGGACCGCTGAGTCGGAAAGACCGTGCGGCCAATCCGGCGTCGATACAAAACACGGCGTGGTAGCAACAAGGATGAGGCGCTTTATGCGCTGCGGAAAACGGATGGCCAGCTCCTGGGCAATCATTCCCCCCAAGGACCAGCCGAGGAGGTTAACTTTTTCCAGGCCGAGAGCATCGAACCAGTGGATAAAATCTTCGGCAAGAGCGGCCAGATCGATCGTTGCTGTTGCTGTCGAAGCAC
>DIKR01000117.1:5781-6148 GCA_002424625.1 Desulfuromonadaceae bacterium UBA5613
CCGTCCGGCAGGAGCAGAGAGTTCATTCGGCTCCCTCCTGTCCTTTGACAATCGCAATGATCCGTGCGGCGGCAGCTTCGAGCTCAAGCGGGTCGTGCGTCGCCATCACCGTGGCGCGCAGGCGGCAGCGGCCGATTGGAACCGTAGGGGGACGCACCCCTTGCAGGCAGATCCCGGCAGCCAAAAGGGCGTTGGCAGCAGCCATGGTCGGCTGCGGGTCTATCGTGAGGATCGGCACAATCTGGGTGCTGCTGCCGAGCAGGTCGAGGCCGGCTGCCTGGAGTCGAGCAGTAAAACGTTGGCGATTTGCCGCGAGACGAACGCGCAGCTCTGCTCCCTCCGGGCTGGCAACGATGCGGAGCGCGGC
>DIKR01000119.1:0-6788 GCA_002424625.1 Desulfuromonadaceae bacterium UBA5613
CGATCGATGCCGGCGGTAACGTCTCGATGGTGTATGTCGATGGCACTCTCGTATATACAGGTCCGATGGCAAATATGTCATCCGGCACCATGATGTCAGGTAACATTGTCACTCCACCGACAACGCCACCGGTTAGCGGCATAACCATAACTCCGAGTGTCGTCAAACTGCAGGTCAACGTCAACCAGCCGCCGCAGCAACAGTTTACCGCCAATATTCCTGTGACCTGGTCGCTGATAACCCTGAATGGCGGGAGCATTACTGCTGATGGACTTTACACCGGACCTACGACACAAGGGATGTTCCTGATTAAGGCGACCAGTATTGCTGATCCCACTCAATCAGCAACAGCCACCGTAATGATGGGAAGCGGCGGGATGATGATGTAGTTATATATTCCTCGGCCACTCTTGACGATGCTCATCCGCTCGCATCGTTCTGCCCCCTGATTATTGTGGAAGCCGGTTTCGTCTTGCAGCATAAAAGGGCCGGGTTGTCTCCTGACATCCCGGCCCCTTTTTATCTTTTTTCTCCGCCATCATGACGGCGGCTTCTGCTGCGAAGCACTTGTTAGCGGGTGTTTAACGTTTGTGATAAGTGAGGCAATCTACAGCATTGTTCTGCAATCCGATGGAGACTGATGAAGCGGAGCATTCGAAGTCCTGGTTGAATTTACAGTCGTCGGTCTTGCAAGCACCGACACCAGCAGTCGCGTCCTTGACACCACCATGCCGGGACGAGGTAAAGAAGGTGTCGCAGGCCGGGGGGCCGCCGGGATCGCCTACAGTAATTGCCAGGGCATGGCAGGAATCCTGACTGTTATAAGCGCATTTTTTGGCATTGCACATTTTGACCGGGGGCATAGAAACTTTCATTTTCCATCTCCTTTCGCGACGCAGCAGAGCCACGGAGAGAATGTAGCACCTGCCGGACCATTTGCAATCGACGGACTGCCATCATGGTTTCGGAACCAGGATCAAATCGAAGATGGCCTCACCACTACCGGCAAGGGGATAGTGCTGGGTGATCAGTTCCATGAAGCCGGGAGCGTTAACCAGCAGGTGGATGTGCGGCGGTCGACTGCCGTAGGGGGGAGGAAAGTGACTTTGCAGGTAATAGCGACCGTCCTGCCGGGAGAATAGGGTGGCCCGCCAACGATCATCGTAGCGACCGTCAGGTCCGGTCATCCAGATCTCGATCCTGGCCCCAGCGATCGGCGCGCAATCGACCGCGGATTTCACTTCACCAAAGAGCAGATAACCGTTGCCGATACTGTTGCGTTGCGGCGCACCGGCACGGTAAAAGGGTCCGTCCATTTCAACGGGAGTCGGCACGCAAAGAAATTCCTTGGCGTGAACGCTCGACACGATCAGTGTGGAGATCAGGAGGAGAGCGAAAAGAGGTAGACGCATGTTCTTCATGGGTATGATTATACCATCCTGGCGTGATAATGTGAGACGTGGGACATCAGCAATTCGAATGGTATAATTCAAAGCATAAAAGCCGCTCGGGAGTGACTGCAATGAAACCGCCCAATCCGGAAAAGGAGAAGACCGCTCTGGTGCTGGCCGGCGGCGGCATCATGGGAGCTGCTTACGAGATCGGCGCCTTGACTGCCCTCGATCGCCTCTTCACCAAGGATTTTTCCGTTCGTCACTTCGATATCTACGTCGGGGTCAGCGCCGGCTCGCTCATCGCCTCTCTGGTGGCAAGCGGCATCCCCCCGGCCCTCCTCTTTCGCGCCGTGAATGATGAACAGGGGGTCTTCAACTGGAACCGTTCCGACATTTACCGCGTCGATTCCCGCGCTATCATCGCCTCCTGTTGGCAGGTGCTGCGCAACCTGCTGCAGATCTACCGCCACGGCCGGCACGAGGGCTGGAAGTTCTCCCTGCACGAAATCATGTACATCCTTCAGGAGCAGTTCCCCGCCGGCCTCTTTTCTCTGGAGCCGCTACAGAATTACCTTGGTCAGGCCTTTTCGTCGGAAGGGGTCAAGGACGATTTCAATGCCCTGACTCCCGAGCTCTACATCCCGGCTTATGACCTCGACCGCGGGCAACGCGTTGTCTTTGGCAGCGAAGGTTACCGGGACATGCACATCTCCCAGGCAATCACCGCCTCCAGCGCCATCCCCTACTTCTTCCGCCCCTACCAGATCGGCAGCCAGCACTACATCGACGGTTCAACCGGCCAGGTCAGCCATCTCGACATCGCCATCGAGCGCGGCGCAAAGCTGATCGTCGTCGTCAACCCGCGGGTGCCGATCCACAACGACCCTGAACATATCTGCCTCCCCTCCCTTTCCTACGGCAAATGCTCCGGCGTCGCCGATCTCGGCATCGCTTTTGCCTGGGAACAGGCGATGCGAATCCAGACCAAGGAAAAGCTGGAGATGGCCCTTGATAGCTACCGCTACCGCCACCCCGAGGTCGATATCCTCCTGATCGAACCGGGGAGCGAAGAGGCCATGCTCTTTTTTCAGAGCCCGATGAATAACGCGGCCCGCCAGCAAGTCATGAACTACGGCTACGACCTCACCCTCATCCAGTTGCACGATCGCCTTGCCGAGTTCGAGTCAATCCTCGGCCGCCACGGCATCGCAGTCAGCACCGGTCATCTTGTCAGTGCCCCTCCGGCCGGGGCAGCCGGAAACCTACCTGACTAATAGGTCGCTTTCTCCCCCCAGAGCTCTTTTAAGCGTTTGTCACGACCGCAATTCCAACGATAAACTTTGTAGCGAACGGGATTCTTTTTATAGTAATCCTGATGGTAACTTTCCTCCCCTGTAATCGGATAAAAGGTCGATGCATTTAGAATCGGTGTCACGATTTTCTTGTCGGGAAATTTTCCGGCAACGGCCTTTTTACTTTCTTCGGCAATCACCCTTTCTGTTTCATTGGCAACGAAAATTGCACTCAAATAACTCGGGCCTTTATCACAAAACTGTCCGCTGGCATCAAAGGGATCGATGTTGACCCAGAAATATGCCAGCAACTCTTTGTAACTCACCTTGTCGGGATCATAGGTGATTTCAACGGCTTCATAGTGTCCTGCATGGTTGCCGTTGTAAGTCGGATTTTTCAAGGTTCCGCCGGTAAATCCGGAGACCACATCGGTGACGCCGGCAAGTTTTTCAAAATCCGCCTCCATACACCAGAAACAGCCTCCCGCCAAAAGCGTCTTGGCAGCAAAGGCATGAGAGGCTAAAAAGAGAAAGATGATTAACAGGAGCAGGATCCGTTTGTTTTTCATCAAACTACGGGTCTTCATGGTGTCCCTCCGTCGGGGCAAGTAACCAAATAAAACTTTAACAGAGATAGCGGGCACGTCAAAATCCTTGACCGACGCCAAATGGCCCGAGGCCTATACCTTTAACGAAAAAGCCCAACCTTTTCAGGTCGGGCTTTTTCGTTCAGAAATCAGACGGCGGGGGGTTTGGAGAAGAGCGCCTCGTGCAGGTTGACGGTGTGGTTCTTGATCCGCCGCAGGGCAACCGCCATGTCGCTGAAGGTCAGGGCGGGCAGAGCACCGCAGGAACCTGCCTTCATCCGTTTGAGGTGGTTGTCGCGGATGGCGTCGGCAAGATCGTTGAGACGATGCGCTTCGTCATAGATCTTGCGGCTACTGCTGACGTCTTCGTTCTTGAAGTCATTGCAGACCAGATTGAAGAAGGTAAAGACCTCATGATGGTAATCGAGGAGATCCTTCCAGGCTTCCTGACTGAAGTCGAGTTCGTGTTTGTCGAGACGCTTCATATACGAACAAAGTGAGGCGGCGTAATCGGCAATCGATTCGAGTTCATCGGCGGCCCGCACATAGCTGTAGGCACGATCTGACTGGCTATTACTGGCGTTACCCGACTGCATCAGGGTGACGACAAAGGTAGTGATTTCATGCTGCATGACATCCGTTTCGTCTTCGAGCGAAGTCACCTTGCGGTAGAAACGGTCGCGCCCCTTCAGGTCGCGCTGCAGATAACTGCCGGCGTGACGCAAGGCCTTGTGTACCCGGGTCTGCATCCGCTTGAGCTCTTCAAAGACCATGGAAATGCCCATGGAGACGGGAATGGTACCGGGCGCGCCGATATACTTGAACGCACCCTTTACCGCCCCTTCTCGCTCTGGCACCATTTTGGTCACCAGCTTTGCCAATTGCCCAAGAAACGGGAGCATCACCAGGGTGGCCGTGACGTTGAAGAAGGTATGCCCCATGGCGATGTGGGCAGCGATATAAGGATGGCTTCCCTCGCTATCAGTAAAGCTGGAGATGCCGGGGACGAACTTTTCGATCATATCGACGTAGGTCGAAAAGAAGGAAATAATGATGACGACTCCCAGAACGTTGAAGACCGTGTGGGCCATGGCGGCACGGCGAGAGGTAATGGTCCCGCCGATGGAGGCGAACTGGGCGGTGATGGTGGTGCCGATATTTTCGCCCATAACCAGGGCAATAGCAGTGTAGAGGGGGATAGCGCCGGTGGTCGCCAGGGCAATGGTGATGCCAAGCATCGCCGAACTACTCTGGATAACCATGGTCATCAAACAGCCGATCACGACGCATCCGAGAATGCTCAGCAGGGTGCGGCCATCCAGAGTCAGCATCAGGTTCATGAAGCCTTCGTCCTTACGCAGGGGCTTGAAGGCATCGCTCATGATCTCAAGGCCGAAGAAGATCAGGCCGAGGGCGACCAGAATCTTGGCACTGGCCGAAATCGTATCATTTTTCGAAAAGAGCATCGGAAAGACGCCGAGAGCGATGAGCAGCAGACCGTATTTTCCGACCTGGATCGCCAAAATCCAGCCGGTGATGGTGGTGCCGATGTTGGCGCCGAGAATGACGCCAATCGCCTGGGTCAATTGCATCAACCCGGCGTTGGTCAACCCGACGACCATAACCGTAGTGATTGAGGAGGACTGAACAAAGCAGGTGACAAAAATGCCGACCAGGACAGCGAGGATCCGATTGGTCGTCATTGACGAGATCGCTTTGCGGATCAGTCCTCCCGAAAGCATCTGCAGGCTGTCGGAGAGGTACTTCATCCCGAGGATAAAGATCCCGAGTCCGCCAATGGCGGTATAGCCCATCTTGAATGGTTCGATCATTATTACACCCTTGAAAATTCTATTTAGTGATTATTTAAGACTGGAGGAGACCGATGCGGGTGGCAATCTAGACAGCTTTGGATTTGCTGTCAAGTATAGAAGCAACCGACTTAAATGTAGCCTGACCTTGCTGCTTAAGCTAGAATGGCGACTATGAACTATTCTTCAAAAGTCCCTGAATCCTGCAGCGAAATGAACGTGACAGCTTATCTGGCGGCCCGCTTTACCTATTTACCTGAAAGTGCCTGGTCTCAGTTGGTGCAGGAAGGACGAATTTCCTGTAATGGATGTATCTGCGACGCAGCAACGACAATAGGCAAAGGCGACCGCATCAGTTGTGATTTGCCGGATTTCGAAGGACCTGCGGTGAACTTCGACTATGACATTATTTACGAAGATAAGTGGCTGTTCGCGGTCAACAAACCTGCGGGACTGCGCGTTCACAGTTCCGGAAAATTCGTCCACGCCAACCTGATCTACCATCTTCGTCACCTCCACCAACCACCTTACCCGGAGGCCAATCTGGTCAACCGACTCGATGCCGACACCTCGGGACTGGTTCTACTGGCGCGCGACAAGGTAGTGCTGGGCCAGTTAATGCGCCAGTTTGCCGAACGTCAGGTGGTTAAAGAGTATCTCGCCGTGGTCACTGGTCGTCCTTGTCCTGCCAACGGCATTATCAATCTGCCGATCGGCCCGGTGAAGGATGCCCGGGTTCCCCGCTTTGGTATAAACAGTTTGGAGGGGAAGCCGGCCGTGACCCACTACCGGACTATCCGCCATCTCTCCGGGCATTTCACCCTGTTGGAGTTAAAACCGGAAACCGGCCGCACCCATCAACTGCGCGTCCATCTGGCGGCCATCGGTCACCCAATAGCCGGCGATGCCCTTTACACCATGAATGACAACAACTATCTCGACTGGCGGCTTAATCCTGGCACGCTGACATCACTGCAGGGTCAAGCACTGCACAGCCATCAATTGCAGTTCTTTCATCCCGTCGAGCAGACCGTCTGCACCCTGACTGCCCCCTTAGCCCCTGATATTGTGCAGTTCATCAAGGATGTGAGCAAATTACTCTAATTCATAAAGCGCTTCCCCTGCCCCACTCCTCAACTGTGATAATCTATTAAAAAGTGACTATAAGGAGGAAGTGACAATGGAACTTTTTTGGCAGAGCGACGATCAACCACAGCGACTGGCGGAACTGTGCGGCAGTCAAGAATCAGAGCGCGAGCGGCCGTTGCGGCGGGATGTGCGCTCTCTCGGCATGCTCCTCGGTATGGTCATCCGCGAACAGGCGGGCGAAGCGACCTTTGCCCTGGAAGAGACGTTGCGAGAACTGGTCATCGCCGACCGGCGGACCATCGCTGCCGACACAGGGCCACGCCCCTTACAGGAGCGCGCTCGCGCCACGGTCAGCGATCTCTCCCTGGAAGAAACCCACAACATTGTCAAGGCCTTTGCCAACTTCTTCGAACTGACCAATCTTGCCGAAAGCAACGAACGTAAACGCCGCCTGCGCGCCGGCGGACTCGGTACGGTGCCGCCCAAAGCGGGTAGCATGCGCGGCACGCTTTTGCGGCTGCGCGCTGCCGGGATCAGCGCCGATACAGTGCTGGCCGCTCTGGCGCAGCTTGAGCTGGTGCCGGTCTTTACCGCCCATCCGACCGAGGTGGCGCG
>DIKR01000119.1:6899-7120 GCA_002424625.1 Desulfuromonadaceae bacterium UBA5613
CTTTGGCAGTCGGACGAAGTGCGCCGGCGCAAGCCGACAGTCAAGGATGAAATCATCATGGGTCTCGACCACTACCCGGTCGCCCTCTTCCCTGCCCTTCCCCCCTTTTATGCAGAACTGGACCGCGATCTCGAAGCGGTTTACGGCCTGGCGGTGACGGCGGCTGAGCTGCCGACGATGATCCGCTTCGGCTCGTGGATCGGCGGCGACCGCGACGGCAA
>DIKR01000119.1:7158-7672 GCA_002424625.1 Desulfuromonadaceae bacterium UBA5613
CTCGGCGATTATCTGCGGCAGATCGAAGCTCTGCGCGACCTCCTCACCTCGTCGACCTTCCGGCTCGGCATTGACCCGGAGTTCAGCGCAATCCTGTCCCGTCAACTGCAACGCTTCCCCGCGGTCCGCACCGAGGTCGAGAGCCTCCCGGACGGCGAACTGCACCGGCGCTTCGTCAGCATCATTCGCTACCGCCTGCGCCAGACCCTGCTGGCTCCAACCGCAGAAGGGGCTTATGCCGATGCAAACGAACTGATCAGCGAACTGCAAGAGCTGCGGCGCTCCCTTCTTGATCGCAAAGGTGCCCGAATTGGCGTTGCCCTGATCGCGCCACTCCTCCGCCAGGTACAGAGCTGCGGCCTGCACCTCCACACTCTCGATATCCGCCAGCACGCCCAGGTTCATAGTCGAGCCATGGCTGAACTCGCCGCCGCTAAGGTGGCAGGGACACACCTCCAGCCGGTGTCCAACGAGACGACCGAACTCCTCGAAACAATCCGCGCTCTGGCCCGGC
>DIKR01000119.1:7752-7883 GCA_002424625.1 Desulfuromonadaceae bacterium UBA5613
CAAAGTCGTTGGCACGCCGCAAGGACACGACCCGGGACTGATGCCGGTACCGCTCTTCGAGTCGATCGATGATCTCCGCCATGCGCCGGAAATCTGCCGATCCTTGTGGAGCGACCCCGCTTACCTCCCTT
>DIKR01000017.1:0-5012 GCA_002424625.1 Desulfuromonadaceae bacterium UBA5613
GCTCTGCAGCGGGCGATTTTCAACAGCGCCAATTTTTCGAGCATTGCCACTGACGCCAAGGGGGTCATCCAGATCTTTAATGTCGGCGCGGAACGGATGCTGGGCTATACGGCGGCGGAAGTCATGAACCAGATCACGCCGGCCGATATTTCTGATCCACAAGAATTAATCGCCCGCGCCAAATCCCTCAGCGCTGAGCTTGGCACGCCGATTACCCCGGGATTCGCGGCGCTGGTCTTTAAGGCCTCGCGCGGCATCGAGGATATTTACGAATTGACCTATATCCGCAAGGACGGCAGCCGTTTTCCGGCCGTGGTCTCGGTCACAGCCCTGCGTGATGAAGAGGAAGCGATCATCGGCTATCTGCTGATCGGGACCGACAATACGGCGCGTAAACAGGTCGAAACCGAGAGGGCACGACTCGATCAGTTACTGATGGATAAGAACATCGAGCTGGAGAGCGCGCGCGACCTGGCGGAAAAGACCAACCGTGCGAAATCGGACTTTCTGGCGAACATGAGCCACGAACTCCGCACCCCGCTCAATTCGGTTATCGGCTTTTCCGAGGTCTTACTCGATCAACTCTTTGGCGCGATTAACGCAAAGCAGCATGAGTATATCAACAACATCCTGTACAGCGGCCGACACCTGCTCTCCCTGATCAACGATATCCTCGATCTTTCCAAGGTGGAGGCGGGGATGATGGTTCTGGATTTTAACGATTTTTCCGTGCGGGAAGCATTGGAGACTTCGGTGATGATGCTCAAGGAAAGGGCGTTCAAAGGGGAAATCGCCCTTCATCTCGAGCTTGCTCCCTCGGCCGATCTCAGCATCGGCGGCGATCAAAGGAAGCTGAAACAGATCCTGTTCAATCTCCTTTCCAATGCCGTCAAGTTCACTCCGGCGGGGGGGACGGTGGAGGTCAGCGCTGTGCGCGATGGTCACTACATCGAAATCACCGTCGCGGACACCGGCATGGGGATCAAAGCCGATGACATTCCCAAGCTCTTCCAGTCATTCACACAACTCGAATCGGTCTATACCAAAAAATTCGAAGGGACCGGCCTCGGCCTGGCGCTGACCCGGCAGCTGGTAGAACTGCACGGCGGCAGAATTTGGGTCAAGAGTGAGTTCGGAGCGGGGAGCAGGTTCATTTTCACCATCCCGCTGACCCCGGCCGCGATAAGAATCTTTAATGCGAACCGTCCGGAAGCGGCCACTGGTTGTGGGAGGTCATAGCAATGGCACAGAAAATTCTCATCGTTGAAGACAACGATAACAATCGCAGCTTATTCCAGGATATCTTGCGATTTTACGACTACGACGTCTCGGTCGCTATCGATGGCGAGGAAGGCGTGGCTCTGGCCAGAGAACTTCTGCCGGACCTGATCCTGATGGACATCCAGATGCCGGGAATGGACGGCATGGCCGCCGGGCAAATCCTCAAGCGTGACCCGCTGACTTGCAATCTGAAAATCATTGCTCTCACCTCTTTTGCCATGCAGGGAGACGAGCAAAAATTCCTGGCTGCCGGCTTTGACGATTACCTTTCCAAGCCGGTGAATACCCGTGAACTCCCCGGCCGGGTCAAAGAGTGGCTGACTGCGGAGGGATTATCATGAATCTCAACAAGCCGCTAGTTCTTTGCGTCGATGACGAGCCTCTCAACCTTTGTCTTCTTGAAGCCGTGCTGCTCCCCAGAGGTTATGAGGTGGTGCAGGCGGGGAGTGGCCCGGAGGCGCTGGAAAAGATCCGCACGGAGCCGATCGACATCTGTCTCCTTGATGTGATGATGCCGGGAATGGACGGCTTTGAGGTCTGTCGGCAGATCAAGGCCGATGAAGGACACAGCAATATCCCGGTGATCTTGATTACTTCCTGTGCCGACCAGGCAAGTCGTATCCGCGGGATCGAGGCCGGAGCCGAAGATATTATTGCGAAGCCGTTTGACACCGCCGTGGTGCTGGCCAGAATCAAGATGCTGTTGCATGTCAAGGAACTTCATGACCGGGTCGATCCCTTCGAATACACCGTCTTTGCCCTGGCCCGGGCCTCGGAGGCCAATGACGAAGTGACCGGCGACCATATTTTGCGGGCTGGCCATTATTGCGCTCTTCTCGCCCGGCAGCTCAAGATGTCGGAAAAATTTGTGCAGGCCATCCGCATTCAGGCGGCGCTGCACGACGTCGGGAAGATTCATGTTTCGCCGGCGATTCTGAAAAATCCAGGGGAACTGAGCGAGGCGGAATGGCAGGAAATAAAGATGCATACGCTGCACGGCTCGAGAATTATCGGTGACCACCAGCGCATGGGCATGGCAAAGCGGATCGCCATCAGCCACCACGAGCACTATGACGGCACGGGCTACCCCTACGGCCTTGCCGGGGAAGAAATTCCGATCGAGGGGCGCATCATGAACCTTGCCGATCAATATGATGCCCTGCGCAATGCCCGTTGTTACAAGCCGGCCCTCGACCACGAAACCAGCTGCCGGATTATTCTCGAGGGGGATGGCCACACCCTGCCTCAACATTTTGACCCGGCGGTCCTTCAGGCATTCCGGGTATGTGCGGCGCAATTTTCGACAGTTTACGACACATTGACACAACAACAGGCCGAAGAGGTTGCAGACGAATGGAACCGGAAGGCCATGGAAGGGATGACCCCGGGGTTTGCCGTTATCATCTAATAAAAAAATCGCAAAAGGTGATAGTCTTTTATTGAAAGCAGAATAATTTTACCGGCGGCACGAGTTATAACCGGATTCTTAATAAAAATTCAGGAGGTCAATCATGAAATTTGCACTGGTAGCAGCCATTGTCGTTTCGGCGGTGATGGCCTATTTTGCGGTAGAAAACTCCCAGCAAACGCAGGTGACCTTCCTGGGCTGGTATTTCGATGCTCCCCTGGTGATCATTCTTCTTCTCTCCTTTGGCTCCGGCGTCATCGCAACTTTTCTTGCCACCCTTCCCGGTGCCATGCGCAAATCCAGGGAAATTTCCAAGCTGAAAGCCCAAGTGACTGCAGATGCAGAAAAAATTTCCGCGCTTGAAAAAGAGCTGGAGAGAAACGCTGCCCAGATAAAGGAGCCCAACGATGTCATACTTCTTTAGCAAAAAGCTGGTGATGAATTTTGAAAATGCCATGACCAGGATCACGGAAGAGCTGAAAAAGGAAGGTTTTGGAATCCTCACCGAAATTGACGTCAAAGCCACCCTGAAAAAGAAATTAGATGTCGATTTTCGGAAATACACCATCCTCGGCGCCTGCAATCCTGCCTTTGCCTACAAAGCATTGCAGGCAGAACCCCATATCGGCACCATGCTGCCCTGCAACGTCATTGTTCAGGAATTAGCGGATGGCAAGGTGGAGGTCGCTGCTGTCGATCCTTTAGCGTCCATGCAAGCGATTCAAAACCAGGAACTGCAAGCGATTGCCAAGGAGATTCAGCTGAAGCTTAAAAGAGTCATCGGCCAACTGTAAATGCTCTCGAAAAAGACCTGATCACCCTTCGACAAGCTCAGGGTGAACGGAGTTTAGGAAGAAAGGGGGAGAGATGAGCAGCCACCCCGCAGCAGAAACAGGTCAGCATCAGGATCCGGTCTGTGCCATGACCGTCGCCAGTGACTCTGAATATTCCTATCATCATGCCGGCAAAGATTATTTCTTCTGCAGTGAGCATTGTCTGCATAAATTCAAAGAGAAGCCGGAACAGTATCTGGGAAAAAAGACCTCCCCCCCGCCGGAATCATCCCCCACGGCAAAGACCTACACCTGCCCCATGCATCCGGAGATTCAGCAACAGGGTCCGGGAAATTGCCCGAAGTGCGGGATGGCGTTGGAACCGTTAACAGTTGGCGGTGAAGAAAAGAGTGAAGAGCTCATCGATATGAGCCGCCGCTTCTGGATTTGCTCGCTCCTGACTTTGCCGGTCTTCATTCTGGCGATGGTTGCCGACATGATGCCGATGTGGTTACCAAGCTGGCTTTCGTTGCAAAGGGTACAGTGGATTGAATTCGGGCTGGCAACTCCGGTGGTTCTCTGGGGCGGCTGGCCCTTTTTTGTGCGCGGCTGGCAGTCGATCCGCACCTGGAATCTCAACATGTTCACGTTGATTGCTCTGGGAGTCTCCGTTGCCTGGAGCTACAGCGTCGTGGCGTTAATCCTCCCCGGCAGCTTCCCGCCGATCATGCGCATCGAAGGCGGGCTGGTCGCCGTCTACTTTGAAGCTGCCGCAGTCATCACTACTTTGGTCCTTCTTGGCCAGGTTCTCGAGCTGCGGGCCCGCTCGCGCACCAATGCCGCCATTCAGATGCTCCTGGCCCTGGCGCCGAATACCGCGCGCATCGTCCGCCCGGATGGGAAGGAAGAAGATATCCCCCTGGATCAGGTTCAGCCCGGTGATACCTTGCGGGTGCGTCCCGGCGAGAAAGTGCCGGTCGACGGGACAGTCCTCGACGGGAGCAGCAATGTCGACGAATCGATGGTGACGGGTGAATCGATGCCGGTGGCCAAGGCTGCTGACGCCAAACTGATCGGTGCGACGGTGAATGGGACCGGCGCTCTGCTGATGCGGGCAGAAAAGGTCGGCGCCGACACTTTGCTGGCGCAAATTGTGACGATGGTGGCTAACGCCCAGCGCACCCGCGCGCCGATTCAAAAGCTCGCCGATGTCGTTGCCGGTTATTTTGTCCCGGCCGTCGTCGCTGTTGCCGTGCTCGCCTTTATCGCCTGGTGGCTATGGGGGCCGGAACCGCGCCTCGCCCATGCCGTGGTCAATGCCGTTGCTGTTCTCATCATTGCCTGTCCCTGTGCCCTGGGACTGGCGACGCCGATCGCCATCATGGTCGGGACGGGAAGGGGGGCCATGGCCGGCGTCCTGATTAAGAACGCCGAAGCTCTGGAGATCATGGAAAAGGTCGATACCCTGGTGGTCGACAAGACCGGCACCCTGACGGTCGGCAAGCCCAAACTCGTTGCTGTCCAAACCGCAACCGGCTTTAGCGAAGAGG
>DIKR01000017.1:5078-6138 GCA_002424625.1 Desulfuromonadaceae bacterium UBA5613
AGCTGGTGAAGGTCGACAATTTTCAGTCGCTGACCGGCAAAGGGGTGAGCGGAGAGGTGGAAGGTCAGACGATAGCGGCCGGAAATGTCGCGCTGCTGAAAGAAATGGGGATCGATCCCGGCGATCTGGCGGCCCAGGCCGATAAACTCCGCGACCAAGGCCAAACCGTGATGCTCATCGCCATCGCCGGCAAAGCCGCGGGGCTCATTGGTGTCGCTGACCCGATCAAAGAGTCGACCGCCGAGGCGATTCGTGATCTCCATGCCGAAGGAATCAAGATTGTCATGCTGACCGGCGACAATCAGATCACCGCCCAGGCCGTGGCCGGCAAACTCGGGATTGACCAGGTCTATGCCGAAGTCCTGCCGGAACAGAAAGCGGAAGTGATTAAACAATTGCAAGCGGATGGTCATATTGTCGCCATGGCCGGTGATGGCATCAACGATGCTCCTGCCCTGGCTCAGGCCCAGGTCGGCATTGCCATGGGAACCGGGACCGATGTCGCCATCGAGAGCGCCGGGATCACCCTGGTCAAGGGCGATTTACGCGGGATCGTCCGCGCCCGGCGACTCAGTCGCGCCACCATGCGCAATATCCGTCAGAATCTCTTCTTTGCCTTCATCTACAACACCGCCGGCGTTCCCATTGCCGCCGGCGTCCTCTTCCCCTTTTTCGGCATTCTCCTTTCACCGATGCTGGCGGCTGCGGCCATGAGCTTCAGCTCGGTCTCGGTCATCACCAATTCCCTCCGGCTGAAACGGGTGGAATTGTAAGTAATCCGGCATCGTCCACGCGGTCTGGATCATTGCTAAACGATAATTGTGAGGTAAGCTCTTTATGAAAGAAAGATTAACATAAGGATCGTAGACGATCCGATCACACCTAAGAAAGGAGAAATTGACATGAACAATATTTTTTACATCATTGGTGTCATTGTTGTGGTGCTTTTCATCTTAGCCTTTTTTGGATTTCGGTAGAATTGCCCACGAAGAGTGAAGGGTAGACCTTGGTTCCAGTGCAATAAAGGACTTTCAGGGGGGACCGGCAGCCGGTCCTGGTG
>DIKR01000017.1:6267-29602 GCA_002424625.1 Desulfuromonadaceae bacterium UBA5613
CCTGTTGCGAAAAGGTTGAAGAGGAAACGGTGAAGATATCGGGAGATAAAATGAGGGGAAATTGGTCTCTACCGGATTTGGCCGGCCGGGTTGTCCGCGGCATCCGCAAGGACAATTACACCGGGCACGCCGCCGAGATTGCATTTTTCTTCCTCTTTGCTCTCTTCCCTTGTCTTCTTTCTCTGACCAGCCTTCTGGCCTACCTGCCGGTGCCGGATCTGTCCCAAATATTGCTGCGTAACATGGGCAATTTCATCCCTGACTCCGTTCTTTCCCTGGTGGAAAAAAATCTTCAGTCCCTGGTCACGGTGCAGAAGGGAGGGCTTCTCTCCTTCGGGGTTCTGTTATCGCTATGGACTGCATCCCGGGCGGTGGTTGCAATCCAGATCGCTCTGAATGACGCCTATGATACGAAGGAACACCGCCCTTATTGGCAGTTGCGCGCTCTTTCCATCCTGTTGGTCATTTGCTTGACCGGCTTTATGATCGTCTCCCTTCTTTTGCTCTTTTTCGGCCCGCGTATTGGTGTCTGGATAGCTTCTCTGGCCAGCCTCGGCCAGGCCTTTAATCTGGTCTGGAACCTTCTGCGTTGGCCGGTGATCTTCGCCCTGATGATGACGGCCCTCTCCACGCTCTATCGCTACGCACCGGCGATAAAATTGTCATGGCGGGAGACCATCCCCGGCGCGATCACGGCCACCGGGGCATGGGTCGTGGTCAGCCTGGCCTTTTCATACTATGCGAACAATTTCCGCTCCTATGACAAGACGTACGGGAGTATCGGCGCCGTCATCGCCCTGCTCTTCTGGCTGTACGCCAGCGCCTTCGTCATTCTTCTTGGCGGAGAAATCAACGCTCGCCTGCGGGAAATGCGCCGCGAAAGAGGGCGTGGAGAATAAATTCTTCGCTTGCCGCACCTGATCCTACCCACAAACATTCCCTTTCAGCGAATGACGCTCTGGCCGTCAAATATGACAATTATGTCAGGTGTGGCGGATTGCGTTGACAGCCTCTATTCCCCCCTTCCCCGATTAGATTCAAATATTACCTTTATAATCAAATTGTTGCGTTATATCTATCTATGTTACAGCGCTGGCACGCTAGTTGTAATCCATCTGTCGTGTCAGTACATCAGCCGTTTCATCTTCTCTGCGCCACACTGAAAGGAAAAATTGCCAAATGAAAAAAGCACTTTTACTTAAACTCACCATTTTGTTGATGATCGCCTCGACATTGTCGGGGTGCATCTGGGTAGAACCAGTTGGCTATCGTCCCGGTGGCGGAGATCGTGGTGGTCATCATCGCGGAAAACATTAACATCAAAAGCTGATTACGGCGGAAGGGTTGACATGGTTATCAGCAAAGAGAACGTGCCTGCCGTTGTGCAACTCCGTCGCCGTGCCGATAAACAGCAGAGAACCACAGCGATGGAAAAGGGCTTTTCCCGGACCGGGGATGAGATCTCGCGACTCCTGCATGAGTTACAGGTCCACCAGCTCGAACTGGAGATGCAAAACTCGGAGCTCCGTCAGGCTCGGGATGAAGTCGAACAGGTGTTGGAAAACTACACCGACCTTTACGATTTCGCCCCGGTCGGTTATGTCACCCTCAGTCAAAGTGGCGAGATCCGTGCCGCCAACCTCACCGCGGCCGGCCTCCTCGGGATGGAACGCTCTCGATTAGCCGGCCGGGATTTCGGGCTGTTTGTTGCTTCGGAAGCCCATCCCGTCTTCACGACATTTCTCGGTAAAGTCTTTGTCCGTCCCGGTAAAGAGTCTTGCGAGGTGCCGCTCACGACCGCAGGGAGGTCGCGACTTTACGTCCAGATCGAAGCCGTGGTGAGCGCTTCGGGGCAGGAGTGCCGCGCGGTGCTTATCGACATTAGCGGGCGTCGGCAAATGGAAGAGAAACTCGTAATTCTTAACACCGATCTTGACACTCGCGCTGCCGAGCTGGCGGCCGCGAACCTTGAGCTGGAGGCGTTCAACTACACCGTTTCCCATGATCTGCGCCGGCCGTTGACGGTCATCAGCGGCTATTGTCAAGTCCTCCGCGACCTGTGTCGCAACCAGCTCGAAGCGGAGAGTTTGCGATACATTGATGAAATGTACGAAGGCTCCCTGCAGATGAACCGGCTCATCGATACCTTTCTCAACTTCTCCTGTATGACTCGTGTCGCAATGAAATATGAAAAAGTCAATCTGAGCCAGATTGCCGAGGAGATAGCCAAAGGGCTGAAAGCCGCCGAGCCAGAGCGCCGGGCTACATTTCAAATTGCCACCGGGATAGTTGCTTCCGGCGATGCCGGCCTGTTATCGGCGCTCCTCGATAATCTTATCGGCAACGCCTGGAAGTTTTGCGGCATTCAGAAGGGGGCAGTTATCGAATTCGGAGTCGCGGAGCAAGAAGGAAAACCAGTCTATTTTGTTCGGGATAACGGGCCGGGCTTCGAGATGGCATTGGCAGACAAGCTGTTCATTCCTTTTCAACGCCTCCCGGGGACGGACATCGAAGGGCACGGCATCGGCCTGGCCACGGTGGAACGGATTGTCAAACGTCATGGCGGGCGGGTTTGGGCCGAGAGCAAACAGGACCAGGGCGCGACCTTCTTTTTCACTTTGGAATGATCCCCCTTTATCTCTTGCGCACCCGTCAAATATAACAGTTGCGTTAGTCGTGACGGATTCTGGTGACGGCGTCAATTCCGTCATGCCCGTTTCCTTTGAATTTTTCCTTTACAATTGCACTGTTGCATTTCAGGCCAACACAGCTCATCTCCGGCACGTTCGTTGCGATACACTTAGCTGACAAAACAACAGAACTGATCTTGCGTTTTGTGAAGTTGGCGTTATTTTTAAAGGAAGAAAAGAAGACGATTTTGTGCCCGGCTTGGTCCGCTGCGACCAGAACCCTGAAAAAGCCAGGGGATCTATAATGACTGTCGGTCGGGATGGCAAGCACCGGCAGCGGAAAGGAGTAAACAAATGGGATTCATTATTGCAGTATTGGTTGTGGTAATTTTGGTGATCGTTATTATGAGAATGACTTGATCATGGGGTTGCAGCAGGACCTTGTCAGTTACGATGATGCGCTCCGGAGAGCAGGACTGCTATTCCACTCTCCGGAGCGTAATCTATTATTACCTGCTGAAGTGAAAGGTGGAGAGATCCCGTGCTGATAAAGGTTCATAATCTTACCAAAGTTTACGATGAAGGAAGAGGGCTTCAGCCGATCAACCTGACCGTCGAAAAGGGGGAGTTGATTGCCGTCATTGGCCACAATGGTGCGGGAAAATCGACGTTGTTAAAGATGCTGGCGAGTTGGCATCTTCCTGATAGCGGACAGGTGGTCGTCGACGGGATCGATCTGAAAAACCGGGTGGCGGTGTCAAGGAAGATTGGTTTTGTTCCGGAAGTTCCGAATCTTTTTGAATTTTTTTCTGTTGAATACAATTTGAAAATATTTGCCCGTCTCTTTCAGGTCCCCTTTTTACGGATCGAAGAAATTCTTCAGGAATTCGATCTGCTTAATTTTCGTAAAAACAGGGTACAGATCTTATCCAAAGGGTTAAGGCAAAGGGTCAGTATCGGCCGCACTTTGTTAGCCGATCCCCCGATCCTGCTTTTTGATGAGCCGACCTCGGGTCTCGACTTTGATATGACCAAAGAGATCTACCGCATGATTAAAGCGTTTCATGCCGCCGGCAAGACGATCATCTTTACCTCCCACCGTCCGGAAGAGATCAAGACTCTGGCCACGCGTGTCATTATGCTCCATCAAGGAAATCTGGTCTTTGATGGTCCGCCCCGGGAATATTTCCAGTCGGAAGTTTATGAAAAGTTGTGTCTATTATGATGAAAAATATCATAACGTTAACTCTGAATGATTTAGCCATCGCCTTTAAAAACAAGACGATATTTCTGATAATTTTCATCCCGCTCTTTGTCTTTTTCTCTTTGAAACTGGTCGACAGTGCCCCGACCGACATCAAAAAAGTAAAAATAGGGCTTATTCAGGATGCCGTCTATGCTCCGGTCATTCTCCAAACCATTGCTTCGGCCGATGGAGTCTTTACCCTCTCGCGTGTTTCCAGCGAAGAAGAAGGTAAAAGCTGGGTCAAGGAAAAGAGGTTGGACGGACTGCTCCTGCCAGCTGAAAACCAAGAGAAAGGTTTGATCCTGATCGTTTTGGAAAAAGGATCGTTACAGGCCCTTTCCATTATCGAAACTTTTTCAGCACTACAGAATCTGGTCGAAGGAAAGAACATCAACTGGATTGCGGATATTCAGTCTCTGCAGCAAGGGGGGATTCAAAAACAAACCCTGCCAACCTGGATTCTCATGCTGGTTCTTCTCGTCGGATTTATTATTATGCCGGCGCAAGTCGCCGAAGAAAAAGAAAAAAAATTACTGATTGCGCTTTTACAGACACCGATGCGCGAAGTTGAGTGGCTGATTGCCAAGGTCCTCTCCGGGATGATTCTGATCCTCACCGCTGTGATTATTTTGCAGGTTATGTGTAACTTCGAGACGGGGAGTATCTTGAGTTATATCGCATTTATCCTGGTTGGCAGCTTTTGCTTCAGTTCTTACGGCATCTTCCTCGGTTTTTTGTGCCGTAATCAGGCGAGCGCCAGAACTCTGGGAGTTTTATTCTATCTCCCGCATCTGATCCCGTCGGCATTATCCGATTTCTCGCAAAAGTTAACCTCCATCGCGACTTTTTTGCCGTCCTATCAGCTTTACGAGCCGATTAAAAATATCCTGCTCAATGATGGACACATCAGCAATCTTCCCCTGGAATGGATCAGCCTGCTTTGTGTCGGTCTCCTCACCTTCCTCTTCTCCTATCTGCTGATGAAAAGACGTTGGCTTATGTAGCCCTGGGCAGATCGATGCTGCTAAAGCGATAACCGATATCCGATTTCCGATGGGAGAATCAGATGACCATCATCAAACCTGTGTTTTTGTCTTTTCTGCTGATCTCTTTATTGTTCCTCGGTAACGGCTGCACCACCTTGCCGGACGTCTCAACCATGATTGATGAGGCGCCTGTCGCACAAAAACCCCGGCCGATAACTTCCGCCCAAGGGGAGCTGTCGCCCGGGCAAAGCAAGGCGCTTCTGGAGCGGCTGCAGCATTCGGTCGAACCGATGGAGATTCTCGACCGCCATACGACCGTCGTCGAATCGGTCACGGAAAGCCCCTTGACCAAAGGGAATAAAGTCACTCTGCTGGTTGACGGACAAGCGACCTATGCCGCGATGTTCAAGGCCATGGAAAGCGCCAAAGACCACATCAACATGGAAAGCTACATCATTGAAGATGGTGAGATTGGTCAAAAATTTGCTGATCTGTTGCTGAAAAAACAGCGGGAAGGGGTTCAGGTCCATGTCATCTACGACAGCCTCGGCAGCATGCAGACTCCCGATGCTTTTTTTCAGCGCATGCGTGACGAAGGAATCCAGGTTGTCGCTTTCAATCCGCTGAACCCCCTGGCGAAGGGGAAGAAATGGGGATTGACCCCCCACCGGGACCACCGCAAGATCTTAATCGTCGACGGCAAAGTCGCGATTATCGGCGGGATCAACATCAGCAATGTCTATTCGAGCAGCCCTTTCAAGCAGGGGAAAAACGAAAAAATACCGATCCACTGGCGTGACACCGACGTTCAGATTGAAGGCCCGGCCGTGGCGGAATTGCAGAAACTCTTTCTTGACACCTGGATGATGCAGCGGGAAGCGAAACCCGCCCTGCGGGACTATTTTCCGGCTCCGCGGGAAAAAGGGAGCGCCCTGGTGCGGGTGATCGGCAGCACGCCAGGAGAAAGCAACCGGGTTCCTTTTATTGTCTATGTGTCGGCAATCTCTTTAGCCGAGAGGTCGATTCACCTGACCAATTCCTATTTCTTCCCGGACGAGCAGATCATCAAGGCGCTGACTGATGCGGCCCGCCGCGGGGTTGAGGTCAAGATCATCCTCCCCGGCATCACCGATTCGCTGTTGGCCTTGCATGCCCAGAGATCTTACTATTCCGAACTGTTGCGGGCGGGGGTGCAGCTGTATGAGCACAGTGATGCCCTGCTGCACGCCAAAACAGCGGTCATCGACAGTGTCTGGGCAACGGTCGGCTCAACCAACATGGACTACTTGAGCCTGTTAAATAATAACGAGGTGAATGCGATTATCCTGAGCAAGGAATTTGCCGGCGAAATGGAGCAGATGTTTGCCGGGGATATGCTGAATTCAAAGCAGATTCATTGGCAGGAGTGGAAAAAACGGCCGGTGCACCTGAGGACCAGGGAGTGGTTTGTCCGTCTCTTTGTTCGCTGGCTCTAGTCAGTCCCGGCCGATATTTATCCCGCTTTCAAAAGACAATCGCCTTTTTGCCGCTATACTCAGGGCAAGTCGTAGTGTCTCGGGAGGCCGCTGTTGCCGAAGATCCCCTTAAAAATTTCCATCATCTCTGGCCTCGCTGCCGCGCTCCTTTATCGGCTGATGGCTGCGAAACCCCGCCCCTCCGCGGAGACGGTCCAGGAGGAGAGGATCTATCGCCAGCTCTTCGAAAATAACCCGCAGCCGATGTGGGTTTATGCGGTAGAGACGCTGGAGTTTCTCGCCGTCAACGATGCGGCGATCGACCATTACGGCTATTCGCGTCAGGAATTTCTGCGGATGACGCTGCGGGACATCCGCTTGCCCGGCGAAATTTCCGCCTTGACCGCTGCGGTCGAAGCCGAGCGGGGGCCACTGGCGAAAGTCGGTCATTGGCAGCATCGCAAAAAGGATTTCACCCTGATCGACGTCGAGATCACCACCCACGATCTCCTCTTCAATGGCCGGGCCGCCCGCCTGGTGCTGATTCATGATGTCACCGTACGCAAACGGATGGAGCGGGAAAATGCCGCTTATCAGCAGCGACTCCGCTGCATGGGGGCGGAAATGCTGTTGATCGAAGAACGCGAGCGGCGGCAGCTGGCCGCCACCCTGCATGATCAGGTCGGGCAGGTCCTGGCCATGGCCAAGATCAAGCTGGGAGAGCTGCAAGAAGCGGCTTCGGCGGGCGAGTGCCAGCGTTCGGCAAAAGCCATCCGTGCCCTGATCGAGCAGGCGATCCGCTCTTCCCGCTCCCTGACCTTTGAGCTTAGTCCTCCGATTCTTTACGAACTCGGCTTTGAAACGGCGGTGCAGGCCCTCTGCGAAAAATTTCAAGAGCAGCACAATCTTCGCCTTGAATTCATCACTGACCGGGAGCCAAAGCCCCTTTCTGACGACATGCGGATTCTCCTCTTCCGGGCCATCCGCGAACTCCTCATCAACATTGTCAAGCATGCCGAAGCCAGGTGCGTCCAGATCTCCTGTCGGCGGAAGGACGAGCAGATTGTCTTGGTCGTCGCCGATGACGGCCGGGGCTTTAACACCGCGTCATCGGTCACCCCGTCGCCGCAGCGCGGCGGCTTCGGCCTCTTCAGTCTCCGCGAGCGCCTGCACCACCTCGGCGGGGAGATGACCATCGATGCGGCTTGCGGCCACGGCACCCGCGTGACTTTGCTCGCGCCATTGCAGGAATGAAACAGGGGAAGGAGTCGTCCCATGAAGATCAGGATCATCATTGCCGACGATCATGCCATTGTCCGCAACGGGCTGCGCAGTCTCATTGAGCATGAGCTCGATATGGAAGTGATCGCCGAGGCTGACAACGGCAGGGATGCAGTCCGCATTGCTCTGGAGCTGGCGCCGGACGTGATGATCATGGATATCGCCATGCCCGATCTGAACGGCATCGAGGCCACCCGCCAGATCATTACCGCTCTCCCCCGGATCAAGATCATCGCCCTGTCGATGCATGCGGACAAGCGCTACGTGATGGAGATGCTCAAGGCGGGAGCGTCCGGTTACATTCTCAAGGACAACGCCTACGAAGAGCTGGCCCGCGCCATCCGGACCGCCCTCAAAAACCACACCTATCTCAGTCCGCAGGTCACGGAGACGGTCATCGGCGATTATGTCCAGCTCGCGCTGGCGGCCAATGGCTCGGCTTTTTCCCTCCTCTCTCCCCGGGAAAGGGAGGTCCTCCAGCTGCTCGCCGAAGGGAGCAGCACCGTCCAGATCGCCGATTGCCTCGGCATCGGCGTCAAGACCGTCGAAACCTACCGCCAGCACATTATCGAGAAACTCGAGATCCGCAGTATCGCCGAGTTGACCAAGTATGCCATCCGCGAAGGCCTCACCACCCTCTAGCCCCTTCTCCCATCAGGGTTTTCACAACGAAAAATCAGGGATTCCCTGATTTCTTTCCTCGTCCCACTCCCCTATCATCTGTCAAAGGTCATATCCCGGATTTATTATCGAGGACAAAAAGCTATGAAAATCCGGACCCGTCTCCAGGTTTTGACTGCGGCCGCGGCCGCCCTGATTGTCTTTATGGCGTTTTTGTTTTCCTGGTCGCAGCAGCGACTGGCGGCAGCCAACCGCGCCAATAATCTGGCGGACAAGATCGTCAGCAGCGTCTTCGAACGCAAAGCGCTGACCAGCGATTATCTTTACACCGCCAACCCGCAGGCTAAAGAACAATGGCTCGCCAAGCAGAAAGAGATCAGCGCGCTTTTGCAGGAGACGCCCGCCTATTTAGTCGCGATCAGCGACCAGCAGACTTTCGCTGCGCTCCAGGCAGATCTGGAACGGAGTTCAGCCCTTTTTCAGCAGATCGTCAGCAATCGCCGCAGCGTCAGCACTGGCCGGCAGCATCAGCCTGAAGCTGAGCTGATCGAAAATCGGCTGGAGGGACAACTGCTGCGGCATTTCCTCGTGACGATCGCCGATGCCCTCCAGCTGCAAAAGGGCAGCAACCTGCGGATAGCGGCCACCCAAAGGACTGCGACGTCGGTCTCGCTCTTCATGATCGTCTCCGTCGCTCTTGTCGTGCTCATTTTTGTCTGGTCACTGGGGCGCATCATCAGTAAGGGGATCAAGAGTCTGCAGCAGGGGGCCGCGGCGATCGGCACCGGGAACCTTCATTTTATCATCCCCGTTGTCGCCGACGATGAGTTCGCTGATGTCGCCGTGGCTTTCAACACGATGTCCGAAAAGCTCGCTGCGTCCCATACCGCTTTGGAGCAGGATATCGTCGCCCGCAAGCGGGTTGCCGCCGAGATTGAGGGCCTGAACCTGGAGCTGAACCAGACCGTCGCGCAACTTGAGGGAGCCAACTCGGAGCTGGAGGCCTTTGCCTACTCGGTCTCCCACGATCTGCGCGCGCCGCTGCGGGCCATGGGCGGTTTCAGCGAAGCTCTGATCGAAGATTACGGCGACAAACTCGAGGCGGAGGCGCGCGACTACCTCGATGAGATCGTGATCGGCAGTCGGCATATGGGGCAGTTGATCGATGGACTCCTCACTCTGTCGCGCAGCACCCGGGGAGAATTGCGCCACGACCGGGTCGACCTTTCGGCCCTGGCGGAGCGCATCGGCAATGAACTGAAAAAATCAGAATTGCAGCGCCGGGTGGAGTGGCAGATCGAACCCGGCTTGAGCACCGGCGGCGATGGCCGGATGATCGAAGTGATCATGCGCAACCTGCTCGACAACGCCTGGAAATATACCACCGGCAAGACCAGCTCGCTCATTCGTGTATATGACGAATATGAGGAAGGAACCCGTTTTTTCTGTGTCGCCGATAACGGTGCCGGCTTCGACATGGCCCACGCCGAAAAACTCTTTCAGCCCTTTCAGCGCCTGCATCGGCAGGACGAATTCCCCGGCATCGGCATCGGTCTCGCCACCGCCCAACGCATCGTTCATCGCCACGGCGGCACCATCCAGGCGACAGGCGCCCCCCGGCAGGGGGCCACATTCCGCTTTTCGCTGCCTTACGGAGAAGAACCATCCATGGAGGAATTATGAATAGCAACAAGTCAATTTTGCTGGTGGAAGACAATGCTCAGGACGAAAAACTGATCCTCCGGGGGTTACGTAAAGTCAATCTCGCCAATCAGGTCGATGTGGTCCGCGACGGCCAGCAGGCTCTCGATTATCTCTTTCGCGAGGGGGAGTTTGCCGGTCGTGCCGGGGAGGACTTCCCGACCATTGTCCTGCTCGATATCGGCTTGCCCCGCGTCAGCGGTCTGGAAGTTCTGAAAAAGCTGCGCAACGACCCGCGCACTCATTTGCAGCCGGTCGTGATTCTGACCTCTTCCGACGAGGAACGGGACCGCATGGCCAGCTATGAAGACGGTGCCAACAGTTTTGTGCGCAAACCCCTCGACTTTAGCGAATTTGCCGAAACGGTTGCGCGTCTTGGCATCTACTGGCTGGCGGTCAACAAACCGCCGCCGCAGGTGTGAGGAAAAAGTATGTCCGAGCTTTTAAATATCCTGGTCATTGAGGATTGTAGTGCCGATTTCCTGCTGGTCGAGCGCCATCTCAAACAGCATGGCGTGTCAACCAGCTGTCATCGCGTCGACTGTCTTGATGGTCTTAGCGCGGCGATTAAAGCGGGGGGATGGGATCTGATCCTTTCCGATTATAATGTCCCCCGGCTCAATTTCCAGGACAGTCTCAACCTGTTGCAGGCCGGCCTTCCTGATGTGCCGGTGATCATGGTCACCGGGACGGTGGGTGAAGAAAGGGCCGTGGAACTCCTCAAGTTGGGGGTGCGGGATTTCGTCCTCAAAGGCAATCTCGCCCGACTCGTTCCGGCAGTGCTCCGCTCGGTGCAGGAAAAAAATGAGCTGGCAGAACTTCGGCAAACGGAACTTTCCTTGAAAGAAAGCGAGGAGTGCAACCGCCAGGCTCAGAAGATGGAGGCCGTTGGCCAACTTGCCGGCGGCGTCGCTCATGACTTCAACAATATCCTTTCGGCCATCTTCGGTTACGCTCAGCTCAGTCTGAGAAAGTTGCAGGGGAACGATCAGGTTCGAGAGTATATCGAAGAGATTATGAGGGCTTCCGAACGAGCCGCGGTTCTGACCCAGAGCCTGCTGGCCTTCAGCCGCAAGCAGGAAGTCTGTCTGGCGGTTATCGATCCCGGCCACGTTGTCAAGGAGTTCGAGGTCTTTCTGCATCGACTGATCCGGGAAGATATCGAGCTGCAGGTGAGCGGCAATGCCGAACCCCTTGCCGTCATGGCAGATCGCGGGCAGATCGAACAGGTGGTCATGAACCTGGTCACCAATGCCCGGGACGCCATGCCGAACGGCGGTAAACTGACCATTGCCACCCAATCCTTCACCCTGGATCAGGAATTTGTTCAAGCCCACGGTTTTGGCAGACCCGGCGCATACGCCGTCATCTCGGTGGCCGATAGCGGCATTGGCATGGACACGGAGACGCAACGCCACATCTTTGAGCCGTTCTATACCACCAAGGAACTGGGGAAGGGGACCGGACTCGGCCTGGCGATGGCTTACGGGATCATCAAGAAACATGACGGCTTCATCAATGTTTACAGTGAGCCGGAAACCGGAACAATCTTCAAACTCTATCTCCCGATCGTCGCCGGCACTGCTGCGGCGGACAAAAAAGAGCCGCAAGAGCCGGTGGCGCTGCGGGGCGGCACCGAAACCATTCTGGTGTGCGAGGACGATGCCGTACTGCGCAAGCTCGCGGTCAATCTTCTCGGCTACTTTGGCTATCAGGTGATCGAGGCCATAGACGGCCAGGATGCGATCGAGAAGTTTACCGCCGGCAAAGAGAGCATCGATCTGGTCTTCATCGACGCGATCATGCCGAAAAAGAACGGCAGGGAAGCCCGCGATGCGATGAAGCAGGTCTGTCCCGATATCAAAACGATCTTCGTCAGCGGCTATGCTCGAGACATCTTCGATGGCGACAGCCCGTTTGATGAAAAGACCATTTTTATCCATAAACCCTATTCCCCCAATGATTTGCTGAGCAAGACCAGGGAGTTGCTCGATAGAAAATAGGGGAACTTTTCAACATGAACAGAATTAAAAATTTCTTTGTCCCGACTGACGAGATAACAAGACTGGAAGAGCCCGAGCTCCAGCAGGAGGTAACTTTTGAAGACATTGAATGCGGTAATTCTCTGCGTCGATGATGAACCCGGCAATTTAAAACTCCTGGAAAGGACGCTTGTCCCATCCGGTTATCTGATCATCAAGGCCAATAATGGCCGGGAAGCGCTCGACATAATTAGCGATCGCAAGGTCGATCTCGTGCTCACCGATGTCATGATGCCGGAGGTTGACGGATTCGAAACCTGTCGGCGGATAAAGGAGGATGAGCGCTACCGGCATATTCCCGTGGTCATGATAACGGCCCTGGGCTCCAAGACAGACCGCATCCGTGGGATAGAGGCAGGAGCGGACGAATTCCTTGCCAAGCCCTTTGACCATGCCGAGGTTCTGGTAAGGGTGAGAATGCTTCTTAGAACGAAACAGCTCGATGAAATGCTTGGAGATTCTTACAGTAACATTCAGAATTTGACAGCGTTCGGCAGCCACATCATGACTTCCTTCCGCCCGGCAGAGTTTGATCTCATGGCACAGATCGACAGCCTCGCCAACCAGATCATCAGAAAGAGCGCCGAAGTTACAGGGCGGCCGTCAACAGTCCTGGTGCGCATCGTCAACGGTCATGAGTTTGCCTGGCACCGCTATGTTCATGACGCGGGAAGTCTGGAGAGGAGTTGCATCGACCTGGGACCCCCTCTCGACACTGCGGACAACAGCGACATCAACACCTCCTTCTCCAATAATCCGTCAGCTGAAATCCAGTTCAAGAGTCTTGTCGGAAGACTCGCCGCCATGGACATCGTTGTCGAAAATCTGGTCTGCTATCTCAGCAACAAGCCCACCGTCATTGCGCTCAATTACGGCAGGAGAGTGACGCAGTATGACGCGACAGTGCTGGAGAACCTGGCCATGCAGACCCATTTCTTCATGCACCTTGCGACCCAACTCAGGGAGAAAGATGATGCGTTCGCCTACACGGTGCACTCCCTCGCCAGAGCCGCAGAAGCCAACGACGAGGACACCGGCGACCACATCCTCAGGGTTGGCGAATATTGTGCCATTATAGCGAAAGAACTCGGACTGACAGTAGAGACGGTAAATACGCTCAGGCTGCAAGCCACGCTGCATGATGTCGGCAAGGTCCATATTCCGTCGGGAATACTGAAAAAACCGGGGCCGCTGGACGCGGAGGAGTGGGTTATCATGAAAAGTCATGCCGAAAAGGGGGCAGAAATTATCGGCGACCATCCGAAGTTCGAAACAGCCCGGCAGATCGCCCTCTCCCACCATGAAAGATGGGACGGTGGCGGCTATCCGTTTGGACTTTCAGGAGAACAGATTCCTCTTGTCGGGAGAATCATGAATATCGGCGATCAATATGATGCTTTGAGAAATGCGAGGGTCTACAAACCGGCCTTCGACCATGCCAAGGCTGTGAAAATCATCACCGAGGGGGACGGGCGGACCATGCCGGATCATTTTGACCCGCAGGTATTGAAGGCATTCGTGGCAACCGCAGCTTTGTTTGAAGAGGTCTATGAAAAGTTTACCGACATACGCACATCATGAGTGCAAATACGAGCCCGCAACCAGCCGAGTGACTGATCTCAAGGGAAGGTAAGCTTTGAAGCGAATAAGGATATCGATTGTCACCGTCGGTCTAGTTGCTGTGTTTTTCCTTTTGGCTTTTGCGCTCCTGTCGTATGAGCGCTTTCATGTGGTAGCCATTAATGAAGCCGGCGCAAATCTGGAAAGGTGCATGAGCACTTTTCGGGAACTCCTCCTGCGCAAGGGGGAGGAGTTCAAGCTGGAAAACGGGCAACTTCTGGCAGGAAGTTATGTTGTCGACGGCAACTTTGATATACCGGACCAGATCCAGGGGATTTTCGGTGGAACGGCGACGGTCTTCATGGGTGATGTGCGCATTTCCACAAACGTGCTCCATGCAGACGGCAGGAGGGCGGTCGGCACCAGACTCGAAGGGGCTGCATACGATGCCATATTCAAGCAGGGTAAAGCCTTCCGCGGAGAGGCCCTCATTCTGGGGTTACCATACCTGACCGCCTACGACCCGATCCGAGACGCTAACAACCAGATCATTGGAGTGCTTTATGTCGGTATGAAAAAAACCGAGTTTCTGGCCCAGTATTCTGGGCTAAAAACACAACTGGTGTTGATGCTGTTTGGTTTACTGACGATATACACGGCCCTGGTGATCTTTTTTTCAAGGTTGATGAAAAAGGCCGATAGGGAAAAGGAAGCGGACCACAGGTTTCTCCAGACACTCATAGACACCATCCCGAATCCCGTTTATTACAAGGATGTGCATGGCAAGTATATTGGCGGCAACAAAGCCTTTGCAGAATTTCACGGCATCCCCATTGAACAGATGATCGGCAAGACCGTCTTTGATGTGCTCCCCCCTGCCGAGGCAAACCATATTCACAAGGCCGAGTCGAAACTTTATCAGGGTAACAAGTCGCTGGTAGATGAAACTACCATAGCCAACATAGACGGCACTTGCCGTCATGTCATTAACTACAAGACGACTTTTAGAGCTGAAGATGGTTCACTCGGTGGCTTCATCGGGACGATACTTGACATATCCAAGCGCAAACAAATAGAGGTGGAACTGGCGAAACGGGCTCGCCTCGCTTCGCTGCGTGCAGAGATTGGAGGCGCCCTTGGTCGGAAACAGAACCTGCGAGATATCTTGCAGCAGTGTGCCGAATTGCTGGTCGAGGACCTGGATGTGGCGTTCTTCCGCATCTGGACGCTCAATGATGCGGAGCAGATGCTCGAAATGCAGGCCAGCGCCGGCATGTACACCCATATCGACGGGCCCCACAGCCGGGTGCCGGTCGGGATGTTCAAGATCGGGATGATCGCTTCAGAACGTCTGCCGCATCTCACCAATGATGTGATGAACGACCCGCGTATTGGAGACAAAGAATGGGCGCGGCAGGAAGGGATTGTTGCCTTTGCCGGCTATCCGCTCATCGTTGCCGATCGTCTCGTGGGAGTCATGGCCACCTTTGCCAGGATGACACTCAATGAGGAGATCCTCGGGGAACTGGGCTCCGTTGCTGGCAGAATCGCCCAAGGCATCGAACGTAAATGGCTGGAGGCAGAGCTGAAGAAGGCAATGGCCCTGGCAGAAGAGAGTGCAAAGCGACTCGACTTCGTGCTGCAAGGGTCAAACGACGCCACCTGGGAGTGGGACGTGATTTCCAATCAGGGTATTATCAATACGCGATATTACGAAATGACCGAATATACCCCCGGAGAAATAGACTCAACTTTCGAATTTTTCTTGAGTATCATCCATCCCGAAGATCTGTCCGAAGTTCAAAGGAGCTTGCAAGACACTCTGGAAGGGAAAACCGCCGAATATGAAGCACATTACCGCATGGTCACAAAGTCGGGGAAATTTAAGGATGTTATGGGAAGAGGCAAGATCGTCAGGTATGACGAAAATGGCCGGCCTAACTTGATGGCCGGAGTTGTGACCGACGTCACGAAGATGAAACGTCTCAGCGATGAAGTCAACAAGATCCATAATCTGGAATCAATCGGCCTCCTGGCCGGAGGTATGGCTCACGACTTCAACAATATATTAAACATAATTTACGGCAACATATCCTTTGCGAAGATGCTTGCCGGGAGTAACACAACGTTGATTGAGCCGCTCACTGATGCCGAAGAAGCATGTGAGCGCGCCAAAGAGCTTGGTATCCGTCTGCAGGCATTTTCGCAGGGCACCTCTCCGGGTAAGGAGCCGATAGCACTACCCGTCATTATTGAAGATGCCGCGGGAACTCTCTTCTGTGATTCACATATCTTGCACACTTTAGTCGCTGCAGAAGACCTCCTCCCGATAAATGCTGACCCGAGACAGATCAGGCAGGTGTTTGAAAATCTGCTGACCAATGCAAAAGAGGCCATGCCTACTGGCGGAAAAGTCATTATCACGATTGAAAATTATGAAGTTGATGACAAAAATGCCCAACCCTTAAGATCAGGCCCCTACGTCTGCATCACATTACAGGACGATGGGCAGGGTATCCCCGATGAGAATCTTCCTAAAATCTTCGATCCCTATTTTTCAACCAAGGACACTTACAGCCAAAAAGGGCTGGGCCTCGGACTCTCCATATGCCACGCCATCCTGAAAAGTCACAACGGACATATTACGGTGGAGTCGAAATTGGGGATCGGCACCAGAGTGACCTTGTATCTGCCGGCCGCCGCGGAGTAATGAAAAGATGACAAACGAGACGTTCAAGATTCTCATCGTTGATGATGATCCATTGAATTTAAAACTATTGTCACGCTTATTGTCTTGTGACCAATACACCCTGTACACCGCCGCTAACGGCAAAGATGCTCTTGAGCTGGCACAGCGGCGAAGCCCTGATCTCGTCCTTCTCGACGTTGTCATGCCGGAGCTCGATGGAATTGAGACCTGTAAAATCCTTAAGGAAAGCGAAGGGACAAGTCAGATTCCGGTCATCATGCTGACCGGCCGCCCTGACAAGGAGATGAAATTACGCTGCCTTCGCGCCGGGGCCAATGATTTCCTTTCCAAACCGATCGACGCTGTTGAGCTGCAATTGCGGGTGAGCAATTTCCTGGAGTTCAAGAGGTATGCGGATACGAGAAGAGCCAACGAACGGCTGCAGCAGAGCAAAGAGATTCTTGAAGAAAAAACCCGGGAGCTCGAAGCCGCCCTGAAGGATCGCTTCAACTTTCAGGATATCATTACCACCTGCCCGGTGATGAAGAGCGCGCTGGAACTGGCCGTCCGGGTCAGTGCTTCGCCCCAGACCACGGTCGTCATTTATGGTGAAAGTGGCTGCGGCAAAGAAGTCCTTTCCCGTGCCATCCACTTTGCCGGTGGGGGCAAGGTGGGAGGATTCGTGGCGGTCAATTGCGCCGCCATTCCCGAAGCGCTGCTGGAGAGTGAACTCTTCGGCCATGTGCGCGGGGCCTTTACCGGCGCCGACCGCGACCGGGAGGGGAAATTCAGCCAGGCACGGGGCGGCACCCTCCTGCTCGACGAAATTGGCGATATGCCGCTGGGTTTGCAGGCCAAATTGTTGCGGGTCCTGGAAGGGCGTACTTTCGAAAAGGTCGGTGCCAACGAGACCATCCCGGTCAATTGTCGCGTCATTATCGCCACCAACCGGGATCTGCCGGAAATGATCGCCAGCGGCCGCTTCCGGGAAGATCTTTTTCACCGCATTAACGTTTACCCCATCACCATCCCCCCGCTGCGGCAGCGGCGCGACGATATCCCGCTGCTCGTTGAACACTTCCTTGAGACTTTTCGCCAGCATCAGGGGAAGCAGTTGCCCGGGGTCTCGCCAAGAGCCCTAGACGAACTCTTCGCCTACCCTTGGCCCGGCAACATCCGGGAACTCCGCAACTGCCTGGAGCGCGCCGCCATCGTTTGCGACGGCCTGATCCAGCCCGCGCACCTCATCATCTGCAACTCCACGGTTACTAACCGTGACAGGGGGGCGGAAGCAGAAGTTCTGCCGACCGGCGTCGCCATTACCTACCACTTTGCCTTTAACCCGAACCTGGTCTCCATGGAAGCGATTACCCGCCGGGTCCTTGATATCACTCTCGACTGGTGTCAGGGGAACAAGTCTCAGGCTGCCTCCCTCCTGAGTGTCAGCCGTAACAAGTTCTATCGCTAAGTGTGTACCGCTCCGAAACGGTACAGCTGTACCGACGGCAGACAGTTTCTCTCTTCATTCTGTCGGGTGCTTTCACATAACATCCCGAAGTGTAATCGTTTTAAATTCTGGCACGCATCCCGCTATATACAAGTCATAAGCAATCTGCTTTGTACCGGCTTGGCGCAGTGCCAGACAGGGATTCATGTAGCACTAACCGCATAAGGAGAAAAACCATGAAAAAACTCACAGCATTATTGGCAGCAGGATTGGTACTTGGGGCGAGCGGCATGGCGATGGCAGCGGGAGCGGGAGATACGGCGACAACTTCCGCTACAGCAACGGCAACTGTCTATACGCCAATTGAAATTGACAATACTGAAGGTCTGGCGTTCGGCAATATCGTGGCTGCAGCTGGCGGCGGCACCGTGACTGTGCCAGCTATAGGAGGAACACCTGAACGCACGGGTAACGCAGGACTTATGCCAGCAAATTTAGGCACAGTGACTGCCGCTGAATTCACGGCAACTGGCCAGAGTGGTGCTGCCTACTCCGTTACTGTGCCCGCAAGTGGTGAGGTAGCTAATACTACAGGTACTGGCGCTGAGACAATGGTTCTTTCCGACTTCACTTCCAAGCTCGCCAACGGAACAACGGATCCTGGGAATCTGACTGATGGGTCGGAAGTGTTCTACGTTGGTGCTACTTTGGCGGTTGGTGCGACTCAGGTTGCTGGCGCTTATACGGGGACTTTCAATGTCTCAGTAAATTACAACTAATTCCAAGATGTTTTTCAGGTTGGCATTTGACAGACCTCCGAGGTTTTGGAAACCTCGGAGGTCTTGCATGAAATAAACGCCAGCTTGACTGCAAAGGGGAATAAGAATTTTATGTTGACTGCGTTTGAAATCTACATAAACCGTTGGGCATCAACAATACTTCTAGTGATTGGAGTATTTCTTGCTGCTGGCACCAACGCTGTTGCAACTACTTCGACTACTTCGGTCAGCGTTACCGTCATCTCTCCCCCCGAGGTAGCGATCGTTGCAGCCGATGAATTGTTGAAAAGCGCCAGCATTGGGGTGCTCACCCTGAGTATCCCCGGCGCTGGCGCGTCCGGCACAGGTGCTGGAGCGGTAATGGAAGGAATGACCCTGATCTCCACCGGGGTGGTGGGCAACACCATCGTCTTTTCCACCACCGACTCCGCCTCCCTTACTTCGCTGGTCTCGGCCCTGGCCGCATCAGGCGGCACCTTCGGCGTGAACGGCATTCTCAGCACCGGGCAGGGGGTTCATCTCGTTGTCACCCAGGTTGTGCCGGGTGGCAATGGCAAAGGCACGGTGTATGCCATTATCGCCTACAATTGAGGCCGCTGGGTTAAAACCGCTTGCATTCGAACTTTTTACTGTTCCCTTCTTTTCGAAGCATAGAGTGGTGGGGGTGGCATGACCAGATACTCCGGCAGATTCAGGACCACCGCACCGTTTGGGCTGGTGATGGCGGCCTTTTTTTTTGCTGCGTCCGCGACACCGGCCTGGGCCAATTCTTTTTCCATCGTCAATAACGATGCCCTGGCCTTCGGAGCGATCGTTGCCGGCAGCGGCGGCACGGTGACGATTGGCGCCTCCAGCGGGGCGCGTGCGGCCAGCGGCGGCGTGACGCTGATGAACTCTCCTTACCGGGAGGCCCGGTTCACGGTCAGTTGTGTTGCCGATGGCGGAGCCGACACCTGCACCTCGACATCTTACTATTCCATCGATCCGGTGGCTGACATCTCCTTGACAAGCGGCGCTCAGAGTATGTCGGTCAAAAATTTTTCGGTCTATTCGGTCAATACTGCAACGTCCAGCGGTCAACTGTCTGGCGGCACTGACAACTTGAAAGTCGGCGCCACCCTGACGGTGGGCAACAACCAGGCTCCCGGCAGCTATGCCGGCAGCTTTTCCGTGACCGTTGTCTATGAGTAAACGAAAAGAGGTTAATTCATGCAGATGAAACAGCTGGCATCCTTCGCTCGCCTCTCCCGCACCGCCATCCTGTTCCTCCTCTTCTTGTGGGGGCATCAGTCCGCCCTGGCTGGCCTGATGCTCTACCCCACCCGCGTGGTCCTGGAGAGCAAGGACCGCAGTGCCCAGGTGGAGCTCATCAACAATGGCAATCAGCCCGAGACCTACCGCATCGGCATCTTCAACCGGCGCATGACCGAGACCGGCGAGATCGTGGCGGCCGACAAACCGCAGGCCGGTGAGCTGTTTGCCGACGACCTGTTGCGTTATTCGCCGCGCCAGGTGACGCTGCAGCCGGGCAAGGCGCAGACGGTGCGGATCATGGTGCGCAAGCCGGCCGGGCTGGCAGCGGGCGAATACCGCTCGCATCTGCAGTTCGACCGGGTGGCGGACGCTGCGGGGGCGGCCAACCTGGAAAACCTGGCCAAGCCGACAGAAGGTGAAGTTTCCATCGTCCTGCAAGCCCTGGTGGGGGCGTCGATCCCGGTGATCGTGCGTCACGGTGAGACCAGGGTGACAACGACGCTGACCGATCTGACGCTGGAGTCGGATCCTGGCAAGGACAAGGCGTTGTTCTTGTCTTTCACTCTCAAGCGTGACGGCACCCGTTCGGTGTACGGCGATCTGGTGGCGACCTTCACCCCGGTCGGCGCCGGTCCGCTTGAAGTGGCCAAGGTCACCGGGGTGGCGGTGTACGTACCGAACGCCCTGCGCAAGAGCAAGCTACCGATCAAATTGCCCGTAGGGGTGGCCTTGAAAAAGGGTACGCTGACCCTGCGCTATCTTGATCGTCCCGAGGCCGGTGGCAAGGTGATGGCAGAGGCTAAGCTTGTAGTACCGTGACGCGCCCCGCTGCCCATCCGGCCGTTATTTGGCTATTTCCGTTGATGCGGCGCCTCGTTTTCCTGGTCGCGCTCTGCGCACTGACCGTTATGGCCGTCCCGGCGGCGGCAGGGGCGAACCCGACTCCGGCAAGCGCAGGGACACCCAACCTGCTGATCTTCCAGCTGCTGCTGGACCGTTCAATCCTGGCCGATTCTCTGATTGTCTACGAGGCCGGCACTGATCTGCTGCTCCCCCTCGGTGAACTGACCCGTCTCTTGACCCTTGGTATCACCGTCGACCCGAGTGCCCGTGTGGCCTCGGGTTTTATATTGAGCGAGGAGCGGGTTTTCCGCCTCGATCTGGCGACCCGGACGGTGACCCTGGCCGGCGGCCGCGAGACCTTCGACCCGGCCCAGGTGCGCTGGCTGGACGAAGATATCTATGTGGCCAGCCGCCTGCTGCAACGCTGGCTGCCGATTGATCTGAAGACCGATCTCTCGGCCCTGACCATGGAGGTGGTCCCCCGCGAAAAGTTGCCGCTGCAGTACCGTCTGGAGCGCGAGCGCGCCGCGCGTGGTGCGGGGCGGCGCGTCAGCGCCTACCAAGACCCCGGCTACCCACGCGCAGCTCCGGACTACCGGCTGCTGAGTGTCCCCTTCATCGACCAGACCCTGGGCCTCGAATACCAGGGGGGGCATGCCCCTCCTACTAACAACTGGGCCTATTCCGCCTACCTGACCGGCGATCTGCTGGGGATGGAGGGCTCGCTCTACCTCTCCACCAGCAAGAACACAGACAAGCTAGACCACCGCCTGACCCTCTCCTGCAACGATCCGGACGCCGAACTGCTGGGGCCTCTGCATGCACGTTCGCTCACCCTGGGCAATATGGGAGTGCCGGCGCTTAACAATGTGCTGCGTGGCAGCGGCAGCGGCAACGGCATACTGCTGAGCAACCGCCCTCTGACCCAGTCGGCCAGCTATGGCCTGCACACCCTGCGCGGCGACCTGCCGCCCGGCTGGGATGTGACGCTCTATTTCAACGACGCCCTGATCGGTTTCCAGCAGTCCCGCCCGGACGGCCGCTACGAGTTTGCCGATCAACCCCTGGTTTTTGGCGTCAACGAATTCCGGCTGGTGTTCAACGGTCCGCTCGGGCAGACGCGGGTGGAACGGCAGGTATTCATCCTCGACCAGACCCTTACCAGACCGGGTGAATTTGTCTACACCGTGGCCGGGCAGCGAGATGACAACGGCCGCCGGCGCGGTTCCACCCAGTTCGATCTTGGCCTGGCCAAACAACTGGCGCTCACCGGCGGCATGGCCAGCATGTCCCTGACCGAAGGCGGGGAGGAGCAGCGCTACTACAATCTGGGCCTGCGCACGGCGCTGCTGGGCACGCTGATGAATGGTGATTACGTACGGGCGGAAGAGGGGGGATCGCTTTACGAACTCGGCCTGAAGACCCGGCTGGGAAGGTATTCCCTCGACCTTACCCATACCGGACTGAGTGAAGATTTTGTCAGCGACTTCTTCCCGGTCACCTCGGACCAGATCAGGTTCCGCGACCGCGCCCGCGTCACCGGCGCCCTGCCCCTTGGCGGAAAGCTGCACCTGCCGGTGGCTCTCGATTTTACCCGCGAGGAGACCCGCAGCGGGACCCTGACCCTCGACCTTCAGGGACGGATTTCACTGAACCTGCTGGGAACAAGCCTCACCAACGCGCTGTCCTGGAACAAGCGCGGGGAAAGCACGTCGGCCGGCGGCACCCTGCAGTTGAGCCGCCGGGTGGCCGGCATCGGCCTGAGCAGTCAGATGGCCTATCTGCTGGCGCCGGAGACCAGGATTGCCAGCCTGGCCCTGACCGGCGACAAGAACTTCGGCCAGGCCAGCCGGTTGAGCCTGGGTGTGCTGCATGATCTCGATCCAGACCAGACCACCCTTACCGCCGGGGTGACCCATAACTTCGGCAGTTTCGGCCTCGGCCTGAACGGCCGCTATGTCGATACGGGGGAGTATGCGGCGGGACTGCAGCTCTTCATGGCTTTGGGACGTGAACCGCGCAGCGGCGCATGGGTGGCCGACTGGCAGCCGCTGGCCGGCGCCGGGGCAGTGTCGGCTCGCACCTTCCTGGATGCCAACCAGAACGGCGTGTACGATCCGGGCGAGGAACCGATCGAAGGTGCCGGCTTCACCATCAACGAAGGGAGTCGCCATCCGGTGAGCAGCAATAGCGACGGTCTAGCCTATCTGACCCGTTTGCCACCCCGGCAATACGCCGACATCGCCCTTGATACCTCGACCCTGGAAGACCCGCAATGGCTCCCGACCGTCAAGGGCATGCGGATTCTCCCCCGGCCGGGCAAGGTCCAAAGCATCGATTTCCCGGTGGCGATGACGGGCGAGGTGGACGGCACCGTCTACCTGCGCGAAGGCGGCAAGACGCGTGGTATCGGCAATGCCCTGGTGGAGCTGGTCGATGATCAGGGCAATGTAGCGGCCAGCGGTCTCAGTGCCTCCGATGGCTACTACATCATCCCGGCCGTCCGACCCGGCCACTACAAGGCGATGATTTCGTCCGCGCAGCTGGACAAGCTGGGGCTGGCAAGCACAGCGCCGGTGGAACTCACCATGCGCGCCGACGGTGAGTTTGTCTACGGTCTGGATTTCCGGTTGCAGAGCAAGGTGGTTGCCGAAGCTGCAGGGCTTGCCAGGGCCGCCACGGACGAAGAATTTGTCGTGGAATCCTTGACCTTCTGTCGGCCGGGCGCCGATTGTAATACCCAGCAGGCGACCATCCGGCAGTTCGGTTACAAGCCGACCCTCATTCCCGTTTCTACCATGC
>DIKR01000017.1:29637-31828 GCA_002424625.1 Desulfuromonadaceae bacterium UBA5613
GCCCGGACCATCGAGCCTGGCTCCTACAGCGTCCGCGTCGGCGACAGCTACGTCATCCATGCCGGGGCTTACCTGTTTCAGGAATATATCGACAAGAAGGTCAGCCGCTTTGCCGCCCAAGGGATGAAGGTGCAGATCGAACCGGTGACGGTCGCCAGTGCGTTGCACCGGGTCCGCTTCGGCAGCTTTGCAACCCAGGCGGAAGCCGGAGCCGCCGCCCACGCCGTTTCTGCCAGCGGCATGCAGGTCGAGGTGATCAAATCCCGATAACAGGGCACATCTCTCTCCCCATCAGGAATTTCCCTGCAAAAAATCAGGGTTCCCCCGATATTTTTCCTCGTTGCGCTCTTCTAAGATCTATTCAACTGTAAAATTGACCAAATCCCGGTGATCTGAAAAGAGGAGCCCTATGAAAGAAAAGTTGCGGGTTCTCCATCTGGAAGATGACCGGTTCCACGCCAATCTGACCCGGGCACTGCTGGCCGAGGACGGGATCGAGTGCGAAATCGTGCTGGTTGCGAGCAAAGCGGATTTTGTCACGGCCCTTGCTGGCCCGATCGACCTGATCCTGGCCGACTTTACCCCACCGGGTTTCGCGGGCATGACGGCACTGGCCATGGTCCGGGCCCGCTTCCCTGACCTGCCGTTCATCTTCGTCACCGGGACAATGGGGGAAGAAGCCGCCATCGAGGCCTTCAAGCGCGGCGCTAGCGACTATGTCATCAAGAGTCGCCTTTCCCGTTTGGCGCCGGCGATCCGGCGGGCGCTGTCCGAGACCAAAGAGCGCTCTGAGCGGAGAAGGGCGGAGGAGGCCCGATCCCGGGAAAATCAACTGCGTCATCTTCAGAAGATGGAGGCTCTCGCCACTCTCTCCGGAGGGATCGCCCACGACTTCAACAATATCCTGAGCTGTATCAACGGTTATGGGCAGATGCTCATCAGCAATATGGCCGCGGACGATCCGCAGCGCGCTTACATCAATAGTATCCTTGAGGCTTCCGCCCGCGCCGCCAGGCTCACCAGTGATCTCCTGCAATTCAGCAAAAACCATCCCGGCGAACAGAGCTGTAACCAAGCAGAGTTACGGCCGCAATAGTTTGCAAGCTCACACCGCCTTCGGCGCCGCGTGCGAAATTTCTATGATCTTTTTAGCAATATTCTCCGGCGAAAGGATGAAATCGATGCAACCGCTGGCGATGGCACTTTCCGGCATATCCGGCTGATTGGCGGTGTCGGGCTGCTGGGCGATGGTCATGCCCCCCACTTCTTTGATGCCGCACAGCGCTGCAGCCCCATCACCATCAAAGCCGGAGACAATGACCGCGATAAGTTTTCCGTCCCAGTTCTCGGTCAGGGAACGAAGAAAGACCGTAATCACGTCCGGCCATCCGTGCGGTTTTGAGATCGGCTTGAGACGGAACTCTCCCTCAAGAACGTGCAAATCACGTTTTTCCGGGATGATAAAGACATGGTTGGGCACGATGTCTAATTTTTCGCTAATCAGCTCCACCGGCATCTTCGTGTACTGCGGGAGAATTTCGTGCAGCAGGGTGGCGACGGTGCGCAGGTGATTAACGATGACGATAGCAACCCCCATGTCGGCCGGAAGATGTTTCAGCAAGCGGATATAAGTGTCGAGGCCGCCGGCCGAACCGCCCACGCAAACGACAGGAAAGTCTCTGTTATTGCTCCCGGTCTTCATAGGCAATTTCCTTTCCTGGCGATAGTTTTGTCTGACCGGTTCATTGCGTCTTCACAATAGCGTCGCGCAAAGCATTGCTGATCGCTTCCCAGGTTTGTTCTGCCCCGGTTTTGAGCTCTTCCCATTCATCATCGCTGGCAGTCGATATCCCCTGCAGCTGTAGTGCGGCTTCATCCCGTTTGAGCTGCAGCGCGGCGATGCTGTTGGCATAAGTAAACTTCACTTCCGCTGCGGCGAATTCGATCTTCTCCTTGAGCCGCTCGATCTGGACATCCCATTCGACCATCTGTGCCGAAAGTTTCTCGACGTACTCAGTGCGTTTATCCATGATTGTATCTCCTTTCGCTAAAAAGTGAACGGACTATGACTCTTTCTGGAGCAGCCCTAGCGGGCGAGGTAATAGTAACGGTTCAAATCCAAAAGTCCGCCCTGCACCGGCTCATCTTCATTAAATCGCTGCTGAAACCAGTCATAGGTTGCCCATAACCG
>DIKR01000066.1:0-26574 GCA_002424625.1 Desulfuromonadaceae bacterium UBA5613
GAACTGACAGTTCTTTATGGGAGTTATGATGTTGCGAGGTTACTCTTTCGTCGTGAGTTGGAGACTTTGGCGGTTGCCGGTACAATCCGTCTGGCTTTCTCCGTCGACGCTCCCGGCGAAGATCCACGTGGCAAGGGAGCCATTCCCTGCCGCTTCGGGGTGGTCAGCGACCTTTTGGCCGACCTCGATTTCAACCCGGCGACAACGGTGGCGGCGGTGTGCGGCCCGCCGGTCCTTTATGCGCATTTTCTGGAAAAGCTGGCAACCGCCGGTGTTCCCTCGGCTTCGATCTACGCCTCTCTCGAACGGAGAATGAAGTGCGGTGTCGGCCAGTGCTGCCACTGTGTCACCGCCGGGGTGTACATCTGTTGTCAAGGTCCGGTCTTTTCTCTGGACGAATTGCGCATGATGCCGGGGGCGATCTGAGATGACTACAAAATTACGCATCGCTTACCAGCGTTTTACCTCTTGCGGCGGCTGTCAACTGACCCTGCTGAATTGTGAACGGGAGTTACCGCTGGTCGAAAAGTTTTTTGACATTGCCGAGTTTCCGATCCTTTGTTCGAACAATGATAGCGATTGCTTTCTTGATGTTGCACTGGCAGAGGGATCAATCAGCTCGGTGGAGGATTTGCAACGGCTGCTGGCGCTGCGGCGCCGGGCCAGATTTTTGCTGGCGGTCGGTGCCTGTGCCCTCAGTGGTGGCGTTAATGCCCTGGCGCATGATCGTGAGCTCCTGCTTGCGGATATTGATGGTGCTGAAACTTTGCGGGTGGAGACCTTCCCGGCGCAGCCGATTGCCAATTTTGTCCAGGTGGATGGAGAAATTCCCGGTTGCCCGCCGGAGGGGAGCGATTATCTCCGGTTCCTCGGCGTTCTGCAGCAGGGGGGACTCCCCGGCGAATATGCCGTGCCAGTCTGTATGGAGTGCCGTTTGCGCGAAAATCGCTGTCTGCTCATCGACGGGAAGTTGCCCTGTCTGGGGCCGGTGACCCGCGGCGGTTGTCTGGCTCGCTGTCCCTCTTATGGCGCTATCTGTGAAGGATGCCGCGGTGCCGTCCCGGAAGCGAACTTCGCGGAACACTTTCAACTGCTGCTGCAGACCGGTTTAACCGCCACAGAGGTGCGCGGGCGTCTGGAGCGCTTTATGGGGAGAAATGATGAAGGTTATTAGTATCGAACCGCTGACCCGGGTCGAAGGGCACGGGCGGGTCGATCTGCATGTGCAGGATGGTCGTTTGCAACGGGTGCAGCTTGCTCTTCTCGAAGCGCCGCGTCTCTTCGAAGGACTGGTACGCGGGCGCTCCTTTGTAGAGATTCCCGCCCTGGTCTGTCGTATCTGTTCCATCTGTTCAGCGGTACATCGGATCGCTGCAGCTACGGCGATCGAAAACGCTTTGCAGTTGACAATTCCACCGCTGGCCGTGAAGGTTCGGGAGTTGCTCCTCCTCGGCGGTCACATTGAAAGTCATGCCTTACATCTCTTTTGTCTGATTTATCCTGATTTGCGCGCTGCAGAAAGTATTCTGATCTTACTCGCCAAGGGTGATACGAGCCTCAAGTCCGGACTCGAACTTAAACGCCTCGGCAATCGCATTCAGGAAGTCGCCGGGGGGCGGGCGATTCATCCAATTAATATTGAAGTCGGCGGAATTGTCGCATCGCCCCAGCCCCCGGCCCTGCATGCCCTCCTTGCCGAGATCGAGACGATGCAGGGGCAGCTGGAAGGGATGCTGGATCCCTTTAAAAAGGGCCTTTATCCACCGGCTGCGCCGGTCATTGCCCCGCGCCTGACGGTCGCGATCAGTGGAGAGTTTTCCCTGCAAGGCAATACGCTCTCCCTTCCGGATGGTCGTATCCTCCCTGCCGACGCTTATGCCGGGTTACTCAAGGAGAGATCGCTCCCCTGGTCGAATGCCAAGACCCCGGCCACGGAGATCTTCTTCACCGGTGCGCTCGCACGGCAAGAAGCTCATCATAAGCAACAGGGGCGCGATTATGCCCCGGGGGTGGCAGGGATCCATGCTAACAACGTCGCCCAGGCCGATGAAATCATCTGGGCCCTGGAACGCAGCCGGACTCTGATTCATGATATCCTGGCAATGACCGGGGCTGAGGTTGGCAGTATGCCCGTCACTACGGGTGTTGCAGGCAGCGGCACTTCTGTCATCGAAGCGCCGCGCGGTATTTTGATCCATCACTATGTGTTGGATGATCGCGGGCAAATTGCTGCTGCTGACATTGTCACCCCGACCGCCATCAATCAAAGAGCGATCGAAGCACAGCTTCTTGCCGATCTGCAGGAAACCCCGGAAGGAGAACTTGATGCAGCGGCCCAGCGCATTGTCCGCGCCTTTGATCCCTGTATCTCCTGCGCTGTGCATATCCTCAAAGTTTGACGGCGGCGGACCGGGGTTTGGCGAGTATTAAACGGTTGATTTCACCGTTTTTTTTGTATATAACCAACGGCAAGTTATCAGTCAAGGAAAGGATACTTTGATTCATGGGAAAGACCATTGCGGAAAAGATTTTTGCTGCACATCTGCGTGATGAACCGTTTCCGGGGGCGAAAGTTCTCAGTCTCGATCGCGTGCTTTGTCACGAAATAACCACACCGGTAGCGATTGCCGATCTTGAGGCGCGTGGCAAAGACCGCGTCTTCGATCGTACCAAAATCAAGGCGGTCATCGATCACGTCACCCCGGCCAAGGACAGCAAAACCGCCCTGCAAGCGAAGATGCTGCGGGATTGGGCGCGCCGGCATGAAATTACCGACTTCTTCGATGTCGGTCATAACGGCGTCTGCCACGCCATCTTCCCGGAAAAGGGCTATATTCGTCCCGGTTTCACGGTGATTATGGGCGATTCCCATACCTGCACGCACGGTGCCTTCGGCGCCTTTGCTGCCGGCGTCGGGACGACCGATCTTGAGGTCGGCATCCTCAAGGGGGTCTGCGCCTTTCGCGAGCCGGCGACGATTCGCATCAATCTGACCGGCACCTTGGCGCCGAAAGTCTATGCCAAGGATGTCATCCTCTTTGTCATCGGCCAGCTCGGCGTTAACGGCGCCACCGACCGCGTCATCGAATTCCGCGGTCCGGTGATCGAAGCGATGAGCATGGAGTCGCGCATGACTCTGTGTAACATGGCGATCGAAGCCGGCGGCACCAGCGGCATCTGTCTGCCGGACATGACGACTGTCGATTACCTCTGGCCCTTTATCTCCGGCGAATTTGCCAGTCGCGAAGCCGCTCTCGCTGATTACAAACAATGGTGGTCGGATGACGATGCCGTTTATGAAAAGACCCTTGATTTCGATATCTCCGCCCTCGAACCGATGGTGACCTTCGGCTTCAAGCCGGATTGTGTCAAACCGGTGCGGGAGATGGCCGGAGCCCCGGTTGATCAGATTTACATCGGCACCTGCACCAATGGCCGCATCGAAGATCTGCGCGAAGCCGCCGCCATCCTTAAAGGGAAGACGATCTCTGCCAATGTGCGCGGAATTGTTTCGCCGGCCACGCCGAAGATTTTCCAGCAGGCGATGCAGGAAGGGATTATCGACATCTTCATGTCCGCGGGTTTCTGTGTGACCAATCCGACCTGCGGTGCTTGTCTGGGGATGAGCAACGGCGTTCTCGCTGAAGGCGAAGTCTGTGCCTCGACCAGCAATCGCAACTTTAACGGACGGATGGGGAAGGGGGGGATGGTCCATCTCATGAGCCCCGCCACTGCTGCCGCCACGGCCCTTACCGGGGTTTTGACCGACCCTCGCACGATTTGAGCCACTCTGCTATTGGGAGCCACTTATATGAAAAAGCACTTCACTGGACCGGCAATCTTTCTTGACCGTTCCGATATCAACACCGATGAAATCATCCCGGCCAAATATCTGACCGAGGTGACCAAGGATGCGCTCAAGCCGTATATCCTCGAAGACCTCAAGCTCGAAGGTTTTGACCCGAACGGCGCAACGTTGAAGAACGCCCGGGTGGTGATCACCCGTGCCAACTTCGGTTGCGGTTCGTCGCGCGAACATGCCCCCTGGGTCTTTGAAGTCAACAACATCCACACCATTATTGCCGAGAGTTATGCCCGCATCTTCCGGCAGAATATGTTTAACGGCGGCATGCTTGCCATCGAACTTCCCAAGGAAGAGATTGAACGCCTCTTTATCCTGAAGTCCCAAGGGGATGTGGAGGTTGCCGTCGATCTCGACAAGCAGGTCATCACCGCTGCCGCCGGGCAGCAGTGCATCGAGATTCCTTTTGAGCTCAGCCCCTTTGATAAAGCACTGGTCGCGGCCGGCGGTTGGGTCGATTTTGCCGACGCTCGTTATTAAGGTTCTTCTGAATAGCGTTGCTGAAGAGGTCGGGATCTTTCCGGCCTCTTCAGTTTTCTGTGTCGTCGTGAGCCGGCAATGACGGCGCGACTGGTCAGTTCAGCAGCTCTGCACGATCGACCTGGCGTCATCGTCGCCCACTACGGCGTCGCCGTTGAAGTGGCTTTTTCCGATGGCGAACGTTGTGCCGTGCGCGTCAAGCGCCGCTCCGGGCATGTGATCGGTGACGAAGTCGTCATCAAGGGTGAAGTCCTCCGACGGCTGCCACGCCGCACTGAACTGCGCCGGCGTGACGCTACCGGACACATCCACCTTCTCGCCGCCAATCTCGATCTCCTCGGCATCGTTGTCGCTCCGCTGCCACTGTCTCCCCCCAATTTCCTTGATCGCGCCATTGTTGCCGCCCGTGCTGCTGATCTCACCCCTTTTCTTGTCGTCAATAAAGTCGATCTTGACAGCGAAGCCCTCCTTGCCGCTTTGCGTGCCACCTATACCGCGTCTCTGCCCATCTTCCCTTTAAGTGCAGCCAGCGGCGTCGGTCTTGAACCGCTGCGTGCCTTTTTCAGCAGCGGCCATCGCGGTGCCTTTGTCGGCACCACCGGCGTCGGCAAAAGTTCTCTGCTCAATGCGCTATGTCCAGCCATCGATCTCCGTGTCGGAGAGCTCAATGATTACAATGACAAAGGCTGTCACACCACGACTGTTTCGACGCTGCATCTCCTTCCCGATGGCGGTGAGCTTGTCGATACCCCCGGTTTTCAGGACTTTGGCATGGTGGCAATTTCCGCACAGGAACTGGCTGCTTACTTTCCCGGTTTTGAAGAGAATGGCGTCAACACCTGTCGTTTCCGCAATTGCCGGCATCGCAGCGAGCCGCGTTGTGCAGTCATCGCCCGCGTCGAGCAAGGGGTGGTATCGGCCGAACGCTACCGCACCTATCTGGAACTCCTGGACGAAGTCGAAACGAGTGAAGTCGATGACCGCCAGCGCAGCTGGAAGGACTAAATATAATCGACCACCCCTAACCCCTCCTTNNGGGGACTATAAGCTTTAAGCTCCCCTCCTTTGTTAAGGAGGACCCTCTAGGGCCTAAAGGGCTGGGGGTGGTGAGGTTTTATCCCCAAATCTAAAAGGTTTATTTTATGGCTCTTCCCTGGAAGATCATTGACAGTATTGATACGGAAGAAGAGGGAGCTCTGCAACTCCGGCAACGCGGCGCCAAAGATTTCCTGATCACCATCGGCACGCAAGTGTTGATGAACAGTTCCGCGCACCGCTCGGAAGTTGCCCTCGGTCAGCTTGCCTGTGCGCGACTGCGGCAACATCCGCAGCCGCGGGTTCTGGTGGGTGGGTTGGGGATGGGCTTTACGCTGCGCAGTGTCCTGGATCAGCTCCCCGCTACCGCGCAGGTGGTGGTGGCAGAGTTGAATCCGGTCGTGGTGCAGTGGTGTCAAGGACCGTTAGCCGTCTTGACCGCTGGGGCTGTCAACGATCCGCGTGTTGCCGTCGAGATCGGTGATGTCGCGGCTTTGATCAAATGTTCCGCCATTGCTGCCGGAACAGCAGGTTTTGACGCTATCGTTCTCGACCTTTATCGCGGCCCGCATTTTTACGCCGATGCCGAGAATGATCCCCTTTACGGCAACAAGGCGATTCAAGCTGCATGCCGGGCGCTCAAACCGGACGGGGTATTGGCGGTCTGGGGAGAGAATTATGATGAGCGCTTTGAGCAGCGACTGCGTAAAGCCGGTTTTACAGTGACGGTGCAGCGACCCGGTAAAGGGGGGCTGCGTCATGCGGTCTTTGTGGCTCTGCGGGGGCGTTGATAAGGACAGTCCCGAGAGACATCCTCAAGTCGCAAAGAGCGCCTCCCCCTGCCGCAGACGGGTCAGACTCCGTTCTTTGCCGAGAACTTCGAGGACTTCATACACCGAAGGGCTGGTGGTGGTGCCGTTCAAGGCGACCCGGACCGGTGGCGCGAGTTTGCCGAGTTTGAGTCCGGTCTCGGACATCGCCTGATTAAAGGCGGCGGCAATGGCGTCATGGCTGAAGTCATCGAGAGCACTGAGGTGTTTGAGGACGGTTTGATAGCCGGCTTTGGCTTCGGGCGTACAACACTTGCTGACCGCCTCGGGGAGATAGTCCACCTTGTCGGCAAAGTAAAAGGCCGCGCCCTCTGCCATCTCGACCATGGTATGCGAGCGCTCTTGCAGCGACTTGACAACACCCACCAGATCCGGCCCGCCATCGGTTTCAATCCCTCTCTCTCCGAGATATTCCTTGAGCAGTGTCGCCAAACGCTGGCGATCGCCGGTCTTGATGTAGTGGGCGTTCAGCCACAGCAGTTTCTCGGGATTAAAGACCCCGGCGGAACGACCGACATGATCAAGGTCGAACTTGACGATCAACTCCTCCATCGAAAAGATCTCTTCATCGCCGCAGGACCAGCCGAGGCGCGCCAGATAATTCACCAGCGCTTCCGGTAAAAAACCCATGACGCGATATTCCATCACCGATGTGGCGCCGTGCCGTTTTGAAAGTCGGGTTTTGTCGGCGCCGAGGATCATCGGCACATGAGCAAATTCCGGAACCGCATAGCTAAGGGCCTGGTACAGGAGGATCTGCCGCGGGGTATTATTGACATGGTCGTCGCCGCGCAGCACCAGAGTCATCCCCATCTCGGCATCGTCGATAACGACGACAAAGTTGTAGGTCGGGGTGCCGTCGGAGCGCTGGATGATGAGATCGTCGAGCTCTTCGTTCTGGAAGGAGATGGTCCCTTTGATGCGATCGACAAAGGCTGTCTCTCCATCGGGGACGAGAAAGCGGATGGCATAAGGACGATCATCGGGTTGATCCTGGCGATGCAGGCAGGTACGGTCGTATTTTGGTTTGCCGCCACTCTTCATTGCCGCTTCGCGGCGCTGCTCCAGCTCTTCCGGTGTGCAGTAACAGCGATAGGCCTTGCCGGCGACGACCAATTCCTGCACTTTACTGCGGTACAGGTCGAAACGCTCGGATTGGTAAATCGGCCCTTCATCATAGTTAAGTCCCAGCCAATCCATTGCCTGAAGAATGGCATCGACCGAGGTCTGGGTGCTGCGCGCGACGTCAGTATCTTCAATGCGGAGAATAAAGTTCCCCTGCTCCTTGCGGGCCAGGAGAAAATTAAAGAGGGCGGTCCGGGCGCCGCCAATATGCAGATAGCCGGTGGGGCTGGGAGCAAAACGAACACGAAGTTGTGACATAAAGGAAACCTCCAGGAAATGAAGTTCAGGGCAGCAGGTTTTTAATCACCATATTGAGACCGATGAAGACGATAAAGAGGGCAAAGGCCTTAAAGAGACCTTTGTGAGTGGTATGCGAAGCAATTTTAACACCAACGCGGGCAAAGAGGACGGTCAGCGGGGCGATTAACAGGGCGACCAGGAAGTTGACGTAGCCAAGCGAGTAAAGGGGCAGGCCGGGATGACCCCAGCCGTGATAGATGTATGAGGCCGTGCCAAAGATGGCCGAGATGACCATCAGTGCGCTCGAGGTGCCGACGGCTTGATGCATCGATTGCCCGAGAAAATAGACCATAAGGGGGACGGCAATTATGCCGCCACCGACGCCGAAGAAGGCGGAGAAGGTGCCGACAACCAGGCCGATGAACAGGGCCGGAGAGAGTGTGTCGCAGCGTTGCCGTCCTTCCGGCGGCGGTGGTTGAAAGAACATCCGCAAGCCGATGCCGATCTGCATCATCCCCATTAAGCCTTTGAGAAGATCGCCGGAGAGCCCTGCTGCCAGAGTCGAGCCGAGAATAACCCCGATGATGCTGCCAATAGCGAGGCGTCCGGCGATATGGAAATCGACATTTCCGCGCTTGCGGTGTCCCCAGGCGCTGCTGATAGCGGTCGGGATGATAATTGCCAGGCTGGTACCGAAGGCGGTGTGGACGATAATCTCCGGAGAGAAATGGGCCAAAGGGAAGGCCCATAAAAAGCAGGGGATGAGGATGATGCCGCCGCCAATACCGAAGAGACCGGCCAAAATGCCGGCCAGGGCGCCGAGGATCAGAAAGAGGATGAGGGCCGGGGCTGTAAACATAACAATTCACCGGATAGGGGGGTGATTTGAGTCATTTTCTACTTAAAGGAAAAGGCCAGGGAAGACCCTGGCCTTTTATCTTTATCGTTGGAGGCTCCGATCAGATTCGAACTGATGATGGAGGTTTTGCAGACCTCTGCCTTACCACTTGGCGACGGAGCCCTGATCACGTCTTTTTTATGGTGCCGAAGGCGAGACTCGAACTCGCACGACCCTACAGCCACTAGACCCTGAACCTAGCGTGTCTACCAATTCCACCACTTCGGCATGAAGTGGTGGGTTTATAACAAATAGCTTGCACTGATGCAAGGAGAAAAAACGGATATTTTAAGCTCTGGCGTCGCAGTCTCTTTTTTATGGTAAAATTTGCTGGAATTTTAAAGCTATGGCTGTATTTTTTCAATTCTTGACAAATGAACTTTGTCATCTTATCGTTTGACCGTCTTTATACTTAATTGAAAGGATTAAAAATATGATCGACCCGACAAAACAGCAACTTGGCACTCTCGCCCTGCATGCCGGTCAGAAACCCGATCCGACAACCGGGTCGCGGGCTGTGCCAATCTATCAGACCACTTCTTATTCTTTCCAATCCTCGGAGCATGCCGCCAATCTTTTTGCCCTCAAAGAGATGGGGAATATCTATACACGGCTGATGAATCCAACCACCGATGTCCTTGAACAGCGCCTTGCCGCTCTGGATGGTGGTGTTGCTGCCCTGGCCCTTGCTTCCGGTTCATCAGCGATCTTTCTGGCAGTCCTCAATCTCTGCCGCTGCGGCGACAATATCGTGGCTTCGCAAGCCCTGTATGGCGGCACTTATAATCTTTTTCATCATACTCTTGGGCGCATGGGGATCTCGGTCAAATTTGTGAGTACTGGTGATCTCAGTGAGGTGGAGGCAGCGATTGATGAGCACACCAAGGCGATCTTTACCGAGACCATCGGCAACCCCAAGAATAATGTCGATGACTTCGAAGCCCTGGCGAAGATTGCCCATGCGGCCGGTCTGCCACTGATCGTCGATAATACCGTTGCCACCCCGGCACTCTTTCGTCCCATCGAACACGGGGCGGATATTGTTTGCTACTCGCTGACCAAATTCATAGGCGGACACGGCACGAGCATCGGCGGCGCCGTTGTCGATGCCGGGCGCTTTGACTGGTCGAGCGGACGCTTCCCGGAATTCACCACCCCGGATCCGAGTTACCATGGTCTGGTTTATCATGCTGCCCTTGGCAATCTCGCTTACATCCTGAAGATGCGGATTACGCTCCTGCGCGACCTTGGGCCATGTCTCTCTCCTTTTAACAGTTTTCAAATATTGCAGGGGTTGGAAACACTGCATGTGCGCATGCCCCGCCACTGTGAAAATGCCCTGAAGCTGGCACAGTATCTGGAAAGTCATCCCCTTGTTTCCTGGGTGAACTATCCCGGCCTTGCTTCGCATCCCGATCATGCGCGGGCCCGCCACTATCTCCCTGCCGGTCAGGGAGCGATCCTCGGCTTTGGGATCAAGGGTGGCGCGAGCGCTGGTGCCCGCTTCATCGACAGCGTCAAAATGGCCAGTCATCTAGCTAATGTCGGTGATGCCAAGACCCTGGTCATCCATCCAGCGACGACGACGCATCAACAGTTGTCGGCCACAGAACAAGCGGCCGCCGGTGTCTCTGCCGATTATATTCGCGTCTCGGTTGGCATTGAGGATATTATTGATATCATAGCTGATTTTGAGCAGGCACTGCAGATCAGTCAGCACTGATAATAGTCAGTAGATAGCAGAATAAATGCGGCCCGCCGATTCAGTTTGGCGGGCCGCATTTATTCTTCTGGAGAATGCTTCTGTAAAGCTAAGTAGTTGACCTTTATTCCCGCACCGGTGTAAAACTTTCCATCTGGAAAGAATTTGGTGATGACGGCAGTATCGCCCTTTTCCCAAAGTCTTGATTTCAAAACAACAGGGGTCAGAACAGTGCAGGCAAAATTTTTTAACGGCAATGATGGCGATTTTTTCTTTTGGACTCCCGAAGCTGACGATGTGGTCCTGGTCGGCCCGGAGCAGCGCGCTGTCCCTTTGCCGCTACGACCACTCCCTGTCCAAGCCCATGCGATACAGGATGGCAAACGACCTGACGACGATGCCCTTGGTGCTGGCATCTACGAATATCTGCGTCGTTATCCTGACTGTGAGGGGGGCTATGAGCTTGCCGATCTGTTGCAAAATGCTTATCCCCATTACCTGATGGATATTGCGGCGCAGGTGATTATGATCGAAGAGAAGGAGGTCGATGCCCCTTTTCTGCGCCGAAAAATTACCGGTTTAAAGATTCTCGCCCTCCTCGAAGCGCGGCCGCAGCTCTACTATCAACTCGGTCGCTGTTACTTTGAATTTGCCACTATGTTTACAGAGTTACCGGATTGTCGCAATCATCTGCTCGCCGCGCGGGAATATCTGCAGCGGGCGCTGCAGCTTGAAGCCGACAACCCGGCGACCCTCAATCTCCTGGCCCAGATCGAAGCGTGGTTCGGGATGAATGCGGAAGCATATCGTCTCTGGCAGCAGGCGGCAACGCTGGTTGATGAGCCGACGCGGTCGGCTTTGTTGCAACGGGCGGCAGAGACGCAAGCCACATCTTCAGAAAGTCCCTTGATCGATGAGCTTGAAGCTCTCGGTGCGACGCTGCGGTTGATCGGGGCCGGAGAGTTTGCTCAGGCGTTAGAAATTCTTGAGCGCTTGCAGGAACAGGGTCGGATTATGGCGGAATTGCCGACACCGGAGTTTTACTATCTCCTCGGTCATTGTCGTGAAAAGTGCACCGATTCCGGCCAGGCGTTAGTTGCTTATGTTCAAGCCCTCGAACTTGACCCGGAGTTTTTACTCGCTCAAACCGGTTTCGACCGGCTCAGCCGGGGAGCACCTTGATGTTTGACAACTTCACACCAGGCGATATCATTTTTACGGTTGTAGTTACTGTCGGCACGGCATTGATCGTCTATTTTGCCAATCGGGGGAGAAAAGGGTGAAGTCCCTTGCCGCGCGGCCGAAGGTCTGGGCTGCTTCCTTTCTGTTTGCTGTCGGCCTCCTTTTGCCGGCAACAAGTTCCGCTGCGAGCGCGGGATCAATCTTTACACTTTGGCCGCTTGTCGATTATCGCTCTTCCCCGCAGAATAACTTTGCCAGCCTCGGCCTTGCCGGCCCGCTGCTGCGTTATGAACGGCATGATACAAGGACGCGTTTCGGGCTGCGCCCCCTCTATTATCGTGCAACAGATGAAAAAGGCGGCATTGAGAGTGATCTCCTTTATCCTCTGATGACGTATCGTTCGAATCAAGACGAACGTTCTTTTCAGTTTTTTCATCTCTTGACCTCTGATGTCAGTACCGAGGATGGGAGCGATTTCATGCTCTTCCCCTTCCTCTTTTATCGCAATCCTCCAGAGGGAGAAGGCTATTTCGCCTTCTTTCCAATTGGCGGCAAGATCTTGAACCGTTTCGGCCGCGACCGAATCCAGTTTGCTCTCTTCCCCCTTTATAGCAAGACCGAGCGCAAGGGAACGGAGACGACCAATCTTCTCTGGCCCTTCTTTTCGTTGACCCGCGGGGAAGATGAGCGCGGCTGGGCTTTCTGGCCTTTGTACGGAACCGCCGAAAAAAAAGGGGTCTATCATCGCAAGTTCATGCTCTGGCCCTTTTTCTTTCGTGGCGATGAACGTCTCGATACTTCGGAGCCCTTGCGGACGCGGGCCTTCTTTCCTTTTTTTTACTTTGCCGATTCGCCGACCCGTTTGGATCATACATATCTCTGGCCCTTCTTTCGCCATATCGAAGATGACCGTAAAGATCTTGAGGAGTGGAATTTCCCCTGGCCGATCTTTCGCATCATCGACGGCAAGGATCGGCAGATGCTCCGTCTCCTCCCCTTTTACAGTGATGATCGTACGGAGAAATTGCACAGCCGCTGGCTGTTATGGCCTGTTTACAAGGAAGAAGAGCATACGACCCCGACCTACTCGTCGCAAAGACAGCGGGTTTTGTATTGGCTTTATTCCAATACAACAGAGCAATTTGTTGGGGAAAAAAGCGCATACCGGCATAGAATCGATCTCTGGCCGCTCTTAACTTTTGAAGAGAAGGACGGTTTGTCGCACTTTAGCACTCTGGCGTTGCTCGAACCTTTTTTCCCCAACAACGAGCAGATAGAGCGGAACTGGTCACCTTTGTGGCGCATTTATCAACGTCGCTGGGACAGCGCCGGGAATAACGCTTCGACCTTCCTCTGGAATCTGTACTGGAAGGAGCGGCGCGGGGACGACCTTCTTTTTGAATTATTTCCCTTGATTTACTATCGTGACGAGGAGAGTCTGCAACACTTTGAACTGTCGCTGCTCAAGGGCCTTTATCGGTACACGAGAGAATCTGAACGGTCGTGTTCTTATCTTTTTTATCTGCCGTGGGGTTGGTGTCATCCGTTAGCCGATAAAGGGCCACTGAAGGAGTTGCATTGATGTTTCAATATGTTGGCCGCACACTCCTGGATATTAGTCAGACGACCGGAGAAATGCTTAAACTCTTCTTCGCTACGGTCTATTTTTTTAAGGAAGCCCCCCGCAATCTCCCTTCGATCTTTCGACAGCTTGCGGAAATTGGTGTTAACACCTTGCCGATCGTCGCCCTCGCCGCTCTCTTTATCGGCATGGTTCTCGCTTTGCAAACCGGCTCAGCCCTTGTCCTTTATGGCTCCCAGAATGTCATTGGCTCGATTGTCGGTCTCTCCATGGTGAAGGAGCTCGGTCCGGTGATGACCAGCCTCCTTGTTGCCGGGCGTGTTGGTTCGGCGATGGCGGCCGAGATCGGCGCCATGGAGATTTATGAAGAGATCGACGCACTCAAGACCCTGGAGATCAATCCGGTCCGCTATCTGGCCATGCCGAGGATGATCGCCTGTCTGGCCGCCGTCCCGGCATTAGTTGTCTTTGTCGTCTTTATCGGCATTTTGGGGGGAGGAGTCATCTGTGCGATCAATCCCCAGATATCAGTACCGATCAACACCTACTACGATGGGATCGTTACCTCGATGGAGGCGATGGATATTGTCAAGGGATTGACCAAGGCGCTGGTCTTTGGTGGCATCATCGGTCTGGTCAGTTGCTATGTCGGATTCAAGACGACCGGCGGCGCTCGCGGCATCGGTCGCTCAACGACCCGCTCGGTGGTTATGTCTTTTCTCCTGATCTTTGTTGCCAACTACTTTTTGACGCGGATGATGATGTAGAATGGTTACGGTACAGTTGACCGGGAAGTGTGAGTCGATTCATGGCAAATGAGAAGGATGAGACAGTCTCCGAAGGATTCTTCAGCCGTATTACGCACGGCTTCAGTGCACCGATTTTTCAGGAAGGAAACTCCCATACGGCCGTGAACTATAACGAGTCCCGCGGGGTGGGGATCAAGATCATTGATCTCCACAAATCTTTCGCCGGTCAGCCGGTTCTGCGTGGAATCAATCTCGAAATTTCCCCCGGAGAAACCTTCTCGATTATCGGTCCGTCAGGGACCGGCAAGAGCGTTTTGCTCAAGCATATTGTCCGCCTGCTCCAGCCTGATTCCGGTCAGATTTTAGTCGATGATCAGGATATCAATGCTCCTCTTGCTGAGGGGGAGAGGCGGGATTACCGCTATAGCATGGTCTTTCAGTCATCAGCTCTCTTTAATTCTCTGACTGTTGGCGAAAATGTCGGTTTGTGGCTGCGCGAAAACCGGATCTGTCCCGAAGCCCGGATACGCCAGATCATCAGGGAAAAACTCGCCCTCGTCAACCTTGCCGGCAAGGAGGAGAAGTTAACCTCTGAGCTCTCCGGCGGGATGAAGAAACGCGTCGCGATTGCCCGTTCGCTGGCAATGAATCCCGATTTGATCCTTTACGATGAACCGACAGCAGAGCTTGACCCGGTGACATCTGATGAGTTGGCACATGTGATTACCGATCTCAAGTCCAAGGTCAAGTTGACGACGGTGATCGTCACGCATGATTTGAACTTTGCCCTTTATCTTTCTGATCGGGTCGCCATGATTAATCCTGAAGGGATTGTTGAAGTCGGGACCCCTGAACAAATCAAAGCAAGCCAGAATCCTTTGGTGCGCAATTTTATTTACACCACTACCAAAGGGCTTAAGGGAGAATAACAATATGACAATGACAATAGAAAAGAAGGTCGGTATCTTCTTTCTTCTTTCCCTGATTACTCTGGGAGTGATGATTGAGCTGGTTCAGGATTGGAACCCCTTCGAACGCCGGGTTGGTTATACCACTTATTTTAATGCAGTGGTCGGTCTCAAAGTCGGCGATCCGGTGATGGTCGCCGGCGTTAATGTCGGCAAGGTTACCTCCATCCGCATCGATGACGGGAAGGTCCGCACCGACTTTGAAGTGCTGCTCGACACGGTGATCAAAGAAGATTCTATTGCTGCGATTAATCAGACCAGTTTGCTCGGTGGGACCTTCCTCGGTGTCGATTTCGGAACTAAAAACGCCAAAGTCCTCCCCCCCGGTAGTGTCATCAGCAGTCGTGACGGCGTCTCGATCGCTGATCTCCTCGACAGCTTTAATCGCAATCAGAACGAAACCTTTGCCATGGTTCAGGATATTCTGCGTGACAGCCGAGAACCCTTTGTGACTCTTCTGCAGCGCCTTGAATCGGTCGTCAGCAAGGTCGATAGCGGTCAGGGGACGATCGGTCGCCTGATCAACGAAGACGAAATCTACGTCGAGCTTAACCAGACTTTGAGTGAATTGCGGCAAATCGTCACGAGCGTCAAGGAAGGAAACGGTACTCTCGGCAAGTTGATTGTTGATCCCGGCCTTTATGATAATGCCAATGCCACTGCCGATCAGTTGAAAAATCTTGCGGAGAAGATCAACGCCGGTGAAGGGACGCTTGGCAAACTCGTTAATAATGATACTGTTTATAATGAACTCTCCGACGCCCTTGCCGATATTCGTCAAATCGTTGCCAAAGTCAATCAAGGCGAAGGAAGTCTTGGAAAGCTGGTGAATGATCCGGCACTGTATGATCAAGTTGCCGGGACAGCGCGGCGAGCCAACAATATCTTGACCAAAGTGGATGAAGGGCAGGGGACGCTGGGCCGGTTGGTGAATGAGGATGGTCTTTACCGTCAGTCGGAAGCGACGCTGAATAAAGTCGATCGTGCCGTCAGCGGCATGAGTGATTCCGGACCGATGTCGGCCCTTGGTACGGTGATCGGGACATTTTTTTAGTTTTTTGTGGTTTGCTCATTATTCTGAGTCGTTGACTATTCTTACCGCTTTTGTTTAAATAATCGCGCCCTCAGGGAACTAACATCACTTTCCAACATCAAAGGAAACCATCTCATGAATCCCCTCGCAAAAGAACTGAACGATCACATCCTTGAACAAAACCCCCATGTTTTGGCGATGCTTTCAGATTTGGGTAAGAATCTCTTTTTCCCCAAAGGGATTCTGACGCAATCGGCCGAAGCCAAAGAAAAGGCGCATAAGTTTAATGCGACCATCGGTATTGCCACGGAGAATGGCGGTCCGATGTATCTGCAATGTATTCAGGACAAACTCGGCAACTTCGACCCGAAGGATATTTATCCCTACGCTCCCCCCGCCGGCAAGCCGGAGTTGCGGGCGCTGTGGCGCGAAAAGATGCTGCGGGAAAATCCCAGCCAGCAGGGGAAGCACTTCAGCACGCCGATCGTCACCAATGCGTTAACGCACGGCCTGTCGATTGTCGGGGATATGTTTGTCGGCGTTGGCGATCATGTTGTCCTCCCGGACATGTTCTGGGGGAACTACAATCTCACCTTTGGCACCTGTAACGGCGGGATCATCAAAAAACACAACACCTTTACCCCGGACGGTGGTTACGATGTTGACGCCTTCCGTGCCGCTCTGCAGGCCACCGCAGCAGAGAAGGGGAAGGCGGTTGTTATTCTTAACTTCCCGAATAATCCGAGTGGTTACACCCCGACGGTCCCGGAAGGGGACGCGATTGTTGCGGCCATTCTCGATGTCGCCAACAGCGGCTGTAACATTGTCGTTGTTACCGACGATGCCTACTTTGGCCTCTTCTACGAAGACTCGATGCAAGAGTCTCTATTTGGTAAACTCGCCAACCTGCATCCGCGCATTCTCGCCATTAAACTCGACGGCGCGACCAAAGAAGAGTTTGTCTGGGGATTCCGTACCGGCTTCATCACCTTCGCCGAAGGGCACAGCGAAGATAAGACCATGGTTCTGAATGCTTTGGAAAAGAAGGCGATGGGGATCATCCGCGCCAAGATCTCCAACTGTCCGCATCCTTCCCAGACCTTTGTCATTGAAGCTCTCCGTTCGCCGAATTTTATTGCCCAGAAGCAGGAAAAGTTCGAGATCATGAAAGGTCGCTCTCTGGCGGTTAAAGAAGTCCTGAACAGCGGTAAATTTAACGATGTCTGGACCTATTACCCCTTCAATTCGGGTTACTTCATGTGCCTCAAACTCAAGGGGGTCGAAGCCGAACCGTTGCGCCTTTATCTCCTGGATAAATACGGCGTCGGGACGATTTCCACCAACAAGACTGATCTGCGCATTGCCTTCTCCTGCATTGCAGCGCAAGACATTCCCGAACTCTTTGACATCATCGCCAAAGCGACGCGGGAACTGGCTGCCAAAGGATAAAACGGATTAAAAGAGGATTGACAACATCACTCTTCTTCTCTATTATCCGCGAACACATTGCGGGAATAACTCAGTGGTAGAGTGCAACCTTCCCAAGGTTGAGGTCGCGAGTTCGAATCTCGTTTCCCGCTCCATAGAAAAATCAAAGGACTTAGCCGATTCGGTTAAGTCCTTTTTTCATGGTTGCGTTTTTTGAATCAATTCTCACGGATTATTCGATTGAGCAGCTCTTCAAGCAGTAGGTTGCCGGCATCGTAAAGATCCGCGGAGGCGCCAAGAATTTCTTGCGGGCTCTGGATAAAGGGGGCATCGACGAATTCATCACTGCCGGTCTCGATAAAGCGCTGGACGAGTTCCGGGGTGGCCTCCAGGTGAAATTGCAGAGCAAGGACATTGTCTTTGTACAAAAAGGCTTGATGGACGCAGGCTTCGGAGCGGGCGAGAAGGCTGGCCCCAACAGGGAGATCGAAGGTGTCGCCATGCCACTGAAAGACGGTGGTGCTCGGCAGGGTAAGGGGTGCGTTCACCGCCAGCCCTTCGATCGGCAGCCAGCCGATCTCCTTGTGCGGGTTGGGTTTGACCTCGGCGCCGAGAGCGCTGGCGATGAGCTGCGAGCCGAGGCAGATGCCGAGGACCGGACGCTGGCGGTCGATGATCTGGCGGATGAAAACTTTTTCGGCGACCAGCCAGGGGAATTCCCCTTCGTCATTAACGCTCATCGGTCCGCCGAGGATGATCAGGAGATCGACAGCGTCCGGGGCCGGGCAAACCTCTCCGTCGTCGAGCCGGACGATCTGTTTCGTCGTGGCGTGACGGGCGAGCCAGGGAGCGAGGCTTCCCGGCCCTTCGATCGGATGATGTTGGAGGATAACGGCATGCATCTCTGCTCCTTCAGTTGACTTAAAGGATGACGAGCTCTTCGCTGGAAAAGGTGATGTGCTTGATGCCGTCGTCGGTCACGCGGAAAGTGTTTTCAATGCCGACGGCACCGAGGCCGGCAAAGACCGCTTTCGGTTCGAAGGCGAAGACCATGCCGGTTTCAAGGACACGATCATGGAAGCCGCGGGCGATAAAGGGATACTCGTCAATCTCGATACCGACGCCGTGGCCGATAAAGGAGACCTGCGCACCGGGATTGCCCATGAAGCTCTCCTGGTAGCCGAGTTCGCAGGCGTATTGGTGACAGTTGTCGTAAATTGCCCCCCAACTGACGCCGGGTTTGGCAATCTCTTTCAAGCGATTTTCGATACGAATCATGTCGTCGTAAGCGCGGTGCAGCTTCTCAGGCAAACCGCCGATGCAGAAGACCCGGGTCTGGTCGGCGAGATAGCCGTCAAAAGCGCCGCAAAAATCGACGATAATCGGTTCATTAGCGCGGATACTCCGATAGCTCGCCCCTTGGCCGACAGCGGGGGTGAGACCCATGCCGCCGAGGGGGGTATCGCAGTAGGCCGGGGCGGCACTGTCGGTACCGGAGGTAATTTGCCCGTAAAAGAGCTCACCGTTGTAAGAGCGCATGCGAATGACACCGGGGTGACCTTCACGACGAGCGCAGTATTCAAGCTCAGCGGCGAGTTCGAGTTCGGTCATGCCGACCTTGATGACCTCTTTGGCACGTTGATGCACACGGTCGATCTGCAGAGCGCAATCTTTGATGATGGAGATTTCATAAGGGGATTTGATGGCGCGCACCCGGCGGATCAGATCGGTGGCATTGCTCGTCGTCGCTTGCGGGAAGACTTTGCTGATGCGCTGGAAAAGGTCGACAGAGAGGACATCAAGCTCCATGCCGAGCTTTTGCGGCGCTGTCAGCCCGTACCCTTGAATAAGGCCGGGGAGATCCTTGGGACTCTTGAGCGGCAGGATCTCCTTCAGCCCCGATTCCATCCGCGCCCGGCCGAAATCCTTGCGGACAAAGTAGAGGGGATCACCCGTGGCCGGGACATAAAGAATTCCTTGTTGAATTGTGCCGGTAAAGTAAAATAGATCGGCATTCTGCACCATGATGATAGCGTCAAAACCTTCGTTTTGCATTAAATCCTGTAAGCGGGCGCAGCGGGAACGGAGTTCCTGAGCAGGAGTAATACGCATGTCGATCTCCTAGAAGGGGTGATAACGGTTCGGATTTTTTCGCGAGTTTACGCAACTTTTTATTGGTCGTCCAGCCCCTTCTGCGAAGACCGTTGATTTCATTTGAGGAGGATGTTATTTTCTTAAAGTAACTCATCCTTGACGACAAAAGAGAAGCGATTGAGCGAAGTTCAAGAACTTGAAAGATTCGCCGCCCACGATCAACACCTGGCGAGTCGATTGTTCGGTCAACAGAATGCCCATCTTAAACAGATCGAGCAGGCGCTGGCTGTGCGGCTTACCTCGCGCGGCAGTGAGGTTTTGATTGAAGGTGAGCCCCTGGCCGTCGCTTTGACCCGTCGCACTCTTGAAGAGTTGCAGTCGGTCATGGAGGGGGGATACCAGCTTTATCCCAGCGATATCGATTACGCCATCCGTATCCTCAGCGCCGATTTCAATGCTGCGTTGCGCACGATCTTTCTCGACACGGTCTTTGTCTCCTCCCGTAAAAAGATTATCTCCCCGAAGAGTCTGGCGCAAAAAGAGTATATCGATGCGATCCGGCAGCATCCTGTCGTCTTCGGCGTCGGTCCGGCCGGAACCGGCAAGACCTACCTCGCCATGGCGATGGCCGTCTCTTCTCTGCTCAAGAAAGAGGTCAGTCGCATCGTGCTGGTCCGTCCGGCGGTTGAGGCGGGCGAGAAGCTCGGCTTCCTCCCCGGCGATCTCGCCGAAAAGGTTAATCCGTATCTGCGGCCGTTATATGACGCCCTTTACGACATGCTCGATTTTGAAAAGGGCCAGGCCCTGATCGAGCGTGGCACCATTGAAGTCGCTCCCCTCGCCTTTATGCGCGGCCGGACGCTGAACGACGCTTTTGTCATCCTCGATGAAGCGCAGAACACCACGGCCGAGCAGATGAAGATGTTTCTCACTCGTCTCGGTTTTGGCAGCCGTGCCGTCATTACCGGTGACGTCACCCAGATCGATTTGCCGACGAGTCGCCTCTCGGGGTTGATTCAGGCGCAAAAAGTTCTTTCGGGAGTGAAGGGGATCAGTTTTAATACCTTTACGGATCGCGATGTCGTCCGCCATCCGATTGTGCAGGCGATCGTTCAGGCTTACGATCGTGCCGCGATGACTTCAGATTTATGAAAAATCCTCCGGAAGTCCCCGAAACCCCCCGTCCGGTGACCAGCTGGACGACCCCGATTCCCGCCCTGAGTCGTGAAAGCGCTGTCCGCTACGGGATTCTCGTCCTTTTGGCCCTCCTCTTAACACTGATCATTCTTCCGCACCCGGCGCGCGTCCCTTCTGATTTTTCTCCCGGAGATATCGCCACCCATAATTTCAAGGTCTCACGGGATCTTCTTTTGGAAGATAGCTTTCGGACTGAACAGAAGCGCAGCGAGGCTTATGATCAGGTCGAATTCTATTACGACTTTGACAGCCGTTTCGGTGAAGAGCTGGTGGGGCGACTGCTTCAGGTCGGCTTAAGTCTAGAGCCTAAAGAAGGAGAAAAGGCGCCCGCCGTAGATCACGAGAATATTCTCGGCTTTGTTGCGAGTGAAGAGGAGATGACGTTGTTGCAGCAGTTTGCTGGCAACGAAGTCTGGCGGATTGCGGTGCATCGTGCGGTTGTCGTTCCTTACAATGCCCTGGTCGTCGAAAATCTTTCGGCCTTTGAAAGTGACCGTGCCAAGGGGGTGGTGCTGCGCGATCTCCAAGGCAATATCCCGGAAACGAAACTCGGTAATCGACTGGTGATTGACCTGCAGGAGTTGCGCGGTGAGATCAAGGGTCGGCTGGCAGAGCTGCGGATGATTCCCCTGAAACAGCGCCGCTTACTCAGTGCGATGGTCGAAAAGATGCTCCGTCCCAATCTCACCTTTAATCGCGGTGAGACCGAGTTGCGTCGCAAGGCAGCGGTCGATGCTGTCACTCCTGCCCTCTTTCAAATCAAGCGCGGCGAGATGATCGTGCGTGTCGGGGAGCGTATCTCCGAGGAGCAACTTCGCAAACTCAAGGCGATTGCATCGCACTCTGGTGATTATGCCGCTTCTGTGCGCACGACCATCGGTTTGATGCTCTTGACCATCCTCCTTTTCTTTGCCGTCCATCGTTTTAGCAAGCTTAATATACGTAAGTATCGCCCGAACAATCGCGATCTTCTCTTCCTGTCGATCTTTTTTGTTGTCTTCTTTCTGCTGGTAAAGATTGCGCTGGTCATTTCCTCCACCCTTGATGCCGCTTTTCCCAGCATCGAACCCGAGACCTTTTACTATCTCTTCCCCTTTGCCGTCGGCGCCATGGTCGTCCGCATTGTTTTGAACTCAGAAGTCGCCCTCATCTTCAACATTCTTGCAACCTTGCTGCTCGGGGTCCAATTCGGGGCGGCCCCGATCCTCCTCTTTGTCTTTATCGGCGGAGTAACCGCTGCGCATCGCGTCCGTCGCTGTAAAGAGCGCTCGGTCATCTACCGGGCGGGTCTGTATGTCGGACTGATCAATGCTTGTGCCGTCTTCTTTCTTGCCCTCCTTGCCGGGCGCCCCTTGAGCGAGCAGACCCTGTGGGGGATGATCTTCGGTTTTTTCGGCGGACTGCTTTGTGCTGCGGTCGCCACCGCCATTATCCCGGTGATCGAGTCATTGTTTCGTTATACGACGGATATCAAGCTCCTTGAACTCGCCAATATGAACAATCCGTTATTGCGTGAGTTGATGGTCCAGGCGCCGGGGACGTATCATCATTCGGTGATTGTCGGCAATCTTGTCGAAGCAGCGGCAGAATCGATCAATGCCAACCCCCTCCTGGCCAAAGTGGCGGCGTATTATCATGATATCGGCAAGATGAAAAAACCCCTATATTTTAGCGAGAATATGCGGGACGGCGAGAATCGTCACGATAAACTGGCACCGTCGATGAGTGCTCTGATCATTGCCGCCCATGTGCGCGACGGCCTTGATCTCGCCAAAGAGCACAAACTTGGGGCAATGATCAAAGAGGTGATTGAACAGCATCACGGCACGGCGCAGATGCGTTTCTTTTACGATAAGGCAAAGCAGCAACGCGAATCCGATCTGCCGCCGCTTGATGAGCATGAATTCCGTTATCCCGGTCCCAAGCCGCAGACACGGGAAGCCGCCCTGATCATGCTCGCCGACGCTGTCGAAGCAGCGAGCCGGACGCTGAAAAATCCGACCCCGGCACGAATCCAGGGGGCGGTGCAGAAGATCATCAATTACATCTTCACCGACGGCCAGCTCGATGAGTGTGAATTGACTTTGAAAGATCTGCATTTAATTGCCAAAAGTTTCAATTTAGTCCTGGCCGGCATTTATCACCATCGTATTGATTATCCGGAACCGGCTTTTAAAGAAACACAAAAGAGGAAGAGCAGTGAACATTCAGATCGAGAACCGGCAAAAACAACAGAAAGTCAGCATTCCTCAACTCCGCAAAGTCGCCCGGAAGATATTAAACGTCTCGGGATGTCCTGACGCTGAGCTGTCGATTCTCATCGTCGGGGACCGGCGCATTCGTCAGATCAATCGCGACTATCTGCAGCGCGATAAATCGACTAATGTTATCTCCTTTGCCCAGCAGGAAGGGGAGACAATCGGTGGAGGCGGGCTCCTTCTCGGCGATGTCGTGATCTCGGCGGCAACAGCCGCCCGTGATGCCGCGGACGCCGGAGTGCCGTTCGTCAGCGAACTTTACTTTCTGTTGTTGCACGGCATTCTTCACCTCCTCGGCTACGACCATGAACGCAGCGGCGCTGCAGAAGCGGCACGGATGGAGGCGCGGGAGGAAGAGATTTTCAATCTGCTGCGCCTCGAATTTCCAGAGATCACAGCCGTTCCATGAAGCCTTCACGCTGGATTGAGAGCGTCAATTGCGCCATAGAAGGGATCCTTTGGACCGCCCGCACCCAGAAGCACATGCGCTGGCACTTTCTCAGTGCTGCTGCTGTCCTCTTTGCCGCGCTCTTCTTTAAGGTTCCGACCGTCGATTTTCTGCTCCTGACTCTGGCGATCACCCTTGTTCTCTTTGCCGAGATCATTAATACCGCAGTGGAAGTCGTTGTCGATCTCGTCAGTCCGGGTTATCATCCCCTCGCCAAGCAGGCCAAGGATGTCGCCGCCGGTGCCGTCCTCCTCGCTGTCTGCGGAGCGGCGGTCGTCGGCTATGTCGTCTTTTCCTCCCGCATCTTTGCCGCAGTGCCGGGAAAAGAGCGCGTTATTGCCGATGTTCCCGGCGATGTTGCGGTAGTTTCGATCCTGATCGTGACGATCGCCGTGATTCTGCTTAAGGCACATTTTGCCAAGGGGAGTCCGTTGCACGGCGGGATGCCGAGCGGTCATGCGGCTGTTGCTTTTGCCATCGCTGTTGCCATTGTTTTTTCCGGTGCGACCCTGGTTATTGATCTTTGCGCTTTTACTCTGGCAGCCATGGTCAGCCAGAGCCGGCTGTTGATGAAGATTCATACCTTGGGCGAGGTCCTGTTCGGCGCTCTGCTCGGGAGTAGTCTCTCTCTGTTTTTACATCTACTGCTTTAACCACTCTAACTTTCAAAGGAGAAGCCGACGTTGGAAAGTGACAGTCCATCCCCCAAAACATCCCTGCTCAGCATCTTGTTCAGTCGCATCTTTTCTGGCCGGCCACGCCGGGCGCGTACCGGTGAAGAGTTGCAGGAACTCATCGAAGAATCAGAAGCCAACGGCATCCTCAACGAAGAAGAAGGGGAGATGCTCCACTCCATCCTCGAATTCGGCGACATGATTGTCCGTCAGGTCATGGTCACCCGGACCGACATGATCATCTGCCCGATCACTGCCAACCTCTCCCGCCTCCTCGAATTGATCAACTCCAGCGGCCATTCGCGTATCCCCATCTTTGAAGGGACTACCGACGGCATCGTCGGCATCGTTTATGCCAAGGACCTGCTCCGTTACTGGGGGGCTAACGATGACACCCTGACCATTGCCGAGGTCATGCGCACCCCTTTTTATGTGCCGGAGACCAAGGCGGTGGAGGATCTCCTTCAGGATTTCCGCAGCAAACGGGTGCACATGGCGATTGTCATTGACGAATATGGCGGCACTTCGGGATTGGTGACGATCGAGGATCTGCTCGAAGAGATTGTCGGCGATATTCAGGACGAATTCGACCGGGAAGAGGATTGGTTGATCGTCGAAGAGGGTGGCGGCGTTATGGTCGATGGCCGGCTCAATATTGCCGATCTGGAAGAACATTTCGATCTGGAAATCCCTCGCGACAAATTCGATACGGTCGGCGGCTATCTGGTCAATCTTAACGGTCAAGTGCCGGCCTGCGGTGAATTCTTTACTGACAGTGGCCTGATCCTGGAGGTCATTGCCGCTGACCAGCGTAAAGTCTCCAAAGTGCGCATTCGTCGCGCGGTCACGATGGAAGTGGAGAATTACGAATAATGTGGCGTTCCCTGGCCGCCCTGCCGTGGCGGATCCTCTTCAGTTCAACCCTTTCCGGCCTCCTGCTGGCATTGGCTTATCCGCGCCCGGACTTTGCCGCCATCGCCTGGGTCGCCTTAGTCCCCCTTTGTCTGTGTCTGCATGCCCGTCCATTCTGGTCCGGTTTCGCCGCCGGCCTCGGCTTTTTTGGCCTGGTTCTGTACTGGCTGAACATTGTCATGGTCACCTTTGGCCATCTCCATCCCCTCCTTTCGCTTATTTGCTATCTCGTTCTCGTTGCTTATCTTGCCCTCTTCTTTGCCGGCGTGACCTGGGGGACGGCTTACCTGCAGCGCCGCCTCAACCTTTCCAGTGCTTTGACCTTTCCCGTCCTTTGGGTGGCGCTGGAATATCTCCGGGCGCATGCTTTGACCGGTTTTCCCTGGGCGCTCCTCGGTTATTCGCAACAGAGCTGGCTGCAGGCGATCCAGTCGGCGGATCTCTTTGGTGTTTACGGCCTCAGTTATCTGCTCGCCCTGGTTAATATCACTGTCGCTCTGATGATAAGTGCCCTGCGCCAACACCGGCAGATGCCGCGTCTTGCTGTTGCCGTGTCGATCCTCCTCTTTAGCGCCAATCTCCTTTACGGCTACCTGAGCTTGCAGAAGAATCCGGCCGAGCGCGAGCAGACCCTGACGACGACGCTGGTGCAGGGGAATATCGATCAGTCAATCAAGTGGGATCCGGCCTTTGTCCAGTCGACTGTCGCCCGCTACCGTGATCTCTCGCTGGCCGCTGCCAGCGAATATAAATCAGAACTGATCGTCTGGCCGGAAAGCGCCACTCCCTTTTATTATCAGGATCAGAACCCCCTTGGTGAGGAAGTGCGGCAGGTGGCGATCAGCAGCCAGGCAGCGCTCCTCTTCGGCAGTCCGGCTTATGAAAAGCGCGCCGACGGGCGCTGGCACTTCCTCAACAGTGCCTTCCTCCTTGGTCCGCAAGGCGAGACCCTCGGCCGCGGCGACAAAGTTCATCTCGTCCCTTTCGGTGAATATGTGCCGCTCAAGAAGGTCCTCCCCTTTGTCAACAAGCTCGTCGAAGGGATCGGCGACTTCTCTGCCGGCATCATTCAGCCGCTGCGCCTCGGCGAACATCGCATCGGTATTCTGGTCTGCTACGAAGGGATCTTCCCGGAGCTGGCCCGCGCTTATGTGAATCAAGGGAGCGATCTCCTCGTCAACGTCACCAACGATGCCTGGTACGGTCACTCTTCCGCCCCCTTTCAACACCTCTCCATGGCGCGCTTCCGAGCCATTGAAAACCGCATCTGGCTGGTGCGGGCGGCCAATACCGGGATCAGCGCCTTTATCGATCCCACTGGCAAGATCGGCAGCGCGACGCCGATCTTTGTCACCCTCTCCACCACCGCCAAGGTCGGTCTTGGCAGTCGGCCGACCCTGTATCGCAGCATCGGCGATGCCCTGCCGCTTGCCTTTCTGTTGCTTTGTGCCTACTGGTTCTGGTGTGCCTGGCGCCGGCCGAGGTTGACCTGATGATGACCAAGGAGATTTTATGTCGGAGTTGACCGCGATTTACGAAGCATCTCTGGCCAAATGGGGCGTTGAAGGGCAATACGACCAGGCGATCGAAGAGTGCGCCGAACTGATCACCGCGCTGATGCACCTGCGCCGGCAGCGCAATAACGAGGAAGAAGTCATCGCCGAGCTCGCCGATGTCACCTTGATGATCGGACAGCTCACTTATATGTTCGGCCCTGAGCGTGTTGCACAAGCCAAAGCCGCGAAGATCGCCAAGCTCCATGCCCTCCTTGGCGCCTGAGTCAAAAAATAAGACAGTGTTTGTAATCTTGACTTAAAGAGCGATCCGTTGTTATATTCCGCCGGTCATTTTCAGTGAGGATAAATTGATGCGTACTG
>DIKR01000066.1:26648-87755 GCA_002424625.1 Desulfuromonadaceae bacterium UBA5613
CATATCATGCAGTTCATGAAGGGACAGACGGTCTACGGCGAGCTTGAAGCCGCCAAAGCCCTGGCCCCGCTGTTGAGCATCGAACAGGTCGGTCGCAAGGATTTTGTTATTCCCGGTAAAATTGACCCGATCGATGTCGAAATGGCGCAGGCGGCTTTTGCCCGTGGCAAAGCGCTGGTCCTCAGTGGCGATTACGATCTCGTCATCCTTGACGAACTCAACTGCGCCGTCGATCTCGGTCTCATCCCCCTGGCGGACGTCAAGGAGTTGATTGCTCTCAAGCCGCTCAGTACCGAACTGGTCCTCACCGGCCGCGGCGCCCACCCCGAGCTTATCGCTCTCGCCGATCTGGTCACCGAGATGCGCGAGATCAAGCATTACTACAACGTCGGACAACCCGCCCGGGTCGGCATTGAATCATAAATCGTCAATTTCATAGAGCAAGAGGAGAGAAGATTATGGCAGAGAGAAAATTACGGCTGCTGGTCGCCAAGCCCGGCCTCGATGGACATGACCGCGGCGCCAAGATCGTTGCCCGGTCTTTCCGTGACGCCGGTTTCGAAGTCATCTACACCGGCCTGCGTCAGACTCCCGAGCAGATCGTCAGTGCCGCGATTCAGGAAGATGTTGATGCGGTCAGCATGTCGATCCTCTCCGGGGCGCACAACACCCTCTTCCCCCGCGTCATCGAGCTCCTCAAGGAGAAGGGCGCCCCCGAGATCCCGGTCTTCGGCGGCGGCATTATCCCCGAAGAGGATATCCCCGGCCTCCTCGAAGCCGGCGTCAAGCAGATCTTCACCCCCGGCACCAGCACCCAGGCGATCAACGAGTGGGTCGTCGCTAACATTCACCCGCGCGCCTGATAAAATCCATGGCATTGGCAGAACGCATCCTGCAAGGGGAGATCCGGGCCACCGCCATTCTCCTCCGCGATATCGACGACGGCATGGCCAGTGCCGTTGCTGAACTCAAACAGCTTTATCCCCATACCGGCCGCGCCTTTATCCTCGGCATCACCGGCCCCCCCGGCGCCGGTAAATCGACCCTCACTGACAAGGTCATTGCCGCTTACCGTGCGCGCGGCCTCAAGGTGGCGGTTGTTGCCATCGATCCGACCAGCCCCTTTACCGGCGGTGCCATCCTCGGCGATCGTATCCGAATGAATCGGCACGCCACGGACGACGGGGTCTTTATCCGCTCCCTCGGCACCCGCGGCCATCTCGGCGGTCTGTCCCGTTCGACCAACGATATCGTCAGCGTCTTTGATGCGGCCGGCTGGGACATTGTCATTGTCGAGACCGTCGGCGTCGGTCAGGATGAAGTCGATATCGTCCGCGTTGCCCACACCTCGGTCGTGGTCATGGTGCCGGGACTGGGGGATGATATTCAGGCGATCAAGGCCGGCATCCTCGAGATCGGCGATCTCTTTGTCGTCAACAAGGCTGACCGGCCTGATGCCGACCGGGCGGTGCGCGATCTGGAGATGATGCTGGAGATGAACCATCCCCCGGAGGGCGATTGGTGGCCGCCGGTGCTGCGTTGTGTCGCGCAAAAAGGGGAAGGGGTCGACGAACTGATCGAAAAGATCGACGAACATCGCACCTTTTTGCAAAGTACCGAGCAGATCGAACGCTTCGAACGCAACAAAAGTACCCTGCGGTTTGAGACGCTGCTGCGCGATCAGCTTTACAGCCGTATTCACACCCACATCAGCGCCAGCGGCGCTCTGGCAGATATGATTGCCGCCATCAGTCGCCGCGAACTCGACCCCTACAGCGCCGTCGAGACCATCCTCGCCGCCCATCTGCTGCGGGTCGATCTGCCAGAAAGTGATTGACAGTTCCGCTCTCGACTTGTTATAAACCATGCCGACATCAAGGGCGCATAGCTCAGCGGGAGAGCACTGCCTTCACACGGCAGTGGTCGCAGGTTCGATCCCTGCTGCGCCCACCAATAAAACAAGGACTTAGCCGATTTGGTTAAGTCCTTTTTGTTTGCGTTGTAGCCCCCGTTGTACCCCCGTAGGGCGAAAGAAAAGCCACCGGCAAAGGTGAGACAACAGCTAAATACATTCCGGAAAGTCCGATCTCCATATCCCGGTTTCGCGTTAAAAACAACAACGGCCCACCAGTGATGGCGGGCCGTTGTTGTTTTGTTGTTCTTGAAACAAGCGTCTACTTGCGCAGATTGTAAAAGACATCCTTGCCGCGGAAGACGCCGATCGAATCGAGTTCATCTTCGATGCGCAGGAGTTGGTTGTATTTGGCGACCCGGTCGGTGCGGCAAAGGGAGCCGGTCTTGATCTGGCCGGAGTTGACGGCGACGGCGAGGTCAGCGAGGGTGGTATCCTCGGTCTCACCGGAGCGGTGCGAGATGACAGTGGTGTAACCTGCCCGTTTCGCCATCTCGATGGCGTCGAGGGTCTCGGTGAGGGTGCCGATCTGGTTGAGTTTGATCAGGATCGAGTTGGCAATCCCTTTGTCGATCCCTTCTTTGAGGATCTTCGGGTTGGTGACGAAGAGGTCGTCGCCGACGATCTGGATGCGTTTGCCGAGGCGCTCGGTCAGCAGCTTCCAGCCGTCCCAATCGTTCTCGGCCATGCCGTCTTCGATGGAGATGATCGGGTATTTGTTGACGAGATTTTCGTAGAAATCGATGAGCTCGACCGGTGTCTTCTTCGGCTGCGCTTCATTAGCCAGGGTGTAGACCCCGTCTTTGAAGAGTTCGGACGAAGCAACGTCGAGGGCGAGGAGAACATCTTCCCCAGGCTTGAAGCCGGCCTTGACGATCGCTTCCATGATCACTTCCAGCGCTTCTTCGTTCGACTTGAGGTTGGGCGCAAAGCCCCCTTCATCGCCGACCGCGGTATTGTAACCTTTGGCTTTCAGCACCCCTTTGAGGGCGTGGAAGATCTCGGCGCCCATGCGCAGGGCTTCCTTGAAGTTGATCGCGCCGGCGGGCATGATCATGAATTCCTGGATGTCGACGTTGTTGTCGGCGTGAGCGCCGCCGTTGATAATGTTCATCATCGGCAGCGGCAGTTCTTTGGCGTTGCTGCCGCCGATATATTGATAAAGCGGCAGACCGGCTTCTTCGGCGGCGGCTTTGGCGCAGGCGAGGGAGACGCCGAGGGTGGCGTTGGCGCCGAGCCGAGACTTGAATTCGGTGCCGTCGAGTTCGATGAGTTTGCGGTCGATCCCGGCCTGATCCCCGACTTCCCAGCCGATCAGAGCATCGGCGATGATTTCATTCACATTTTCAACCGCCTTCAGCACGCCTTTGCCAAGATAACGAGCTTTGTCGCCGTCGCGCAGTTCGATCGCTTCGCGCTCACCGGTCGAAGCGCCGCTGGGGACGGCAGCGCGCCCCATGGTTCCGGCTTCGGTGTAGACTTCGACTTCGATGGTCGGATTGCCGCGCGAATCGAGAATTTCACGGGCGTAGATGTCGGTAATTTCACTCATGGTTTGACCCCCAGACAGATGGAATATGTCGTCGCACGACTTCATTGTTGTACGCGACCTTCTGTTTATAGCAAATCATGCGGGGAAATAGAAAACTTTTTTCATCCTTGTCGTTGCTTTCATGGCAGGAAATTACGCGATTCTCCTTGTCAAATTGTCGGCGTAACGGTTATGCTGACCAGTCTAGAGCGCGATAAATTCAAGGAGTTTAGAGCAATGAGTGCGAAAATTCTGATCGTCGATGATGATCGTGTCATACTTGAGTTAGCGTCGATTATTTTACGTAGCGATGGTTACAGTGTGCAGACAGCAAGTGATGGCCTTCGCGCTCTCGATCTCCTGGAAAAAGAAGTTTTCGAACTCGTTCTTCTTGATTTTATGATGCCGAACAAAAATGGTCTGGAGGTTTTGCACGAGATCAAGGAGAAGTTTCCCGATATTGCTGTTATCATCTTTACTGGCATGGGGAGTGAGAATATCGCTGTAAACGCCATGAAAGCAGGGGCTGCCGATTATATTATCAAGCCCTTTCGCAATCATGATCTCCTCGAACGCGCTGCTGCCGTATTGCGTTCCCGGAAGCTGGAGTTGCAAAACCGCGAACTTCTCGCGGAACGTGAACGTCATTTGCATGAAATTAAACAATGGAACCTTGAGCTGGAAAGACGCGTCACCGAGAAGACTCAGGAACTGGAGTTGGCGCAGGCTGAAATCGTCCAGGGAGAAAAACTGGCGACACTTGGCTATCTTGCCGCTGGGTTGACACACGAAATCCGTAACCCTCTTAATTCAATCAATCTCTTTGCCCAGATTCTTAAAAATAATCACGATGCCTCGCCGCAGAGTGTCGAGTTTCTCGAACGGATTCAATCTGAAATCGATCGCATCGACAATCTCCTGATCAAATTACTTTCGGTGAGTCGGGCGCAGAGAAGAGTTGATGCAGTTGTGCAGGTGAGCGCTGTTGCCACCGATGTGCTGAGTTCTTTTCAGGCGCAAATAGAAGCGCAAAAGATTCAATTACAGCAGGAAATCGTCACGACTCCTTCTTTTTATGGAGATGAAGAAGAGGTTCGGCAGATCTTTTCCAATCTCATCTCTAATGCTTTGCATGCCATGCCGACCGGCGGAGCGTTGCACTTGAGCGTGTTCCCTCGGCAGAACGCAATTCAGATCGTGGTCAGAGATAACGGTTGTGGCATTCCCCTGGAGCATCAGGCCCGTATTTTTGACCCTTTCTTTACGACCCGGCCGAAAGGGACAGGATTCGGTCTTTCCGGTGTTCTCCGCATTATCAAAAGCTATAACGGCAGGATTTCGTTGAGCAGTCAGCCCGGTAAGGGGACGACTTTTACCGTCCTGCTGCCGGTCACGGTGCCGACCAGGGAGACCCCGTCGTGACCCTACGACTCCGTGAAGTCCCCCTGACTCTTGATGAATCCGAGGAGCTCCTGGCGCTTCGGGTTGCCGAAGAGCTGGCGATCTCCGTCGAAGCAATTCGCGATTTACGACTGGTACGGCGGGGGATTGATGCCCGCCGCAAATCCCGTATTCTGCTCGTACATACGGTGGAATTTTCCCTGAAGGATGAAGATGAAGTCCTGCGTCGGCTCGCCGGTCATCCCCGCCTGGAAAGGGTCTCCGAGCTCCTGCCGGAGGATCTGGCCGCCCTGCCGCCGGGGCATCGAGCGCTGGTGGTCGGTATGGGGCCGGCAGGACTCTTTGCCGCGCTAGCATTGGCGCTGCGTGGTGCCCGGGTGACGTTGATCGACCGCGGTTGTCCAGTAGAGGAGCGGGTGCCGGCAGTCGAGCGTTTTTGGCGCGACGGCACTCTTGATCCTGAGAATAATGTCCAGTTCGGTGAGGGCGGGGCCGGTACTTTTTCTGATGGCAAGTTGACCACCCGCCTCAATCATCCTCTTACCAGTGAAGTCCTCCGCACCCTCGTTGCTTGCGGGGCGCCGGCAGAGATTCTGATTCAGGCCAAGCCGCATATCGGCACCGACCGTCTGCGTCTGGTCCTCATCCGTTTGCGGCAAAAGTTGGTGGCGCTCGGCGTGGAATTACGCTACAAAGAGCGCTTGATTGGCCTGGAGATGAGCTCCACCATCCAGGCCGGTCTTTGCAGCAGCGGCACGCGTCTCCCTTGTGACAGTCTGGTTCTGGCTCCCGGTCACAGTGCCCGGGAAACTTATGAATTTTTGGCGCAACAGGGGGTTCGGCTGGAAGCGAAACCCTTTGCCATCGGTCTGCGGGTCGAACATCCCCGCACCCTCATCAATGCCATTCAATATGGCCTGTCCGACCATCCCCGTCTCCCTGCTGCCGATTATGCCCTGGCTTGGAATGATCCGCAAAGTCAGCGCGGCATCTACTCCTTTTGCATGTGTCCGGGAGGGGAGGTTATCCTCAGCTCTTCGGCAACCGGCGAGGTGGTAGTGAACGGCATGAGTCGCTTGCGGCGTGATAGTCCTTATTCCAATAGCGCTTTGGTCGTCACCGTCCGTCCTGATGATTTTAACGGCAGCGATTCGCTGGCCGGGGTCCGTTTTCAGCGGCATTGGGAAGAAGCCGCATTTCGTTGCGGCGGTGGCAATTATTATGCTCCCGCCCAGAATCTCATGAGTTTTCTTGGCGGTAAAGGGTCCCTCTCCGGTGTGAGTACCCGGCCGGGCGTGCGGGAGGCGGATTTGACGACGATTCTCCCTGCTTTTGTCAGTGAGGGTCTGCGCCGGGCGCTCCCCCATTTTGAGCGGAAGATGCGGGGTTTTATCACCAGTGAGGCAACCCTGATCGGTATCGAGTCCCGCACTTCGGCTCCTTTGCGGATTTTACGCAACGCAGCGGGGGAATCTCTCAGCCATCCCGGACTTTATCCGGTTGGGGAGGGGGCCGGTTATGCCGGCGGAATTATGAGCGCAGCGATCGACGGGCTGCGGATTGCCCGGTTTATCGGGGAAAAGCACCTTCATTTAAAAGAGCAGGAGTCTTTGTGAAAAAGGTATTTGTGGAACAGATTCGCGAACGCGATGTCATCGAAAGTCCTTTTCTGGTCCGGGATAAGACCATGGCTATGGCGAAAAACGGCAAACCTTACATGACGGTGAAACTCATCGATCGCAGCGGAGAGATTGAAGGACGGATCTGGGATCGGGTCGATGAATTCGATGCCCTTTTTGACCGCGACGATTTTATTGTCGTGCATGGCAAGGCGAGTACCTACCTCAATAAAAAACAGTTGGTAATCAGCAATTTGTGCAAAATAAGCGAGGACACAATCAATCTCGCCGATTTTCTGCCGGTCTCGCCGCGCGATAGTGATGAGATGATCAGCGAACTGAAGGCGCTGGTCGCCTCTTTGCGCGATCCGTCCTTGCGGGTGCTGGCGGACTCTTTTTTCAACGATGCCGGCTTGCTGCGCGCCTTTGCCACCGCCCCGGCGGCCAAGAGTATGCATCATGCCTATATCGGCGGTCTCCTCGAGCATTCTTTGGCGATCGCCGCCCTCGTCGACTTGATGGCGCCGCGCTATCCGGCGCTCAACCGTGATCTGATGATTCTCGGTGCCCTGTTGCACGATATCGGCAAAATCGGCGAGTTAAGTTATGTGCGCAGCTTTGATTATACCGATGAAGGGAAATTGATCGGTCATATTGTCATGGGGGTGGAGATGATTGACGAGCGCATCCGCACCCTTCCCGATTTTCCGCGCGGAACGGCGATGCTGATCAAACATCTGATCCTGTCCCATCACGGCCAATATGATTACGGCTCGCCGAAACGTCCCAAGACCCTGGAGGCCATTGTCCTCAATTTTCTCGATGACCTCGATTCAAAGATTAACGGGGTCTCGGCGCATATCGAGCGTGAAGCCGAGAGCGCTTCCGACTGGACCAGCCACCACCGTCTTTACGATCGTTACTTTTACAAAGGTGAGAAGCCCGCGCCCGTGACTGCGCCATCTCCTGTCGTACCGGTGGTGCCAGTCACTCCAGCGCCTGCCCCGGTGGAAAAGAAACCGCCGCAGAAATCCTTTGGTCACAACCTCGGGGAGCAACTGCGCAGCGTTAATCTCGATCTCTTTAACAAGGAGTCTTAAGGCATGATTTTAGACGCACACGTGGTCGGTCCGTTACAGGTAAACAGTTTTATTGTCGGTTGTGAGGCAACTAAAGAGGCGCTGGTTATCGATCCAGGGGAAGAGGGGGAGCGCATTCTCGCCCGCCTTGCTGCTCTCGGACTGCAGCTCAAAATGATCATCAATACACACGGTCACTTTGATCATATCGGCGCCAATCGACTTTTGATGGACAGTGCCAGAGGAGTGGAGTTCCTGATTCACAGCGCGGATGCGGAGCTTCTTCCTAAAGCCAAAGAGCACGGCCGCAAATATGGCCTCGATGTGCGCGTCTCTCCGTCCCCGACCCAGCTGTTGCAAGGGGGCGAAACGATCACTGTCGGTACTCTGAAAATTCAGGTGATTGCGACTCCTGGCCATACGCCGGGCGGCATCAGTCTCTTGATCGACGATCACCTCTTTTCCGGTGATACCCTCTTTGCCGATTCTGTCGGCCGCACCGATCTTCCCGGCGGTGACCACGACACCCTGGTCGCGTCGATCCGCAAAGGGCTCTTTGTCCTGCCGGATGCGACGATCGTTCACCCCGGCCATGGTCCGGATACGACCATCGGCCGGGAGAAGAGGCTGAACCCTTATGTTGGTATCGGGGCATAATGAAATTGAGAGGGAGATGACAATGTTGAAAGACAAAACCATTGTTCTCGGTGTCTGTGGCGGAATTGCCGTTTATAAATCCGTCGAACTGTTGCGCCTGCTGGTAAAAGCCGGGGCTTCTGTTCACGTGATCATGACCAAGAGTGCCTGCGAATTTGTCACCCCTTTGACTTTCCAGACCCTGTCCGGCCATCCGGTCCATACCGAGCTCTTTAATCTGCTGCAGGAGATGGAGATCGGCCATATTACTTTGGCGGACCGGGCAGATCTCTTTATCGTCGCGCCGGCCACCGCCAATCTCGCCGGCAAACTCGCCGGGGGAATTGCCGACGATCTGCTGACGACGACCCTGATGGCGACCAAGGCGCCGGTTCTTCTCGTCCCGGCGATGAACGTCAATATGTATGAAAATCGGATTTATCAGCGGAATGAAAAGACACTGCGTGAAGCGGGTTACCACCTGCTCGAACCGGAGTGCGGTTATCTTGCCTGTGGCTGGGAAGGGAAGGGGAAGATGCCGGCGCCGGCAACGATCGTCGCGCATGCGTCAGCGCTCCTGGCGCCGAAAGATCTGCTCGGAGAATCGATTCTGGTCACCGCCGGACCGACCCGCGAGGCGATCGATCCGGTACGTTATATTTCCAATCATTCTTCCGGGAAGATGGGTTATGCCATTGCCCGGGCGGCGCAGCAACGCGGTGCGCGGGTTATTCTCATCAGTGGTCCGGTGGCGATCCCCGCACCGCTCGGGGTTGAGTTGATTAATGTGGTGACGGCCGAAGAGATGCGGCAGGCGGTCCTGGACCGCTTGGCAGAAGTCACAATCGTGATCAAGGCGGCGGCAGTCGCTGATTATCGGCCGGCAGAGGTCTGCGGAACAAAGATCAAGAAAGGAAGCAGTGATTTGATGACACTGCCCTTGATCAAAAACGCCGATATCCTGGCGGAGATCGGCGTAAATAAAGGGCGGAGACTGGTGGTCGGCTTTGCCGCCGAGACGGCTGATTTGCTGGAGAATGCGCGTAAGAAACTTCTGAGTAAAAATCTGGATATGATTGTCGCCAATGATGTCAGTGAAGCCGGCGCCGGTTTCGATGTCGAGACCAACCGGGTGCGTTTTCTCCTTCCTGACGGCGAAGTCGAGACCCTCCCCCTGCTCGACAAGAGTGAAGTGGCCCAGAGACTCCTGGACCGCATCAGCCGCTTACGTTGTTAGTGGTGCTCGGAGACCAGCTCTAACAGCTTCTCCGGCTGGGTCATCCCGGCACGGAACAAATTTTTGACTTCAGCCATCTGTTTTTCAATGGCATTTTCCGATAATTTCCCTTCCAGCCAGAGGTGGTTGAGGTTGCGGCGAAGAGCGCTGGCAGCCCGCAAGGCCCGTTCTCCGGTAGGGTCCGCCTTTAGATAAGGGCAGGCATCTCCTTCGGTAAGAAAACTGTAAGCGGCCTGATAAGCTGTTTCGAGGTAATCAACCAGATCATCGCCGTCAAGAATCCAGCGGGAACGATTGTCGACCAGCTGCAGCCCTTTTTGCCAGCGTTCAATCTGGCTGAGGAGGATGATGGAGTTGAAGATCCGCTTGTTGGTACCAAAGGAAAAGAGGGTGCGGGCGAGGACAGAACGGAGCATCCGGTCGTTGTCGCGATTATCGCCGGCGGCAACTTCACGGGCCCGCGTCCAGATTTGCGGCGGCAGGCGTGCTTCGATACGCATCTCCCAGTAGGCATGATTGTGCAGGGTGGTGTTGAAGGTCCGTACGGTCTTGTAAGGGATAAAGTAGGAATGGGCGACGCAATCGGCGGCGAGATGAACCAGGTAGCCCCAGGCACAGGCTTTTTCCCGGTCGCTTTTGGCGCTGGCCAGAACTTTCTTCCCCATATTCCAGGAATGACAGTTGCGCAGGTAGTGGGTAAATTTTTTGCCGACGGTAATGTCGGCGCTTAAGCAACCGTAAAGAAAGTCGTTGGGATGCGCCACTAAAAGGGCCCGCAAGGCTGGATTAAAATCATCGGCATGGGCAAGGAGACGGGAGCCGATCTCCAGATGGACTCCCATCCCCCAGGCAAAAGCTTCCCCGGGCAGAAGAACAAACAAGGATAAAAGAATAACGGTTAAAATCATGGTGGTGGTCAGCTCCGCTGCGTGGTATGAATTCTGCGCATAACAACCTTAAATTTAGTCCTTAACCGCAATGGTGTAAAGAGCGATGCCCGATCAACTGCAAAAATCGTTGTCTACAACCCTGAATGAAGTTCGTGCCTGGCTCGAAGATCTGCGCGCGCTGGGTTTGCATGATTTGCAGGTTGCTGATCTGCGGGAGTTGCAGCCTTGTCCCCCGGGAATCGTCGGACTCGATCGCGGTGGCGACTCCGCTTGCCGGCAAGAGACGCTGGAGGAGATTCGTGCCGATCTCAGTGATTGTCAGCGCTGTCCCCTTTGCAATAGTCGTACACGCATCATCTTTGGTGCGGGGATAGCCAGTTCGCGCATCGTCTTTGTCGGCGGCGCGCCCGGAAAAGTTGCCGATACGACGGGAGAACCTTTGGCGGGCGAACTCTTCGATCGCATCCTCTTTGCCATGGGGATGGAGCGGTCTTCTGTCTATGCCTGTGAAGTCGTCATGTGTCGGCCCGGGCAGCGGGTGCCGCATCAGGATGAAATCGCGACTTGTCGATCTTTCCTGCAGCGCCAACTCGCAGTCATTGCGCCACAGATCATTGTCGCCATGGGGGAGATCCCGACCAGTGTTTTGAGCGATCAGAGCGAGGACTTTGGCAAGATTCGCGGGCATTGGTTCAAATATCAGGGGATCGACGTCATGCCGACCTTCGACCCTGCTTATCTTTTACTCCATCCGCATGAAAAGCGGGAAGCCTGGAACGATTTGAAGGAAGTATTACGGCGAATGCGCCAAGAGGATTAATCGCCGCGTTGCAGCGTCTTGCGAGAGCGATTGGCGGCAGGGAGAGGGGGAAGAAGTCCGACAAGCACGCTGAGCAGGAAGATGGAAATGTAGAGCGTAACCCGGGATTCGAGGTGCGCCAATGTCGCCGAGTCGGCATTCTCGAAAACTATAGCATTGATCTTGGCCCAACGGTAATCACTGTAGCGATAAAAAAGATGGAGGAGGAAGAAGGTGCTGCCGAGCATCGTCATCAGGACAAAACCGGGTCGTCTGCCGCGGCGGCGCATACCATGACACCCCCAGATGATCAACCCTGCGGCAACAAAGATCAGGCCGCTCAGGGTCGTGTTAGGCTGGTTGCTATTGTCGCCATAGACCGCGATGATGATACCGGCAAGCAGTGCGAGAGGGCCAATAAAGATGGCTAAGTGAAAAAAACGGGCAATAGATGATGCTCGGGGCAGCTTCATCATGCGACAGGGTCCTTTGCTTTGTGAAGTTGCCGGATTATAGAGAAAAAAAAGGAAAAATTCAATGGGTTGCGGAAATGAAAAAGGGGGGTGAAACCTGTCAGTTTCATCCCCCTTTTCATTCAGAATTCAAAACATGGAGGATCAGTTTTCACTCTTCCACTGTCCGTGCAGGTTGCAATATTCACGCGCCGTGACCTTTTTTGCAATTAAGGGGAAGGTCGCTTCCGGCGCCTCGCCAGGTTTCAGGAAGTGCAAATAAGATTTATTATCTGCGATGAGCTCAATCCATTCAATATAGTGTTTTTCCTCCATGGGGTGAGGAACGCTGCCGATTTTTACAGTGATGGATGTGGTGCCGACTTCGATGACCGGAACGTGTTTTTCCTTGGCCGCATCGACACTGTTTTCTGCCAGCAGTTTCATTTCTTCGCCGCAACAGACCAAAGCACTGGCGCCGGTGTGCAGAACTTCCACAATGTTGCCACAGATTGAACATTTGTAAATTTCCAGTTTTTGCGTCATTTTTCTCTCCTTGGGTGGATGGGTTCAGTAGTTTTCGCCGAGCAGTTCAAAGTGTGCTTTGGGATGGTTGCAGGCAGCACAGCAATCCGGCGCGGTTGTCCCCTGATGGAGATAGCCGCAATTACGACATCTCCAGACGACCTCGCTGTCACGTTTGAAGACTTGATCTTTTTCAATGTTTGCCGCTAAAGCCAGATAGCGTTTTTCATGCTGTCTTTCTGCAACAGCAATCGCAGTAAATATCGCTGCAATTTCGGGAAAACCTTCTGCTAAAGCCGTTTTCGCGAAGTCCGGATACATGATTGTCTGTTCATAGTGCTCTCCAGCGGCGCCTTCTTTCAGGTTGTCCACTGTTGAGCCGATCACGCCCGCCGGGAATGTTGCCGTGATTTCAACCTCTCCCCCTTCGAGAAGTTTGAAGAGACGCTTGGCATGTTCTTTCTCCTGATCCGCAGTCTCCTCAAAGATGGTGGAGATTTGTACAAAGCCTTCCGCCTTAGCTTTGGCAGCAAAGTAAGTATAGCGGTTTCGTGCCTGGCTTTCGCCGGCAAATGCAGTGAGAATATTCTTTTCGGTGTTGGTACCCTTGAGTGACGGCATCTGTTTTCTCCTTTTTATTTTTTTAATATTACCAGTTGAGCCGGAAGTTGCAAGAAATAGATTGGCGGTAAATCCCATAAGATTTTCTTGCTTTAAAGAGCATCTTTATAGGAATATGCTACTTTTATGTTTGGTTTCCGTCTCCTGATTTTTTGGAAAAGAGAAAAAGTGATTATGTCTCATTCCAGAAGAACCCTTTTTGAACGTCTACGGATCGGTTTGACTTGGTTTTTCACCCTCTTTGTTATTATTCTGGCTATCTTTGGCCAAAGTAGTTATCAGGCGTCTTTGCTTGGCAAGATCCTCTTCGCCCTCGGCGGCAGCTTGGCGGCTATCGGCGCCTTTGGCCGTTTGTGGTGTTCTCTTTATATTGCTGGCTACAAAAATAATACCCTGATCAGTGAGGGACCATATTCTCTTTGCCGTAACCCCTTATATTTTTTCAGCTTTATTGGCGCTCTCGGGGTTGGACTCTCCATGGGTAACTTTACCGTCCCGGTGATGATTATTGCCGGTTTTACCTTCTATTATCCTCTGGTTGTCAGTGGCGAAGAAGCGCGCCTCGCAGTGATTCATGGAGAGCGTTTTCACAATTACTGCAAAAATACGCCAGCTTTTTTCCCCCGATTTTCGGCTTTGAATGAGCCGGGGGAGTATACCGTACAGACAAAACTTTTTCGTAAAGATATCGGCGATGCAATTTGGTTTATCTGGATCGTCTTTTTTTTGCAGTTGATCGCAGCTCTTCGGACTTTGGCTTATATCCCGACCCTCTTTACCCTTTATTGATAAGTCCATCCCCCCTTTAAAGAGAGAAAAAATGATGTCTGATTTTATTGAAGAAGAAGATTTTGCCACCCTCCTGGAAGCAAACCTTGGTGGCGCCGAGAAGTTGAACAAAGGACAGAGTGTCGATGCGATGGTTGTTAAGATCAGTGGCGACTGGGTCTTTATCGACACCGGACGTAAGGGCGAAGGGGTCCTTTCCCGTGAAGAGTTCCTTAAAGAGGATGGAACGATCTCTATTGCTGAAGGCGATACCATCCGTGCTATCTACCTTGGGCAGGTCGATGGTGAAACCCGTTTTACGACGCGGATTGGTGCCAAGGGTGGGCAGGGGAGTGCACAGATTGAAGAAGCCTGGCGCAGCGCCATTCCGGTCGAGGGATCAGTCGAAAAAGAGTTGAAGGGTGGATTCGAAGTTCGTCTCCCCGGCGCCGTGCGGGCCTTTTGTCCCTTTTCCCAGATCGATCTTTATCGCGGCGATGCAGCGGGGTACATCGGCCGGCGCTGCGATTTCCGGGTTATTCAGTACAGTGAAGACGGTCGCAATATCGTCGTTTCCCGGCGGATTATCCTCGAAGAGGAAGCACAACAGCAAAAAGAGTTGTTACGCGAAAGTCTGGCTGTGGGGATGGTTGTCACCGGAACGATCCGCTCCCTCCTCCCGTTTGGAGCCTTTATCAACATTGGCGGCATTGACGGACTGATCCCGATCTCGGAACTTGCCTGGAACCGGGTGACGGATCCGGCCGAGATTCTCAGTGTCGGCCAAGTCGTACAGGTCACAGTGAAAAAGCTCGATTGGGAGAATAACAAGTTCTCTTTCAGTCTGCGTGATGCCGGAACCGATCCCTGGCAAACTGTTGGTGAGCGTTATCAAGAAGGGAGTTTTCATGTCGGCACGGTCGCGCGCCTCGTCCCCTTTGGCGCCTTTGTCACCCTGGAGCCCGGCATTGACGGACTGATCCATATCTCAAAGCTGGGCGCCGGCAAACGGATTGCCCATCCCAAGGAAGCTGTCCGTGAAGGGGAAAAACTTGAAGTCAAGATTGAATCGATTGATCTTGCCGCCCGCAAAATCTCTTTGGCTCTGGCGACCGTCAGTCGTGCAGCGGAAGAAGCGACGCAGAGTGTTGATGAATTTCGTCAGCTCGCCGCCAAGACGGAAAAAACCTCTTTTGGCTCCTTTGGCGATTTGCTGAAAAAGGCCGGCAAGAGCAAGTAGCCGTGTCGCTGAAAAAGGAACGGATCGACAAACTTCTTGTTGATCGCGGACTGGTGGCTTCGCGAGAACGGGCCCGGGCGCTGATTCTGGCCGGAGCGGTGTTGGTCGACGAACAGGTGGTTGACAAGGCAGGCGCACAGATTGCCCGGGAGGCAGAAATCCGCCTGAAAGGGGAGGATATCCCCTTTGTTTCCCGGGGTGGACTCAAGCTGGAAAAAGGCCTGGATGCTTTTGCCCTCGATGTCCGGGAGCGGGTTGCCCTTGATGTCGGGGCGTCGACCGGAGGCTTTACCGACTGCTTGTTGCAAAGGGGGGCAAGCAAAGTTTATGCTGTCGATGTCGGTTATGGTCAGCTCGCCTGGTCGCTACGCACCGACCCCCGGGTCGTCAACCTCGAACGGACCAATATTCGAAATTTGCGGGGCGAGGATCTTCCCGAGTGTCCTGATCTGGCCGTCATTGATGCTTCTTTTATCTCTTTGTCGATCGTACTGCCGGCAACTTTGTCGCTCCTGACGGCCAATGCGATCATCGTTGCCTTGATTAAACCGCAGTTTGAAGTCGGTAAAGGGGCGGTCGGTAAGGGCGGTGTGGTTCGCGATACGGATCAGCATGAACAGGTCGTGAGTAAAATCCGGCACCTTGCAGAACAGTCAGGGTGTCATGTCATCGGCGTCACTGAAAGCCCCATCCTTGGTCCGAAGGGGAACAAGGAGTTCTTGATTTGCCTGCAAAAGGTTGACACTTCTCCGCTTCAGAACAAAAATTAATCTCTCCGTCAGGACATTATGACTATTCGCTGTCTTCATACCGCCGATCTTCATCTTGATGCCCATTTCCCTGCCTGGGGCGAAAAGGAGGCGCAGCGTCGTGCTGACCTCCTGAAAACGTTTGAACGCATTGTCAATCTCGCCATCAAGAATGATGTTCAGCTCCTGCTCATCAGCGGCGACCTCTTTGACTCTCCCCATCCGGAACCGGCCACGGTTGTCCGGGTGCAGAGTGAGTTGCAGCGCTTGGTCGAGCGGGGGATTACTCCGGTCCTTCTGCCCGGAACCCATGACCCCTATGCCCCGAAAAACTCCATCTATCGCCGTGAGACTTTTCCCGGAATCATTCTCAACGAAGCGCAGCTGAGTGAACCCCTGCATCTCCTCATCAAGGGAGTGAGCTGTTATCTCTACGGCTTTGCCTACCAAAGCGGCAAGGCTGAAGAGCTTCTCCCGTCCTTGCAACGAAGAAATCTGCCGGGATTTCATATCGCTTTACTACACGGTTCGCGGCGCGGTAGTCCGGAATGGAATTACCGGCACAAGGATCTTCCCTTTGATCTTGCTGATCTGGAGTCTTTGCGTCTCGACTATGTTGCCCTTGGTCATTACCACACGTTTGAAGTTCTGCAGGATGAAAGTGGCAGGAACATTGCTGCTTATCCAGGGTCACCGGAAGGAAAACGTTTTGGTGAAGATGGCCCTCGCTATTGCGCGCTGGTCACACTGAGCGCCGGTGGCGCCCGGATTGAAGCCCTTGAAGTTAATGGTCGCGTCCTCGCAGAGAAGGAGCTCGACCTGAGCGGGATTGTGACTCTGGAGGGGGCTGTCGCTGAGATCCGGCGTTATGCCAACCCGGATCTCATTTTACGTTTGCGTCTCACCGGAACCGTCGAGATCCCCTTGGCATTGCCGTCGCTCATGGCTGCCTGTCGCGATGATTTCTTCTGGCTGGAACTGCTGGATGCCACCCGTTTGTACGATAGCGCTTATGCCCGGCGGATTGAACACGAGGAGACCGTACGCGGACTCTTTGTGCGACGTATGCGTCGGCTCATCGAAGAATCCCCGCCAGAGCGGCGTCCGATGGTTGAAGAGGCCTTTCGGGAAGTTTTGGCCCGTTTCACGGCAGCGGGTGGTGAATTATGATGATTTCCCGCATTGAGTTGCGGCACTTCGGTCGCTTTGTCGAAGCTGATTTCGATTTTAAAACCGGTATCAATCTGGTCACCGGCCCCAATGAAGCCGGGAAATCGACGATCATGGCGGCGATTCCGGCTGTTCTCTACGGCCTTCGTGACAAGGAACGTTATCGTCCCTGGGGGCGGGAAGGGAGTTGCTCAGCAGCCCTGATTCTGCAAACAGCCAAGGGGACAGAGGTCCGTATCGAGCGCGAAATTATCAGCGATCGTGTCACCTTGACCGAAATTGATCAGCAGGGGATGGTGCTGCTGTCGTTTGAAGGGAAGATTGCTCCCCTGGGACGCTCCAGTGAACGCGCCCTTTATCTGGAACATCTCGAACGGATAACCGGCCACGCCGATGAAGAGATCTTTCGAGCCTCCCTCTTCTTTGCCCAAGGGAGTCTGGAAATTGATGCGCCGGGAGAGATTGCCAGCCGCATCAAAACCCTTCTTTCCGGCTGTGCTGAAGTCGATTACGATCAAGTGCTTGAGTCGTTGCACGAAGACTACTTTGCCATTACCCGCGAAAACCCCTGGGGAAAGGATAAAGCCAGGGAGCGTGAACTTGAAGTGGTCCGCATTCGTCTTAAAGAACTCGAAACTCTCTGGACTGCCGGTCGTAGTCATTTCGTCGAAGAGGAACGACTGCAACAACAGATAGCTGCTGTCAGAGCAGAGTTGGCCGAGAAGAAGGGGCAGTTGGCGGAAGGCAAGCGTTATCTGGAGTGGGTGCGCCGGCAATGGCAACTCGAAGAGAAGGAAGCGAGTCTGCAAAAGGATTATTCCCGTGTGCAGAAAGTTGCCGGGAAGGTCGATGATTTACAGGAAGAGCTTATCGAGCTGCAAAAAAATCTGACATATACCGGTTTGCCATTTGAAATTCCTGAGTCTCTGCCGCAATTATTGACCGGCGCTGAAGTTATCCGCAAGGAACTGATCACACTCCAGGAAGAGATGACCCGTTTGAGGCGGGAACGCTCCCTTCTTGGTGATGCGCCCTGGATTCCGGCTGTGGTCCTGTCGGTTCTTGTCCTTGTCGGGTTTGGTCTGTTTGGCAAAGGCGCGACAAACTTTCTGGCCCTGGGTGGCATCCTTACGGTTTTAATCTGGGGTTTTTTTGTTTTTCGCCTGATGCGATTAAACGCGGTGCGTGCGGCTTTGGGGGGGCAACTCGATCAGGTGAGTCAACGGCGCAGTGAAGTTTTAACGTCTTTGGCAGAAATCGAGGAAGCGGTGCGCTGTCTGGGACTTCCTGCCTCGGCTGTAGAGATGATCAAGATGGAGAAAAGTCTTGACCGGCATCGTTCTCTCGTTCTGCGGATAAAAGAGATCGAGAGTGCCTTACAGGTCCTTGATCACCCCGAATCGATTTCCGGTGAAGAAAAGACTTTGAGCCGCGAGATGGCGGTCCTTGCTGAGCGCAAGGAACTGGGGCGTCCATCCCGGGCGGAGATCCTGCGTCCGGAAGACCTCCCTGAGGCGGAGAGCAAGCTGACCAGACTTGAAACCGATATAACGGCAACGGAAGAGATCCTTCTCGAACTCACCCGCCAGCAGGCTGAGGTGCGCGGTGCGGCGACGATCGATCCTTGCCGTCTTGACGAAGAAAGAGTCGCTCTGCAGGAAAGAGAACTCTTTTTACTGCGTCGTAAAGAAGCTTTGAGCCTTGCTTATGACCTGCTGCGCGGTGCGGTTGACGATTTTCGCCACACTTACGTGGACCGTTTCTCCGGGGAGATCGGACACTCGCTTGCGTTCATTACCCGTAACCGTTATCAGGCGGTCCGGTTGGACGATAATTTTAATCCCCAGGTGCAAGTACGTGATGATCTTTGGCAAAGTGTCGATCGTTTGAGCCGTGGGGCTCAGGATGCGGTGTTCTTTGCCGTCCGACTCGCTTTGACCCGGCATCTGACCCGTAATCGCCATTTGCCTTTGTTACTCGACGATCCTTTTGTCCACCTTGACAAAGTTCGTCTTGCCGAGATGCTCAAGCTTCTGGAGCGAGTTGCTCAGGAGCACCAACTCCTGCTTTTTTCTCACAGTGAGACCTTGCTGCACCGCGCAGAAAAGGGTGGGTGGCATACCCTGCCGCTGATGGAGCTTTCGGTGAACCGCTCCCTTGCGTCTCCGTCAGCCAAAGGTAAGGAAAAGGAAAGGGAGAAGAATACCGATGACGCCAACCAACTGTCTCTTTTGTAAAATAGTCAGTGGTGAAATCCCCGCAGGGATCGTTTATGAAGATGAATTGGTTGTCGCTTTTCATGATATCAATCCTCAGGCGCCGCACCATTTACTGCTTGTGCCGCGCCAGCATATACGTACAACTCTTGACATCGACACTGTTGATATGGAATTGATTGGTCATGTCTATCGGGTCGCTGCAAAAATTGCCGTTCAACTCGGTTTCGCTGACGCCGGTTTCCGGATTGTCAACAACTGCAAGGAGGATGGCGGGCAGACGGTTTGGCATCTGCACTTTCACCTTCTTGGTGGTAGAAAGCTGAGTTGGCCACCAGGTTAATCTCTGCCGCAAAGCATCGAGTTAGAAGTGAGTGATTATGTCTAACAAAACAAAATATGCTAAAGCTGGCGATTACGAACGTCACGAACAGCGCCTTATCAATGAAATCCATGAGTTACTCGTAACCCATTACGGTGGAGCTCTTAGCGAGGAAGAGCTGGATAAGGCCTTGGATCAATTGCAGAAGGCCATTGTTCTGGCGCGGGCATCACATACCGGTCAACTGCGGAAATCGGGCGAACCTTACTTTATTCATCCGATCCGTGTTGCCCATCTTGCCGCCAGGCACTGGATGGATTTCTCATCGATCATGGCCACCATTCTGCATGATGTTGTTGAAGATACTCCGGTCACCATCAAGGAGATTCAGGACCAGTTCGGCAGCGATGTAGCGCTGCTCGTCGACGGCTTGACCAAGGCGGAAAATCCGGATCTGAGTCGTGAAGATCTGAAGGCCGAGACCTACCGCAAGCAGTTGCTGACAGCAATTCGTGACGTTCGGGTGCTGTGTCTGAAGGTTTGGGATCGTACCGATAATCTGCAAACGATAGGTGCTCTGCACCCGGACAAACAGTCGCTGATTGCCGAGGAGACGCGCATGGTCTATGTCCCTCTGGCCAGGCATCTGGGAATGGGCAGGGCGGCTTCTGAGCTGGAAGCCCTTTCTCTGGCGGTCCTTTATCCCCGCCGGGTCAGGCGTTACCGTGAAGCTGTGCGCACCCTGCAAGAGAGCGTCGATTCCTATCTGCGCAAAATCAAGGGTGAAATCCAGCACGCTTTCGACCATGCCAAACTTCCGGTCATTATCCGTGATCGTTGGCGCCCTTTTTCGATAGTTGCAGCTCATGACGCGCAACGCGGCCTCGCCTCACTTTATACTCTCGAAATTCAGGTTGATCGTACCCGTGATGCATATATTGGTTTGGGGTTGTTGCACGGCATTTTTTCACCAATTCCCGGTAAATTACGCGACCATCTTCGTACTCCCTCTCAATTTGGCTATCAGGCATTAAAAACCACTGTGCAGGCCGGTGAACATCGTATTCGGGTTGAGATTACAACGCGCAAACTGGCGCGATTCAATCTTGCCGGAGTTTTGGCGCCGGGTTTTGATTTCCACATGGAAAATTTTTCTGCCTTGATGCAATCGCTTCTTGACGGAGAGTCGGCAATCGATACGGATAGTTTGCGCCTTGCTTCGGCGGCGATACAGGTCTATACGCCGCGTGGTGAACGTCGGACCTTGCCGGAAGGGAGCAGTGCTCTCGATTTCGCTTTTGAGATTCACGAAGAGCTCGGCTTGCACGCCGTGCGTGCCAAGGTCAACGGCCAAACACGGCTGCTGAAATCGCGCTTAATGGATGGTGATCAAGTCTCGATTGAGCGTGCCGCAACACCTCAGATTCTGCCGAAATGTCTGGAGTGGGCAGTGACGCCTAAATCGAGAAATGCGATTCGTAAATATCTTCGCTCTGTACTTCGCGAAAATTCAGGGACTGAATGAAGAAATTCGTACTAACTATTTGTATTCCATCCATTTTCCTTTTTGTCACTTTCCTTTTTGTCCCATCGGTTTTTGCTGCCAACCATCTTCATGCCTTCGTCTATCATCGCTTTGGTGATAATCGCTATCCCAGTACCAATATATCCTTAGCTGATTTTTCTGCGCAAATGCGCTATCTGCATGATCATGACTATCGGGTCATGCGGGCGGCAGAAGTGATCGCTCTCTTGCGAGAGAAAAAATCTCTGCCGCCGAAAACAGTTGTACTGACCGTCGATGATGCCTATAAAACCTTCAAAAGCGGTGCAATGCCGATTTTGCGTCAGTATGGTTTTCCTGTCACTCTCTTTGTTAATACCGATAGTGTGGGTAGAAAGGATAGTCTTGACTGGGCCGAACTTCGGGAACTGGTGTTAGAAGGGGTCGAGATTGGCAATCATACCGCCACGCATCGTTCTCTGGCAGTGCAACTTGCAAAGGAAAGTGCCACCGATTTCAGGCAGCGTCTGCGTAGGGATCTTGATCGGGCACAACAGATCTTGATTCGTGAACTCGGTGTTACCCCGCAACTCTTTGCTTATCCCTATGGAGAATATTCACTCCTGGCACAAGAGATTGTGGAAGAGTCCGGATTTTTAGGTGCGTTTGCACAATATTCCGGGGTCATTGAGAAGGATGATCCCCTTTTTACTTTGGCAAGAACGCCATTGGCCGGTTCTTATGCGACGCTCAAACAAATGCAGCAAAAGCTTGCATTCCGTCCCATGCCGGTTAAAGTTATCAAGCCCGCTGACACATTACTCGACAAGGAAAATCCGCCGATTCTGATTCTTGAAGTTCTCGATCCGCAGCTTGATCTCAAGGCTCTGCGTCTCTTTGTCAATGGTCAACCAGGAGGGATGGTACAAAGTGACCCGCAACATCCACGACAAATTATCGTGCGCGCAGACCAGACGTTAGGGGCAGGACGCAGTCAATATATTCTTACATCACCAGGAAAAGAAACAGGAACTTATTACGCGTTTACTCAGTTTTGGCTTAACAGATCGCGACCATAAAATTGCCTGGACGCTTGCGGGGGGATATTCTCGACAGGGAATGAAGACGACATTTCTTCTTGGCGCAGGCTGGCTTTGGCGGTGTGTTTCGGTAAATTATTGGCACGAATAATGGCACGAATGTCATCGACATACGCCTCTTTGCGTGTTGAATATAACAGTAATCCCCTGGCCAACTCCATTCCCCGGACATCTTCTCCGCGCATCTGTATCTCCGCCCGGATTTGCCGTAATTCCTGATAAGCCGGATGGGTATTGAGATTACGGATGTAGGCGCGGAGCGAATCGATCAGCGTCGGGAAGGTCCGCGCCCGATGTTTTTCACCTTCCTGACGATTGAGAGGCATAATCCCCTCGGCGCTGGCAGTAAAGACCATTTCACCGAACAGGTTGTTCCCTAAACGGGCAAATCGCGAAGTCCCGTAGGCAGATTCACTGGCAGCCTGCGCTAAAGCCAGTGAGGGGGGGATTTTATTGAAGCGATTAAGGAGTAAGAGGCGGGCCCGGCGGTCGGTTAAGGGGTCGCTTTTAACTTTTGTGTAGTGGGCTGCTGCGGAGATTTGCTCTGTTTCTCTGGCGTTAAGGGGTTCATTACGATCATGACGAGAAAAGATTTCGAGTAGTGCCGTGCGTTCCGAGTCAATCTCCTCATTGACGAGCAGGATCATCGGCAGCAAGGTGAGAAAGAATATTTTTTTGCGCTCTGAACCCGCAGCCAATTCATGAAAATCGTCCGGGAATTTTTCAACAATCACGGCAGGGACACCCTGCATGACAGTGTTCCAAGTATAATTAATTTCTGAAAAATAGCGATAAAGGTCGTGGCGGGACTGCGGTGAAATCACTTCAAGGCGCCGCTGCGAATCCAGCGCTGTATAAGCCGCATTATCGACAGACAAGGTGTTTTTTTGATTGTTCTGGCACCCGGACAACCCAGTGAGGAGGGGAAGCAAGGCGAATATGACGAGTACTTTATAAAATGTCCGCATAAAAAATAAAATCCGCTTAAGCAGCGGATTTATAACTATAGCATGAACTTTCCTTGGTAGCAATATAATCCTTTATTTCAGGCTTAACATCTTGATATTTAATCATTTTTTTATTGGGTTGTACGGATTAAGTTTAAGCTTTTTTTGTGATGCCTCTTGATTATTTGTGCTTTCCCCTATAGATTTACAGCATCCATTCATCCATTTTCGGGGAGAGACCTATTATTTTAAGCGGAAGCGTATCGACACTAAACGTTTTGAATTCTTGATTTTTCCATGAAAGAGGGTCTATGAAGAAAATCCTTGTGACGGGTACGGCCGGGTTCATCGGTTATCACACTTGTAAGCAGCTGCTTGAATCCGGATATGAGGTTGTTGGCATTGATAATCTTAATGACTATTACGATGTAACCCTCAAGGAGGCACGCCTCACTCGACTGCAAGGGATGCGGAACTTTTCATTTATGCGTCTTGACCTTGCGGATCGGGACGGGATGGATGAGCTCTTTTTGTCACAGAAGTTCGACACGGTCATTCATCTTGCGGCACAGGCCGGGGTTCGCTACTCCATCCAGAATCCGCACGCCTACATTGACTCAAATCTGGTCGGGTTTATTAATATCCTTGAGGGGTGTCGGCATCATCAGGTTCAGCACCTGACCTATGCTTCCTCAAGTTCAGTTTACGGTGCCAACACGACTCTTCCCTTTTCCATTCATGATAATGTCGATCATCCGCTCTCCCTTTACGCGGCAACGAAAAAAGCCAATGAGTTGATGGCTCATACTTATTCAAATCTGTATGGCTTACCGACGACCGGTTTACGCTTTTTTACGGTTTACGGTCCCTGGGGACGTCCGGATATGGCCCTCTTCCTTTTTACTGACGCCATTATCAAGGGGCGCCCCATCGATGTTTACAATCATGGCCAGATGCAGCGCGATTTCACCTATATCGATGACATCGTTGAAGGAGTTGTTCGCGTTGCCGCTCGGCCGGCGCAGGCCAATCCGCACTGGAGTGGAGCAACTCCCGACCCCGGTTCAAGCTTTGCTCCCTGGCGGGTCTATAATATCGGCAATCACTCGCCGGTCGAACTCCTCCACTTTATCCGCACGATTGAAGAGAAGCTCGGGCGCCAGGCACAAATCAATTTTCTGCCGCTCCAACCTGGTGATGTCCCGGCAACCTGCGCTGATGTCGCTGATTTGATGCAGGATGTCGATTTTAAACCAGCGACACCGATTGAAGTCGGCATCAGCCGCTTTATCGATTGGTATCGCGATTATTACCACTGTTAATCCGAGACCGGGGCAGCCAGAAAATGACGATATCGAGCTGATTGCTGCAGCGCTCTGCACTGGGAAAGGGTCTACGCGGCCCGGACCATCAAATTGAGTTAATACACGTTTGTCTATGTTGACGAGTCGCAAATCTCTGTTATTTTTCTCAATGAACTTTTTTCCGAGGAATAGAAAGCAGGGACTATTGTGGTGAATGAACGTAAAACGGTTTTGATTGTTGATGATGAGGAGAATGCCCGTATCGGACTGTCCTGTTTTCTCTGTCAGGAAGGGTACGAAGTCGAGACCGCCAGTAATGGCGAAGAAGCTCTGGAAATTTTGCGGGAACATCCTCATACGTCTTTAATTATCAGTGATATTAATATGCCCGGGATGAATGGCATGAGCTTGTTGCGCGAGGTGAATCGCCAGCATCCAGAAACGGCAATTATCATGGTCACAGCTTATGGTGAGGTTGAATCTTATATCGATGCGATGAACCTCGGCGCCTTTGAATATTTACATAAACCTGTCCGTACTGATGAGCTCAAGCTTGCCATGCGCAAAGTTTTCGCAAAAACCACTAATTAAACATTAAGCGAGGTTAGACCTATGAAAGCAATCAAGACCGTCCTCTTTGGCACCGATTTTTCTGCATCTTCTGACGAGGCATTTGCTTATGCACTTTCCTTTGCCCGTAACTTTGAAGCCCGTCTTTTCTTGTTGCACGTAATCAGTGAACCTGTTGATATGCGTGGTTTTTACGTGCCGCATATCTCGTTTGATTCCCTGGAATCTGAAATTATTGCCAGTGCAAAAAAGATGTTAAGCGATTTCTGCTCGGCACATTTAAAGGAAACCGATAACTATGCTTATGACGTTGTCTCGGGTGTCCCCTTCGAAAAAATCATCGCTGTAGCCGAGCAGGAGCACGCTGATTTAATTGTTGTCGGGACCCACGGACGCGGCGGTCTGGATCATCTTCTTTTTGGCAGCAACGCAGAAAAGATCGTCAGAAAATCGCCCGTACCGGTCTTGACGGTCAGGAAAAACGATTAAACAGCCTTTGCGCATTTTAAAAACGTCTTGACGAAATGGCATGGGGTGTTTATTATCACCGCGGCTAAATCACTCCAGATGATTTAACGATTAGACCGGGCGGGTTCTCCCCGCCCGTATATTTTCCAGCGTGTGAGGATTTTCAATTTCATGTCCCAGTCCATACCGATGACCCCTGGTGGCTATCAAAGCCTTCAGGAAGAGCTGAAACGTTTGGTGCGTTTTGAAAGACAGGCAGTGGTTCAGGCGATTGCCGAAGCCCGTGGTCATGGCGACCTGTCCGAGAATGCTGAATATGAAGCGGCAAAAGACCGCCAGGCATTTATTGAGGGCCGCATCAAGGAGCTGAACGATAAAATCGCCCGTGCCCAAGTCATTAATCCCGCGGACCTGGCCGGCAATAAAGTTGTCTTTGGTGCAACCGTCACCCTCTTTGATTCGGATACCGATACAGAAGTCACCTATCAAATTGTCGGTGAAGATGAAGCGGATATCAAGAATGGCAAGATTTCTGTGACCTCTCCGGTTGGCAAGGCATTGATCGGTCATCTCCTGGACGAGGAAGTTCGTATCAAGGTTCCATCGGGAATCAAAATTTTCGAAATAACCAATATCCGTTTTGAATAGTGAGGCATACTCGTGTCGATTCTTGATAAAAAAACCAATGTAGCGAAAATGCTGCAGGAATATCCGCAGACCGCGGCGGTTTTAAAAAAATACCGACTCGGTTGTATCGGTTGTCACGGAATAAAACACGAGACTATCGAGCGTGGCGCCATTGCTCACGGCATTGATCTTAACGCGTTGCTGCATGATTTAAACGCTGCACTTTAAGTGGGGGGCAGGATGTCCCCGGCACAAACGAATTCACAAACTTTGGGCCGATCTCTCGAATTACTTCGCGGGATCGGCCCAACGCTTTTGCAGCGACTGCATCGTCTTGGCCTGCGTACCGTCGACGACCTCCTCTTTACTCTCCCCAGCCGTTATGAAGACCGCCGCACCCTGCGCAGCATCAGTCAACTTCAAGTCGGAGCGCAAGAGGTCTTTCGCGCCCTGATTGTTAGCAGCGGCGAATCTCAGACCGGCAAGGGGCGGCGCTTGTACGAAGTGCTTGTCGGGGATGGCAGCGGTCAACAAGTGGCGCTGCGCTGGTTTCATTATCGCCTGGCAGCCATGCGCCAGCAGTACCAGGTCGGGCGGCATCTCTACGTGATTGGTGAGGTGAAACGCTTTGGGCATCTTCGTGAAATCCATCACCCTGAGATCGAGTTTATCGATGATCTGCAACAAAAAAGTGATCTCGTCGGTCATATCCTGCCGGTCTATCCGCTCACGGAGGGATTGACGCAACGCCGTGCCCGCAAACTCTGGCACAACGCCTGTACTCTTTATGCCCGCGAAGTCATTAGTGCGATCCCTGCGGATATTCTTGCCAAGCACGCTTTATTGCCCTTGGGGAACGCGTTACAGGAGGTCCACGCTCCTGACGATACCAGCGATTTTATCGCCCTGAATGCGGGACGCAGCCCGGCCCGCCGCACATTGGCTTTTGACGAATTCTTCTTTCTCGAACTCGGCCTCGCTCTCAAGCGGCAGGGTCTGGCACTGGAAACCGGCATCCCCTTTAGCATATCGCATCGTTTCACTAAACCGTTGGCACAGCTGCTCCCTTATAAACTCACCGCGGCACAACGGCGGGTTCTTGGGGAAATTCGCGACGATTTACTCCGAGCGCAACCGATGAACCGTTTGCTGCAAGGGGATGTCGGCAGTGGCAAGACCATTGTCGCCCTGATGACGGCACTTCTGGCCATTGAAAATGATTGTCAGGTGGCGCTGCTGGCGCCGACAGAGATCCTCGCTGAACAGCATTATCGTCAGTTTGCTCATTGGATGCAGCAACTCGGCCTTCGTTGTGCCCTCTTAACCGGTTCCACCGGAGCGAAGGAACGTCGGGAGATTATCGCTGCGACCCAAAGCGGTGCGATTCATCTCCTGGTGGGCACGCACGCCGTTCTGCAGGAAGGGGTCGAGTTTCAGCGTCTTGGCCTCGGTATTGTCGATGAACAGCATCGTTTTGGCGTCCGGCAACGCAGTCAGTTGCGCCGCAAGGGCGTCTCTCCGCACATTCTGGTCATGACTGCCACGCCGATCCCCCGCACACTCTCTCTGACCCTTTATGGTGATCTCGCGCTGTCAGTGATTGACGAACTGCCGCCGGGACGGACGCCGATTGTGACGCAGGTCTTTTCCGAGGCGGGGAGGGGGCGGGTATACGAAAGGATCCGCCGTGAATTAAGCCGGGGACGGCAGGCGTATATTGTCTATCCTCTGGTCGAAGAGTCGGAGAAGGTCGATCTCCTTGACGCCGAGAGTGGGGCAGGGCGGCTGCAGAGCGCAATTTTCCCCGATTACAAGGTCGGCCTTTTGCACGGACGACTGCGCGGCGAAGAGAAGGACGCGGTCATGACCGCCTTTGCTGCTGGCGAAATTCATCTTTTGGTCGCTACGACGGTGATTGAAGTCGGTATCGACGTGCCGAACGCGACGATCATGGTGATTGAACATGCCGAACGCTTTGGATTGGCACAGCTTCACCAGTTACGCGGCCGGGTCGGACGCGGCGCCGCCGAGAGTCATTGTTTTTTATTAAAGGGGAGTCAATGCGGGCAGGATGGCGAGGAGCGTTTGGCGGTCCTGGCGCGTACCACCGACGGATTTCAAGTCGCCGAAGCGGATCTCAAGATCCGCGGACCGGGGGAATTTCTCGGCACCAAGCAATCCGGCATCCCGGATCTGCGTGTGGCCGATCTGCTCCGTGATGGCCATATCCTTGAGGAAGCCCGCTCTGCCGCCTTTGCTCTGGCTGGGCGGCCGGATTTTTTGAGTAGTGATGAGTATGCGCAGACCCGGCAGGAATTACGGGCGCGATGGGGAAGTCGGCTGGAATTGGCAAGTATCGGTTAACAAGGACGGCGCCCGAAATTTCGAGCGCCGTCCTTGTCTTTATGCACTGGAGATTATTTCTCGCTATCCGCTTGTTGGGCGTCAACAACAGCTATGGCCGCCATGTTGACAATATCGGCAACGCTGTCGCCGCGTTGCAGGATATGCACCGGTTTATTCATCCCCATGAGAATCGGGCCGACAGCTTCTGCTCCACCGAGCTTATAAAGGAGTTTGTAGGAGATATTCCCTGATTGCAGATCCGGAAAGATCAGGACGTTGGCATTTCCTTTCAGGTCGGAGAAGGGGAACTGCTTTTCAGTAATTTCAGGATCAAGGGCGACGTTAGCCTGCATCTCTCCGTCAATGATCAGATCCGGAGCCGCCTCTTTAACCAGCTCTGTCGCATGGCGGACTCGGTTGGTTAACGGATGATCGACGCTGCCGAAGTTCGAAAAGGAAAGCATCGCCACTCGCGGTTCCACATCAAAATCCCGCGCCTTCTTGGCAGCGAGGATGGCTGTTTCGGCGAGTTCTTCTGCCGTCGGCTCGATTGTGACGGTGGTGTCGGCACAAAAGACGACTTCCTTTTTGAAGACCATCATGTAGAGCCCGTGTACCTTGGAGAGCCCTTCCTGTTTGCCAATGATCTCCAATGCCGGACGGATGGTGTCGGGATAGTGATGATTGAGACCGGAAAGGAGGGCGTCGGCATCCCCCTCCTGTACCATCATTGACCCATAATAGTTGCGATTGCGACGAATCAGGCGGCGGGCTTCGGCCAGTGTTACCCCTTTGCGCTTGCGTAAATTAAAGAGATCCTCGACATAGCGGTTCGTCTGCTCACTGCTGTTCGGGTTGATGATCTGGACGCCGCCGAGATCGAGTCCCAGAAAATCGATTTTAGTGCGAATCTCGGCTTCGTCGCCGAGCAGAACCGGGATGGCGATTCCTTCTTCAACCAGGATTTGCGCGGCGCGCAGGATCTTCTCCTCTTCCCCTTCCGGAAAGACGATCCGTTTCGGATTGGCCTTGGCCTTATTGATAAGCAGGCGCATGATCTCTTTTGAACGCCCCTGTAACGCTTCGAGACTCTCCAGATAGCGGTTCATATCGGCGATCGGACGGCGCGCCACGCCGCTGTCCATCGCCGCTTGCGCCACCGCCGGAGCCACATGCAGCAACACCCGCGGATCGAAGGGTTTGGGAATGAGATATTCACGCCCGAACTTGATTTCGACATCACCGTAAGCTTTGCGTACCGAGTCAGGAACATCCTGGCGGGCGAGACTGGCGAGGGCCATGCAGGCCGCCATCTTCATTTCATCATTGATGGCGCTGGCATGGGTGTCGAGAGCGCCGCGGAAGAGGAACGGGAAGCAGAGAACGTTGTTGACCTGATTGTTGTAATCGCTGCGGCCGGTGCCGATGATGACATCGTCACGCACCGCTTTAGCATCGCTCGGCGTGATCTCGGGATCGGGATTGGCCATGGCAAAGATAACCGGATCGCCGGCCATGCTTGCCACCATTTCCGGAGTCAGGGCGCCTTTGGCGGAGACCCCGAAAAAGACATCGGCATCAACCATGGCTTCTTCCAGGCTGCGGGCGCTGGTATCGTTGGCCAAACGCGACTTGTATTCGTTCATTCCGTCGGTCCGACCCTTAAAGATAACGCCCTTGGTGTCGCAAACGATCATCTTTTTCGGATCGGCGCCGAGGACCAGGGCCATATTGGCACAAGCAATACCGGCGGCACCTGCACCATTGACGACGATTTTGATCTCGTCTATCTTCTTGCCCGTGATCATCAGCGCATTAAGGAGTCCGGCATTGGCAATGATCGCCGTTCCGTGCTGATCATCGTGAAAAACCGGTATGTTCATGATTTTCTTAAGCTCTTCCTCGATGTAGAAACACTCGGGACCCTTGATATCTTCAAGATTGATCCCGCCGAAGGTCGGCTCGAGAATTTTGACCGTCCGGATAATCTCGTCAGAATCCTTGGTGTCGAGCTCCAGGTCGAAGACATCGATATCGGCAAAACGTTTAAAGAGGATTCCTTTGCCCTCCATGACCGGTTTACCGGCGAGAGCGCCGATGTCACCGAGACCGAGGACGGCGGTGCCGTTTGAGACGACGGCGACGAGGTTCCCTTTGGCTGTATACTTGTAGGCGTCGGCGGGATTCTTTTCGATTTCCAGGCAGGGTTCAGCGACACCGGGGCTGTAAGCGAGGGCAAGGTCGAGGCTGGTGGCGCAAGGTTTTGTTGCGACCACTTCGATCTTCCCTTTGCGGCCGCTGCTATGATAATCGAGTGCATCCTGACGTTTGGACATAATGTTATGCTCCTCTTGGGTGTTTACCAAAAATAAAAATATTCTGCGACTTTTCCCTGTTTTTCCACGTAAAATCGATGAATCTTGATTTTATTTTATTTTAGATAAATAAACTGAATCAAAATTATCTTTGCCTGTCGATGTTGTCAAGGGAAAAAGATTAGACCTAAAGAAAGGCTAAATCAATGGAAATAACTGACGACAATCATTGTTTTGTTTGCGGTTCGTTAAACATGAGCGGTCTGCGGGTCAGGCCGTTGATCGATGCCCCCAGCCAGAGTGCCACCATGCGTCTGGCTATTCCGCGAGATTTTCAGGGGTGGCAGGGGATTGTACATGGCGGCATCCTTGCGACTCTCCTGGACGAAACCTGTGCTTATGCTGCCAAGGGATTGGTGGCCCATGTTGTCACGATCGAGATGACAGTGCGCTATAAAAAGCCGGTACCACTTGAAACTGAATTGCTGGTCACGGCCACCGTCGTCAGTCGCCGCCGTAAAATTATCGAGGTGAAGGGGGAAATTGAAATTGGCGGAGAACTTTATGCTGAAGCCAATGCCAAGATGTTTATCGTCGCCGGAGAAAGTCAATGACAACGCGTATCACGATTCTTTGTGAAAACAGTGTCGCGAGGCCGGGAGGTCTTATCGCTGAGCACGGTTTTGCAGCTCTGATTAAAACGCCGCAGGACTCCATCCTCTTTGATACCGGGCAGGGCTTCGGACTACTCAATAATGCCCGCGAGATGAATCTGGATTTACAGAAGATCTCATCTGTCGTCTTCAGTCATGGTCATTGTGACCATACCGGCGGATTGCCGGCGTTGCTGGATCATCTGCAAAGACCGCTGAAGGTGGTAGCGCACCCGGATATTTTCAGAGCCCGTTACTGGCGGAGCAACTTTGAGCTGCGTTCGATCGGGATGGTGGCGCAACGGGCCGAACTGGAAGGGCAGGGCGCTTCTTTTTCTTTGGGTTGCGACTTTCAACAGTTGACCGGGAATCTTTATTGCAGCGGTGAGGTGACGCGGCGGACGGATTTTGAGGTCGGCGATCCGCATCTGGTGATTCCGGACGGTCACGGTGGTTATAGTCCGGATCCGCTCCGTGACGACCTCTCTCTGGCGCTGACCACGAACAAAGGATTGGTTATTCTCCTTGGTTGTGCGCATGCCGGCGTGATCAATATTATCGAGCAGTTTCGGGAGAAAAGCGGTGAAGAGAGGATTTGTGCCCTGATCGGCGGCACCCACCTCGGTCCGGTCTCAGAAGAGCAATTTCAGGCGACTCTGGCCAAACTTAAACGGTATCGCATTGGCAGGATTGGTTTGTCGCACTGCACTGGATTAAACCGCGGGGCGCAGCTTTTTCAGGAATTTTCCGGACGCTCTTTCTTCGCGGCCGCCGGCACGGTCCTCGAATTTTCATGAACATCGCACTGATCAGAGGCGGGCAAGGGCTGGGGGCCAGCAATTCCGGTGAGGATCCAATGCTGCACTTTGCTGTAGAGATCAGCTCAGCACGGCGTTAAGTTCTTTCAGAAGTTGTTCCACATCGACATGGTGCACACCCGCACCGTGTTCCAGGGCTTCGAAAGAAGCAATCTGGCAACCGACACATTCGAGACCAAAGCGGGTAAAGACCGGAATTGTTTGCGGGTAACGCCGAATGATCTCTTCAATTGTCATCTCTTTATTGATCATAGCCAGTCTCCTCGAAAAACTTACGGTAGTTTCTTCGCAAATTTGGCTTCGAGAGCTTCTCGAACCGGTGGCGGGACAAAGGTTTCGATCGGTCCGTGCAGGGAGGCCACTTCTTTGACGATGGACGAACTGAGATAGCCATATGGAACAGAAGTCATCATGAAGAGAGTTTCCACCTCTTTTTTGACGGTATGGTTCATCTGTGCGATCTGAAATTCATACTCAAAGTCGGAGACAGCCCGCAAGCCGCGGAGAATAACGCGCGCATTGTTCTCGACGACATAATCGACAAGGAGGCCGTCAAAGGTGTCGACACGCACCCGGCGATTGTTGCCGACGACACGCTGGATCATGGCAATCCGTTCTTCAATGCTGAAGAGGGCCTGCTTGCCGGAGTTGCGGGCGATGGCGACGATCAATTCGTCAAAGACTTCAAGTCCACGCTCGATGATATCGAGGTGACCGTAGGTAATCGGATCAAAGGATCCCGGATAGACGGCGATGTGGTGTTTCATCCCGGCGATGTCGTCCTCTCATAAATAGTGATGGCGCTGACGCCATAATGGCGCTGGTCAGTACGGAGAAGGGGACCGATCTGTTCAGGGAGAATCTCCGCTTTTGCCGTTTCAACGACGATGATCCCTTTGGCGCTGAGCAGTTCAAGGGCGGCAATGCTAGTCAAGGTTGCTTGCGCCAGACCCTGAGCGTAAGGCGGATCGAGAAAGATCAGATCAAAGGGACCACTGTTTACCGCAAGCGCCAATGCGGCAGGAAGTTCGCCGCGCAGAACCCGAGCACATTCGCTCATACGGCAGCCGTCGATATTGGTCTGGATGATTTTGATCGATTCCGGATGGGCCTCCACAAGAAGAGCGCTTTGTGCGCCGCGACTCAATGCTTCGAGGGCAAGGGCGCCGGTTCCCGCGAAAAGGTCGAGAACTTTGCAGCCCTGCAGAGAGCCCAGTCGACTGGTCAGGATGCTGAAGAGAGCTTCCCGCACCCGATCTGCTGTCGGTCTGACTTGTGCGCCAGCGAATTCGACCAGTTTCTTGCCGCGTGCCCGGCCGCTAATAATTCGCAATGACAGCCCTTTCCATTCTTTTTAAAATTTTTCAAAAATTAACACACCCCCCTGAAGGGGTCAACCGCCGATTCCTGCTTGATTCCCCGTCGTGGTAGGGCTATAACTTCTCATGGTTTCAGCTGATTACGATTGAAGGAGCGTGATTTTCCTTATGGAAAGACCCGATCTTGCCCCCTACGCAGCCCGCAGCAGTGCAAGTCTGGGACGGACTTACCCGGAGATGCTCAAAGATGATCGTCCCGCCTTTGAACGGGATCGCGATCGCATCATCCACTGTGCAGCTTTCCGTCTCCTCGAATATAAAACCCAGGTCTTCGTCAATCACGAAGGGGATTATTACCGTACGCGACTGACCCATTCGCTGGAAGTGGCGCAAATTGCCCGCGGCACTGCCCGGCGCCTGCAATTGAACGAAGATCTCGTCGAGGCACTGGCTTTGGCGCACGACGTTGGCCACACCCCCTTCGGGCATACCGGTGAAGAGACCTTGAACCGTTTGATGGTCGATCATGGCGGCTTCGAGCACAATCGTCAGTCGTTACGGGTTGTCGAGACCCTCGAAGAGCGTTACCCCGCGTTCAACGGACTCAATCTTTCCTGGGAGACGCGCGAAGGGATCATCAAGCACTCGTCGGAATATGACGGCGGTCGTTCACCGGAGTTGCAGGATTATCATCCGGAATGGCGGCCGACCCTTGAGGCGCAGATTATCGATCTTGCAGATGAAATTGCCTACAATAATCACGATATTGATGACGGCATCAAGGCCGGTCTCATCTGTCCCGCGGAACTTGACGACATCACTTTGTGGCGTGAAACTTCGGAAATTGTCGACAGCAAATATCCCGGCTTGCAGCAGGAACGTAAAATTTATCAAACCATCAGTCACCTGATCGGTGTCTTTATCGATGATCTGGTTGCGACGACGCGCAACTGTCTTGCCGATCTCGATATCATCACTCTCGACCAGGTCCGGAGTCAGCCAAAAAATCTCGTCTGTTTCAGCGCTGATCTCCAGAAAAAAAATCGCGAACTCAAACAGTTCCTCTTTCAGCATCTTTACCGCCATCACAAAGTGGAACGGATGCGGATCAAGGCGGATCGTTTTTTAACCCAGCTCTTTCAGACTTATTGTCAGAACCCGACCTTGCTGCCGCGTCCTTATCAACAGAAATTTGATCTTTACGGCCAGGAACGGGTGATCTGCGATTATATTGCCGGCATGACCGATCGCTTTGCTCTCGACGAATACCAGCGTCTCTTCGATCCCTACGAACGCAGCTAAAAAAGCGACACAACGCAAAAAGGCCGTCCCTCTGGACGGCCTTTTTGCGTTCTCCTTAGAAAGAAACGATTTATGGCAGAATGATCTTCTTTTCTTCCGCCTCACGATACAGAAGGAAGGTCTTGCCAAGGATTTGGGCGATTTGCGCGCCACTCTTCTCTGCGAGTTGAGCAGCGACCTCGCGGCGGTCGAGTTCGCACCCTTCCTGCAGTCTGACCTTGATCAGTTCATGGACTTTAAGTGCCTCGTCAGTGCTGCGCAGAACGGCGTCGCTAAGTTCGCCGCGACCGATCATGACGATGGGGTTGAGATGATGTCCGAGCCCGCGCAAAAAACGGGCCTGTTTGCCAGTGAGAGCTTTAGTTACCATGGTCGTTGTCTTATCCTTGGGGAGCATTTTATGGGTTGGTGACTGCAAGGAGCGCATCATAGGCGATTTCCAGCAACAAATCCAGCTCTTCTGCTTTGATCGTCAAGGGCGGCATAAAGTAGATAACATTCCCCAGCGGCCGTAACAGCGCGCCGCGTTGCAATGCCTGTTGGTAAACCTGATAGCCGCGCCGTTCCTGCCAGGGATATCCGCTCTTCGTCACCTTGTCCTGCACCAGTTCAATCGCCGCCACCATGCCGCAGCGACGGAATTCACCGACGTGTTCTAGTTCACTAAAGCGTGGAGCGGCGATGTCGAAGCGGTCCATCTTTGCCGGCAGCTGTGCCAGGATCTCTTCTTCGGCAAAGATCTTCTGTACTTCCACTGCCAAAGCGCAGGCCAACACATTACCGGTGTAGGAATGAGAATGGAGAAAGGCCTTCATCGTCGGGTAGTCGTCGTAGAAGGCCTGATAGATCTCCTCGGTGCTTAAAACCACTGAAAGGGGGAGGTAGCCGCCGCTGATCCCTTTGGAGAGACAAAGGAGATCAGGGCCGATACCGGCATGTTCGTTGGCAAACATCTTGCCGGTGCGGCCGAAACCGACGGCGATCTCATCAGCGATATAGTGGATCGATAACCGGTCGCAGAGGACTCGCAACTTTTGCAAGTAGCGGGGCGGGTAGATCCGCATCCCGGCAGCGGCCTGAATCAGCGGTTCGACGATGATTGCGGCGATCTCTTCGTGCTGCGCTTCCGCAATCTGTTCCAGGGCAACAAAACATTCAGCGTCGCAACTGTCGCGTTGCAAGCCGTAGGGGCAGCGAAAGCAGTCCGGACCCGCCGCTTGCAAAGTGTCGAGGAGGAGTGGTCGGTAGATGTCACGGTAGAGTTCACAGCCGCCGATAGCCAAGGCGCCAAGAGTTTCGCCGTGGTAAGCCTCACTCAGGGACAGAAAACGTCTCTTGCGGGGCTTGTCGCTTTGCTGCCAGTACTGAAAGGACATCTTCAACGCCGCTTCGATGGCGGAAGAGCCGTTGTCGGCAAAGAAGACGCGGGAAAGGTTCCCCGGCGCCAGGGCACAAAGGCGTTCAGCAAGTTCCACCGCCGGTTGGTGGGTAAAGCCGGCAAAGATGTGGTGACTGATTTTGGTGGACTGTTCACAAAGCGCACGATTCAGGCGCGGATGGTTGTGACCGAAGAGGTTGACCCACCACGAGGAGACACCATCCAGGTAACGTTTGCCGTCAACATCGATCAGCCAGGAACCTTCACCGCGGGCAATGGGGATCGGCGGCAGGAGTTCGTGATCTTTCTCCTGAGTACATGGGTGCCAGACATGGGCGCGATCGAGACGGAGGAGTTCGCCTTTGGTCATTTAGACTCCGAGAGCCGCGACCAGCCAGGGGAGGGAAGGCAAAGTTTTGAGGGCGGCGCTGAGGGTGAGGACCTTGTCCTGATCAGTACCATCTACCTCCGCCAGGACGCCGAGGATATCGGCCGAGGCGAGGGAGGAGAGGGTGTGCGGCGCTGTTTCTGCGGCTTCGTCCGGCTGCGCCGGCATACGGTTGATGATGTAACCGGCCACTGGAATCCCCATTTGCTGGGCGGCAAAGATGGTCAGGAGGGTCTGGTTGAGAGTGCCGAGTCGGGCGGTGGTCACGACCAGGAGCGGCAATCCGATCTCTTTGGCGAGATCTGCCATCAGCAACCCGCCGGACAGGGGGGTCATCAGCCCGCCGGCGCCTTCGATGATAAGAAAATCATGGCGCTGGCCCAGGATGTGGGCCGTCGTGACCAGTCGGGCAAAGTCGATGAAACAATTTTCCTTCTCAGCCGCTTGCGCCGGTGCCAGGGGAGCACGTAAACGGTAAGGGGAAATCTCTTCTACAGAGTCCTGGCTGCTGGCGGCCCATTGCAGCAGACTCCCATCGTCGCCAAGGCCTGCCGGGTCGCTGACCCCACTTTCGGCTGGCTTCATCACGCCGACATTGAGACCGCGTTCTGTTAAAAAATGGGCCAGTGCTGCACTGACCATGGTCTTGCCGACGCCGGTGTCGGTGCCGGTGACAAAGATCCCTTTAAAGGGCAGGTTAACGGCAGACATTGACGCTTACCTCGGCATCGCGGAACATTTGCAGATCTGTTTCACGATCGCGACCAGTGGTGGTGAGGTAGTTACCGATCATGGTGCCGCTGGCGCCGGCCATGAAGATCCAGGACTGCAGATCGCGCAGGTTCGGTTCGCGACCACCGCAGACGCTGAGCCTTTTTGTCGGATGGACAATGCGGAAAAGGGCAATAATACGCAGGCAATCGAGAGGGGTGAGTTGCCGGAGATCGGCTAAAGGCGTCCCCGGAATCGGATTCAGAAAATTAAGGGGGATCGAGTCGACATCAAGCTCACGCAAGGTCAGACAGAGTTCAACGCGTTGTTCCAGTGATTCACCGAGACCAAAGATGCCGCCGCAACAGACTTTCATTCCAGCTGACTTGGCGACCCGTACGGTCTGCACATCTTCTTCGTAGTCGTGCGTTGTGCAGATTTGCGGGAAGAAGGAGCGCGCTGTTTCGAGATTGTGGTGATAGGTGACGCAGCCGGCGGCTGCCAGGGCGGCGGCATTGGCGGGGTCGAGGATGCCGAGGGACGCGGAAGGGTCGATGCTGGTGGTGGCGCGGATCTCGCGCAGGGAAGCAAGGATGCGCTCGAATTCTTCCCCGGCCTTGACCCGGGTGCCGCTGGTGACGATGCCGTAACAGTGTGACCCATCGTTGGCAGCCTGTTGCGCGCCGCTAACGATCTCTTCCTGTGACTTGAGCGCAAAGACCGGGGCTGTGCTGGCATGGTGGCTCGACTGAGCACAAAAAGCACAATTTTCGGCACAACGGCCGGATTTAGCATTGATGATCGAGCAGAGGTCGATGCTGTTGCCGAAAGACTCTTCGCGTAACGCCTGGGAAACCGCAAAGATGGCAGTCAATTCAGCTCCTTGCGCTTGTAAGATCTGCAGCGCTTCGTCAAGAGAAGGGGCGATCCGTTGTTTGGCCTTTTGGTAGAGGGTCGAAGGGAATGAAAACATAAAAGCGTCCAGTCTTTTGGTTGAATTTATTCGTGAAACATTACATGCAGTGAATTCCTGTTGTCAACCACATTTGCTTTTGATGGTTTACAATCAGGTTCCAGAATGATGAGATTAAAATTTCAGCTATCGGTTGACTGCCGTTAAGTGGAATGATAAAACATCATTTTAAATTCTTGCATTGGTGGAACTATGATCAAAAGTATTGTCGGGCAAAAGCTCAAGGCGATCCGCCTGAAGAATGACATGACGATTCAGGAGCTGGCAAAACGCGCCGCGGTTTCATCCAACATGATATCACGCATAGAGCGCGGTTTGACAACGCCCTCGGTGGAAATTCTCATGCGCCTTGCCTCTTCATTCGGCATGAGCATGAATTTTTTCGTCGAAGAAGCAGAAAAGGGATCGACTCTCGTGCATACCCTGAACGGGCAAGGGGAACCGATCTTCTTTTTTGAGGACAAGCATCAGATTTTCAGTCTCACGCAAGGGATTCGCGATCCGGGATTTTCAGCATTTATCGATATCCTCGAAGAGGGATGTAATAGCGGGGAAGGGGGAATGGTCCATTCCGGCGAGGAGTTTGCTTATGTCCTCGAAGGATCGGTCGCATTTTTTGTCGATGAAGAAGAATACGTCGTCAATGTCGGTGATTCGATTGTCTTTAAAGCCTCTCGACCGCATCGTTGGAAAAATTTGAGTCCGGGTCGTGCCCAGGTTCTCTGGGTCGTCTCACCTGCCCCGTCGGTGTCGCGTTAAACTTTCTATGACTGGCTGACAAATATGAAACTTAAAAAGATTATCGGTAAAAAACTCAAAACTATCCGCTTGAAGCGTAATTTGACCATCCAGGTGCTGGCTGAGCGTTCCCGGGTTTCGTCAAACATGATTTCGCGCATTGAGAGAGGGTTGACAATCCCCTCTGTCGAGATTTTGATGAAGTTGGCGAGTGTCTTTGACAAAAGTATTAATTATTTCGTCGAGGAAGTTTCACACACTCATGAAATCGTCTATTCACGTCCGGGGCAAAGGGACACGACAATTTATGATGATCCTTCTCAAAACATGCGGACCGAGTCGTTTACTTCCGGACTGCGTGACCCGCAATTCATGTCCTTTTTTTGCACAATCAAGGTGGGAGGGAGCAGCGGTGAAAAGAATATGTACCATCCAGGGGATGAATTGATATATATAGTCGATGGTCAGTTGTCGCTTATGATTGCGGGTGAAACGCATGAACTTTATGCGGGTGACAGCTTATCTTTCAAGTCACATCTCCCCCATCGTTGGCATAATTCAGGAAATTGTGAAACTAAAGTGATCTGGACTCTTTCGCCTTTTACAACAATTTAACGCAGGCAGGGATTAAATATGTCATTTTTATCGCGTTTGTTTGGCTCCCGGCACCCTCTGGATGAAATTCGCACAGCTTCACGTCAGGAGCGTTGGGCTGATGTTCTTAGTTTTGCATCGGTACTGGAGGATAATTCTTTGCCGGTCAGTGATCAAGCCGAGCTGCGTGAGCATGTCGATGGCGCGGCTGAAAATTTGTCTCGTATCAATTTTGAGGAAGGACTTGTTTCTCTGCGTGCCGACGATTTTCGTCGTGGTCTCGAACATCTTGATCTTGCCCGTCAGTTGGTTCGTTCCAGTGCGCTGCGGGAATTAATCGATGCTGAATTTTTACGTATCGGCGGTGGAAGTACTGTTTTTATAGATGATATGCCAGCACGGACAGCCCCTGTCAGTAAGGGTAGTTGTTCCTCATCCTGTTGCGGAACAGTTGCTGCAAATGCTGTAGCGCCGGCGGAGCTTTCAGGTGCTTTTGATGAGGAGACCCGTTTTGAACTGGTCCTCACTGCTTACCCTGTTGATCTGCGTCCTCGTTATCTGGAACTTTCAACGCTGATGCGTCAAGCCATCCTTCTGGCGCATGAAGAGAGAGAGGATGAAGCGTTAGCTCTCTTTTCGAAAGTGCCGGCACATGAATATAACGATATATTTTATTATGAATCAGGGACGCTCTTTGCACGCAGAAAACAATATCCCGAGGCTGTAAAGGCCTTGCAGCAGGCGCTAAGTTTGAATCCGACTTTTGTCCTTGCTGCACTGATCCTGGTTGATCTCCATGTCGCAAACCAGAATTACGCTGCCGCAGGAAATTTGCTGTCACAAATGCTCAAAGTAAATTGCATGCCTGACTATTGCCATGCGCGATTTGCGGTCATTTGTCAGGCGCAGGGGGATTCAGCCAAAGCCTTTGAACATGCCACTGAAGCTTTAAATCTTGGTCATAAAGACCCGGAACTTATGGTCTTTGTTGCACGGACCCTGGAGGCTCAGGGGCGGATTGCTGAGGCCGAGAATGTCTTTAGTTCAATTCCGGTCGGGGGAGGATGTTCTGGCGGGGCTAATGTTGAGTTGGCAGATTTTTGGTTGAGGCACAAGAAAAACTTGCAGAAGTCTTTGGAAATGTTTAAAAATGCAGCCAAGGGAGATCCGACAAATCCGTTATGGGGTTATCATATTGCCCGGGTTTATTTGGCGCTGGGATGGAAAAAAGAGGCAAAGCAAATACTCCAGGCTTTTGTGGAAGCTGATTCGATAGACGGATCATTACGTGAAAATGCCATCCAGCTACTCAAGAGCAGTACTTGATTTTTAGATTATTCACCTTTCTGTTGACAGTTTGACGCTTTACGCTATTCTTTTAAAAGTTTTAAATTTGTGTCGCTTGCGGCCGTCTAATTCTTGAGATAGGGGTGAAAAAGATGAATAAATCAGAGTTAATCGAAGCGTTGGCCAAAGAAAAAGAATTAACCTATAAAAGATCAGAAGAGATCGTAAATACAATATTCTCTGCTCTGTCGAAAACATTGATTGACGGCGGAAGAATCGAAATTCGTGGTTTTGGTAGTTTTGTCGTTAAAGACTACAAGTCCTATCAGGGGCGTAATCCGAAGACGGGTGAATCGATTCACGTTGAGCCGAAGAAGCTCCCCTTCTTTAAAGTAGGAAAAGAATTACGCGACCGGGTCAACGGAGAACATCTCCAGGCGAGATAATTTTCGTGTCGATTCCGTGTCGATAGCAAAAGATAAACTTTCCAAATTAAATTAAGGGATCGGCGAAAGTCGGTCCTTTTTATATGGGGAGTGACTTTTGATTGCAGGATTGTTTTTCTTTGCTTAGAGTGCTATAACTTGCCGAAATACTGGGAGAAAAATAAGTGATTTTTTCATTTCTCTATAAAGATTGTGAAGTAACCGCCGGTGCTTGATTCCTTTCCTGTCCTCTCTCACGCCTCGTTTTTTACTTTTGTTGGCGGTTTGATCCTTTTCTTCTTCGGTTTGACGCGAACAACAGAAGGGATGCAAAACATTGCCGGTGGACGTTTGCGGGTTATTTTTGCCGGACTGATCAAAAATCGTCTGAAAAGTTGCCTCTTTGGTCTCACAATTACTTCGCTCACCCAATCTTCCGCGGCCACTGCCGTCTTGACTATCGGCTTTGTCAGTAATGGGATTATCTCCCTGGTTGATGGTATCGCTGTCGTCCTTGGTGCGAGCATCGGTGCAAGCCTTATTCTGCAGTTTATAGCTTTTAATCCCGGATGGATGCTCTTCCCCCTCCTCATTATCTCCGTTATTTTGCGTTTCTTTGCACGTCAGACCTACCTCCGTGATGCGGCCTCCGTCGTCTTTGGACTGTCGTTGTTGATGCTCGGATTGGCGATGATGACTTCATCTTTTGAGCCGTTGCGGGACAATTCCGCCTTTGTTGAGCTCATCAGTGTTCTGCAGAATCATCTCTGGCTAAGCGTTGTCTGTAGTGCTCTTTTGGCGGCCCTTGTGCAGAACTCTACAGCCGTCATTGCCTTGATCATTGCTTTAGGCGCCAGTGGCCATCTTCACCTTGCCTCCGGGGTTGCACTGATCCTTGGCGCCAATATTGGCTCTTGCGCACCAACAATCATTGCCGCTATTCACGGGTCTCTCGCTGCTCGCCGTGTTGCGGCTGCGCAATTTCTGATTGTCGTTGTTGCGTCAGGTTTTATTGCTCTTCTCTTTCCTTATTTTCTCGGGATTATCTCTTTTGTTTCCCCCGGTGATGCGAATTTTGTCGTGACGACCTTTGAACAATCCCAGTGGTACCAAGCATCACCGGGACAAAAACCTTTTATTACCCGTCACCTTGCGAATGCCAATACCTTTTTTGCCCTTTTTGCTGCCCTCGTTTTTCTTCCGTTTCTTCAGCAGATTACGCGACTGACGACATACTTTATTCGCGGGAGAGAGACAGTCAACGAGTACGGGCTGCAATTTATCGATTACCGGGTACTAAATACTCCACCGATCGCCTTGTCACAGGCGCGCTCGGAATTGCGGCGCATGGCACAAACGGCTCAGGCTGCACTCCATGAAACCAGGCTATATCTCGACGATCAAAAGGTTGAGAGGTTGCACAAACTGACGCGCTATGAAAATCTCCTCGATCTTCTCCAGAAGGAATTGACCAGTTTTCTTGTTGAGTTGTCCCATCGTTTCTCCTCCTACACTTCTGCGCGCGAAGTGGCCCTAATGATGCACATGGTTGCCGATTTTGAGCGGATCGGTGACCACTGTCAGTCCCTGGTTCGTCTGTCGCTGCGTAAGCAGGAATGGCAGGTGGTTTTTTCCAAAAAGGCCCGGCGTGAGTTAAACGATCTCACCGTTGCGACTGTTTCTTTTGTCGATTATATTGTCGACTCCATGGACAGTGCTGCCGATGATCTTTTAGCCGAAGCGCAACTCCGAGAGAATTTTATCGACCGCAGCGAAGAACAGATGCGCAATGACCATCTGCAGCGCCTGACAACTGGTGAGTGCGCAGTTCGTCCCGGTCTTATCTTTATCGACATGGTTCAGGCCTTTGAGAAAATTTCCGATCATGCTTTCAGCGTTGCCAAGTGTCTCAGCGGTGACAAAAAGTGAAAGCGGCCATCGATATCGGCAGTAATTCGCTGCGGATGCTGGTCGGAGAAGTTGTTTGCGGTCAGGTTGTTCCGCACCACTATTTCCGCCGGATAACCCGTCTCGGTGGTGACTACGATCCGCAGACTGGGATTTCGACTGCTGCCAGAGATCGCACCCTTTTTGCTCTCGAAGAGTTTGCACAAGCCCTCGTTAAGATGAAACCGCTTGGTACCCGCGCCGTCGCCACCGAAGCAGTTCGCCGGGCTGTGAATGGCCAGCAATTTGTAGACGATGTCCTGAAGTGCACCGGCTTCTCCGTCGAAATAATCGACGGAGAAGAAGAGGCCTTGCTGAGTTCCGCAGGGGTGCTGGCCGGACTGAAATCGCAACCTTCTGTTGCTTTGATTTTTGATATCGGCGGAGGCAGCACGGAATTTATTATCATCAAAGAAGGGATTCGTCTTTGGCAGAAGAGTTATCCCCTCGGAGTTATCAGCCTTGCTGAAGTTCCTGACCCCGAAAGCGTTATCGAAAGGGTCCTGACTTTATTGGCAGAAGACTTGCGCGTTGCCAATCTGTCTGCACCCCTTGCCGATAGCGGTTGTCAGTTGGTCGGTACCGCAGGGACAGTCACGACCCTTGCTGCTCTCGATCTCGCGATGGTGAAGTACGACTGGCAGCGCATTAATAACTATGTGTTGTCGCAATCGACCCTGCACTCCCTTTATGAACGTCTTCTCCCTTTGACCGCTGTTGAACGTGAGCATCTCCCCGGAGTCGAAAAGGGCCGCGGTGATTTGATTGTGCACGGTGCCAGGATTATTCTTCTGCTCATGAAGTTGTTGCGTAAAGAGCAATTGCTGGTGAGTGATTTTGGCTTGTTGGAGGGGACACTTCTTTCCATGTGAGTGGACCGGTTCTCTTGATTGACAACCAGGCCCCTTCTTGATTAATATGCCGTTTCATTTTCAGCCCTTTCGCCGTTTTTTAATCATTGAAACCATTTCATAAGGAATCGCATGGACCGCGCTATTCTTTCCGGCAACGAAGCCATTGCCCGTGGGGCTTACGAAGCAGGTGTCAAAGTCGCTTCAGCCTACCCCGGTACTCCCAGTACCGAAATTCTCGAAAACGTCATTAATTATAAGGAAATCGATGCATCCTGGGCACCGAACGAAAAGGTTGCTCTCGAAGTCGCTATCGGTGCCTCCTTTGGCGGCGCTCGCGCCCTGGCGTGCATGAAGCACGTCGGCGTTAATGTTGCCGCGGATCCCCTCTTCACCCTGTCTTACACGGGCGTGCGCGGCGGCCTGGTGCTGGTCGTCGCCGATGATCCGGAGATGCACTCCTCGCAGAACGAGCAGGACAGCCGCAACTACGCTAAGTTTGCCAAAATTCCGATGCTGGAACCGGCCGATTCCGAGGAATGCAAAGAATTTACCCGTCTGGCTTTTGAACTCTCTGAAGAATTTGACACTCCGGTGATGCTGCGCAGTGTTACGCGCATTTCCCACGGCAAGTCGATCGTGACCCTTGGTAAACGGGTTGACAATTTACCGGCGCCGGCCCTGGTTAAAGATGCCGCAAAGCTGGTGATGCTCCCCGGTAATGCCCGGGTGCGTCACCCCAAGGTCGAAGAGCGCATCGTCAATCTTTCCCTTTGGGGGGGGACGGCGGCGATCAATCGCAGCGAGATTCGTTCCGCGGACCTCGGGGTGATCTGTTCCGGTGTGGTTTATCAATACGTGCGGGAAATCCTGCCGGAAGCTTCGATCCTCAAGCTCGGCATGGTCCATCCGCTGCCGCACGATCTGATTCGTGACTTTGCATCCAAGGTCAAGACCTTGCTGGTGATCGAAGAACTCGACCCCTTCATTGAAGAGCAGGTCAAGGCGATGGGCCTTTCCGTCACCGGCAAAGCACTCTTCTCCCTTTGCGGCGAACTCTCCCCCGGCCGCATCCGCAATGCCCTGGAGCAGGGCGGTCTGCTGGCGAAAGTTACTTCGGCGCCACTGACCGTCGAGAAGTTGCCACCGCGTCCGCCGAACATGTGCCCGGGATGTCCGCACCGCGGTGTCTTCTATCTTCTCAATCGCCTCAACGCCTATGTTACCGGTGATATCGGCTGTTACACCCTCGGTTTTCTGCCGCCGCTTAACGCCATGGATACCTGTGTTTGTATGGGGGCATCGATCAGCAACGCCTCCGGCATCGTCCGTTCTTTGCCGCGGGAAGAGCAGAAGCGAGTGGTGGCGGTCATCGGTGATTCAACCTTCCTGCATACCGGGGTGAATTCTTTGATGGAGATGGCCTGGAATCAGGCGCCGGCGACCGTTCTGATCCTCGATAACCGCATCACCGCCATGACCGGTCGTCAGGAGAACCCCGCCTCCGGCTTTACTCTGAACGGTGAAGTTGCGCCAGAGGTCAATATTGCCGATCTTTGTCGCGCCATCGGCATCAAGCATGTCGTTACGGTTGACCCTTATGACCTCGTTGCCACCCGGGCGGTGCTGGAAGCTGAGATGCAGCGCCCCGAGCCATCGGTGATCATCACTGATCGGCCCTGTTGTCTGATGAAGGGGGAATGCCGTTTCGAGAAGGGGAAGATTCTGGCAGTCGATCAGAATAAATGTACCGGCTGCAAAGCCTGCCTGCGCATCGGCTGTCCGGCGATCGAGTGGCAACCAGCCAGTGATGGCAAGAAGGGGAAGGCTTACATCGACCCGCTCCTTTGCACCGGCTGCACGGTTTGTCAACAGCTCTGTAAATTCGACGCGATCAACTGACCTTGACGAGGATTTAATAGCGATGAACGATAAAGTGACCAATATTCTGCTGGTAGGTGTCGGTGGACAGGGAACCCTGCTCGCCTCGGAAATTCTCTCCGAAACCTTTATGCTCGCCGGCTTTGACGTCAAGAAGAGCGAAATTCATGGCATGTCGCAACGCGGCGGCAGTGTTGTCTCCCATGTTCGTTTCGGCCGTGAAGTCGCATCGCCGACGGTGCCGGAAGGGGAAGGGGATGTCCTCTTTGGCTTCGAGCTCCTTGAAGCCTATCGCTATCTCCCCCTTCTCCACGCCGGAGCCAAGGTGGTGGTCAATGACTACCGCATTCCGCCCCCTTCGGTCCTCCTTGGTCAGGAGGTTTATCCTGACGATCTGGCGGAGCGGATTCGTCGTCGTTTTCCTGATTTTCTCCTGGTCGATGGTCTCCATCTGGCGAGTGAGGCCGGTAATCCCAAGGCTGCCAACACTGTCCTTCTCGGGGCGGTTTCAAAACGTCTGGAGATTGCTGAGGAGCACTGGCTGGCCGCGCTGCACAAGATGGTTCCGGCCAAGGCGCTGGAGGTCAACATCCGGGCCTTTCAGATGGGCCGTGTTCTGTAACCACAAGGAGAGAGAGCATGGCCAGCTACTTCAACGAAGAGTTTGAGACCCTGCCGCGCGCGGCACTGGAGGCGCTGCAACTCAAGCGCCTGCAGCAGGTGCTGGAACGGGTCTATCGTAACGTTCCGTTTTATAAGCAGAGTTTCGATAGTGCCGGCATCTCTCCCGCTGCTGTCAAGAGCCTTGCCGATTTGCGGTATTTGCCCTTTACCACCAAGCAGGACATGCGTGATTCCTACCCCTACGGCCTATTTGCAGCGCCAATGGAAGAGATTGTCCGTATTCACGCCTCTTCCGGGACCACCGGCAAACCGACCGTGGTCGGTTATACCAGCCGGGATATCAGCAACTGGAGCGACCTCATGGCCCGCTCTTTTGTCGCAGCCGGCGCCCATCGCGGCGACATTATCCATAATGCCTACGGATATGGTCTCTTCACTGGCGGACTCGGGGCGCATTACGGGGCTGAACGCCTCGGAGCTTCAGTCATCCCTATCTCCGGCGGCAATACCAGACGCCAGATCATGATCATGCAGGACTTTGGCTCCACCGTCCTGACCTGCACCCCGTCTTACTCCCTGTTCATGGCGGAGGAAGCAAGGACGGAGGGGATCGATTTCAAAAAACTGAAATTGCGGGTCGGCATCTTCGGTGCCGAGCCCTGGTCGGAAGCGATGCGGCACGAGATCGAGATCAAGCTGAATCTTGATGCCATCGATATTTACGGCCTCTCGGAGATCATGGGCCCTGGTGTCGCCATCGAATGTATTGAAGCCAAAAACGGGCTGCATATCTGGGAAGATCACTTTATTCCGGAGATCATTGATCCCGACAGTGGCGAAGTCCTCCCCGAGGGAACTCAGGGAGAGTTGGTGATCACGACGATTAGCAAAGAGGGAATTCCCCTGATTCGTTACCGCACTCGCGATATTACCAGTCTGACTTATGCCCCGTGTGTCTGCGGCAGGACTCATGCCCGTCTGACCCGCATGAGTGGTCGCAGCGACGATATGCTGATCATTCGCGGTGTCAATGTCTTTCCATCGCAGATCGAATCGATCCTGGTACGGGTCGAAGGGGTGGAGCCGCACTATCTCCTGATCGTCGACCGTGAAGAGAATCTTGACACTCTGGAAGTGCAGGTTGAGGTCGGCGAAGAGCTCTTCTCCGATGAAATCAAAGTCCTGCAGTCCTTGGCCAAGCGGATCGAGAAGGAGATCAAAGAGAATCTCGGTGTCACCAGTCGCGTCAAATTAGTGGAGCCGAAGACGATTCAACGCAGCGAAGGAAAAGCCAAGCGGGTCATTGATAATCGTAAATGGTAATGGCAGGTTTTTCGGGAGATTAGGCCATGAAAGTTGAACAGATTTCGATCTTTATTGAAAACAAATCAGGACGTCTCGCTGAGGTGACGCGGACGATTGGTGAAGCGGGCGTCAATATCCGTGCTCTCTCTCTGGCCGATACTTCCGATTTTGGCATCCTGCGTCTGATTGTCGATCAACCGGGTGTTGCCAAGAGCATTCTGCGTGAGCATGGTTTTACCGTTAGTATGACCGATGTCGTCGCTGTGGAAGTGCCGGATCAGCCTTTGGGTCTCTTTAACTTGCTCAACATCCTTGATCACTGCGGCGTTAATGTTGAGTATATGTATGCTTTTGTCGAGCGTTGCAGCGGGAGTGCGGTGATGATCTTCCGTTTTGACAATACCGATGAAGCCATCCGCTGCCTGCACGGTCAAGGGGTAACAATTTTGACGGGCGAACGTGTTTACAGCGTTTAATTGCTTTGGCAATCACCAATAACCGGCATCAGGACAGGAGAAAAACTATGGGTAAATTCAAGGTGTTTCTAGTGTGTGTCGGTTTCATTCTTACCGCCGCTGTTGCGCAGGCGGCCGCACCGATCAAAATCGGCGCCCTCTTTGCCGTCTCCGGACCGGCAGCCTTTCTTGGCGAACCGGAAAAGAACACTCTTGAGATGCTGGTCAAGGAGATCAACGCCAAAGGCGGGATCAAGGGGGCACTCATCGAAGTGGTGATCTACGATACCGGTGGGGACGCAACCAAGGCTGTGCAGCTTGCTAATCGTCTGATCAAGGATGACAAGGTCGTGGCGATTGTCGGACCGAGTACCACTGGAGAAACCATGGCCGTGAAACCGGTGACGGAGAAAGAGAAAATCCCGCTGATTTCCTGTGCCGCCGGGATCAAGATTACCGAACCGGTCAATCCCTGGACCTTCAAGACCCCGGCGAATGATCAGATTGCCGGCGAGAAAATCCTCAATCATGCCGGAAAGCTCGGCCAGAAGAAGTTGGCCCTGCTGACTGTTTCTGACGGTTTCGGTTCTTCCGGTCGTGAACAGCTCAAGGTTCTTGCAGCAAAAAAAGGGTTCACTATCGTGGCGGATGAAACCTTTGGCCCGAAAGATACCGATATGACCGCGCAGTTGACCAAGATTCGCGGGGCTGGCGCTGATGCGATCATCTGCTGGGGGACCAATCCCTGGCCGGCAGTCGTCACCCGGAACGTCAAGCAGCTCGGCATCACCACCCCTTTGTACATGAGTCACGGTGTTGCTTCCAAGAAGTATATCGAATTATCAGGGGTTGAGGCTGCCGAAGGAGTCATGCTTCCCGCCGGAAAATTGGCAGTCTTTGACAAACTCAAGGTGACCGACCCCCAGGCCAAGCTTTTGGCCGAATATGATGCAGCTTATCGTAAAACCTTTGGTGTCGAGTCCTCGACTTTTGGTGGTTACGCGTATGATGGCCTCTTGCTGATTGCTGATGCGATCAAAAAGAATGGTGCGACACCCGAGCAGATTCGCAACGGTATTGAGCAGAGCAGCAACCTTGTCGGCATCTCCGGCGTTTTCAACATGTCCGCGACCGACCACAACGGCCTCGATCTTACGGCCTTCGAGATGGTGAAGATTGTTAAAGGTGACTGGGCACTTGCCCAATAATCAGCAAGGAGCGAGAGAATGAAACGGACTGCGCAATTATTGACTTTTTTTGCAGTAATGCTCCTGACGGTTGTGGCCTTTGCCGCAGAGCCCCTGAAGATCGGTGCCCTTTTTTCAGTGACCGGCCCCCCCTCTTTTCTCGGGGAACCGGAGCGCAACACGGCGCAGATGGTGGTTGATGAAATTAACAAAAGTGGCGGGATCAAGGGAAGGAAGCTTGAACTGGTCATTTACGATACGGCCGGCGACGCCACCAAGTCGGTGCAGTTGGCCAATAAACTCATCAAGGATGACAACGTCGTCGCAATCATCGGACCGAGTACCACCGGTGAAACAATGGCAGTTATTCCGGTCGTTGAAAAGGAGAAGGTTCCCTTGATCTCCTGTGCTGCCGGCAGCAAAATCACCGATCCGGTCAAACCCTGGGTCTTCAAGACGGCGCAGAATGATGGACTTGCTGTGGCTAAAATCTTTGAGAACCTGCAAAAGAACAAAATTAATAAAGTTGCGATTCTCACTGTCTCTGACGGCTTTGGTGCTTCCGGCCGCGAGCAATTAAAAATCCATGCCGCCAGTTATGGCATGTCTCTGGTCGTTGACGATACCTACGGGCCCAAAGATACGGATATGACCGCCCAACTCACCAAGATTCGCGGCAGCGAAGCTCAAGCGATCATCTGCTGGGGGACGAACCCCGGACCTGCTGTCATCGCCAAGAATGTCAAGCAGTTAGGGATCAAGCTGCCGCTTTATATGAGCCATGGCGTCTCTTCTAAAAAGTTCATCGAACTTGCCGGTGATGCGGCGGAAGGGATTATCCTCCCCTCCGGCAAGGTTATTGTTGCTGACCAGTTGCCGGCCAGTGATCCGCAAAAGAACTCCCTGATCGGTTACGTGCAGAGCTACCAGAGACTTTATGGCGTCGAAGGGGATCATTTCGGCGGCCACGCCTGGGATGCCATCAATCTGCTCAGACGCGCCATCGAAGCCGGGGCGACCACCCGCGAGACGATTCGTGAGCAGATCGAGAAAAGCAGCAACTTCGCCGGTATCGGCGGCGTCTTTACCTTCTCGGCACAGGATCATGCCGGACTGACCAAGGATGCTTTTGTCCTGGTGCGGATCAAGGGTGGCGATTGGCAGGCCCTTGAGTAAAGAGTTCTACCCGGTTTCCCTTTTGTAATCGTAGTTCACAGGTTTTTCAGTTTAGCAACAACCGGCAGCGCAGGCACATACTTTGCCTCCGCTGCCGGTTTTTACAGGAACGGCATGAATTTAACCGATCAATTGACGCAATATATCCTGTCCGGGCTTTCAACCGGCGCCATCTATGCCCTGATTGGGCTCGGTTTTGCCATCATTTACAACTCCACCGGCATCATCAATTTTGCCCAAGGGGAGTTTGTCATGTTCGGCGGCATGCTGGGGGTCTATTTCTTTCATAAGCAGGGGTTGGCATTGCCGATCGCTTTTCTCCTCGCGGTCGTGGTCACTGCTTTGTGTGGAGTCATCTTTGAGCGTTTTGCCATTCGCCCCTTGCGACGACCGACGCCGATGAATATGGTCATCATCACTATCGGCGGCAGTATCTTCCTGCGCGGCGTGGCGATGATCGCCTGGGGGAAGGATACCCACGTCCTGCCGACCTTCTCCGGTGACGAGCCGATTTCCTTTGCCGGCGCCACCCTCCTGCCGCAGCACTTGTGGATCTTTGCCATTACCATCTTGCTGATTATCGGCACCAAGCTCTTCTTTTCCCACACCATCAGCGGTAAAGCGATGTCTGCCTGTGCGGTGAATCGCCGCGCTGCCGGACTGGTCGGCATCGATGTGCGGCGCATGATTATGTTCTCCTTTATTCTCTCTTCCGCCATCGGCGCCATGGCCGGGATTATCATTGCTCCTTTGACCATGACTTCTTACGATGTCGGAGTCATGCTCGGTCTCAAAGGGTTCTGTGCGGCGATTATCGGCGGCATGAGCAGCGGCCTCCCCACCGTGATTGGCGGTCTATTGCTCGGCGTCCTCGAATCGCTCGGGGCCGGTTTCTCTTCGGGCTATAAAGACGCGGTCGCCTTTGTCATCCTCCTCTTGATCCTCTTCTTCCGACCACAAGGCCTTTTCAGTCGCGGTTCAAGTGAAAGGGTCTAGCGGCGCTATGCAACGCGAACTGTTAAAATTTGCCCTTTTCGCTGCTTTGGTCCTGGTTGTCGCCCCCCTCTACTTTCAAGGCGGTTACATTCTCAATGTCCTGGTCTTTGTCGGCATCAATACCATGCTCGCCATCGGTTTGAATCTGCTGCTGGGCTTTGCCGGACAGATCTCCCTTGGCCAGGCAGCCTTTTACGGCCTCGGCGCCTATGTCTCGGCGATCCTGACCACGACGCACGGTTTTAATCCCTGGCTGGCGATGATCTTTGCCGCCCTGGCGATCGGCGCCCTTGCTTTTGTCATCGGCTTTCCGATCCTCAAGCTCAAAGGGCATTATCTGGCGATGGCAACCCTCGGTTTCGGCATCATTGTTTATATCGTTATCAACGAATATGTCGATCTCACCGGCGGTCCCTCCGGTTTTCCCGGTATCCCCAATCTGAGCATCGGCAGCTTCAGCTTTGACAGCGATATGAAGAACTATTATCTGATCTGGGGTGCGACCCTCGGCGTCATGCTCCTGGCGATCAATCTTGCCCGTTCACGCATCGGCCGTGCCTTGCGGGCGATCCACGACTCGGAAGTCGCGGCCCAGGTCCTGGGGATCAATGCCCGTCTCCTCAAAGTGCAGATCTTTGCCTGCTCAGCGATGATCTCCTCCCTCGCCGGCAGCCTTTATGCCCACTACATCACCTTCGTCTCTCCCAGTACCTTCGGCTTTCATTTCTCGGTCGAACTTTTGACCATGGTGGTGATTGGCGGTTTGGGGAGCATCTACGGCTCCTTTCTCGGCGCCACCCTGATTACCCTTTTGCCGGAAATTCTCCGTACCTTCCATGATTACGACATCATTTTTTATGGTGCCTTACTGATGATCATGACTATTTTCCTGCCGGGCGGGCTGATTCAAGGCGGGACTCTGGCCTGGAATTTTCTCCGCAAGAGTTGGGGCGGGAAGGGGGGCGCCGATGCTTGAAGTCAAGGAGATCACCTGTGTCTTTGGCGGACTGGTCGCGCTGGATAAGGTCAGCTTTACCATCCGTCCAGGGGAGATCACCGGCGTTATCGGCCCGAACGGCGCCGGCAAGACCACCCTGTTTAATATTGTCAGCGGTATCTACAGCCGCACCGCCGGCCAGGTCCTCTTCAGCGGCCGCGACATCAGCGGTCTGCCCCCCGACCAACTCGCCCGCCTCGGCCTGGTCCGCACCTTCCAGAACATCGAACTCTTCGGACAGATGACCGTCCTTGAGAACGTCATGGTCGGTCTGCATACCAAGAGCCATTGCGGCATCCTTGCCTGTGCCCTCAAACTCCCCTGGCATCTGGCGGAAGAGAGGCGGATTCGCGCCCGTGCCCTTGAACTCCTGGACTATGTCGGCATTGCCGATCTCGCCGATGACTCCGCTGCCAGTCTCCCTTTCGGCAAAGGGCGCCTTCTTGAGATCGCCCGCGCTTTGGCGCTGGAACCGCAAATAATGTTGATGGATGAGCCGGCCGCCGGTCTCAACAGTCGCGAAACCTGGGAACTCGGCGATTTGATCCGCAAGATCCGCAGCAGCGGCGTTACCGTCGTGCTGGTTGAGCATGACATGGAACTGGTCATGGATGTCTGCGACGCCATCGTTGTCCTCAATCTTGGCCAGAAGCTCGCCGAGGGGACACCGCGGCAGATTCAGGACAATAGCGCGGTGATCGCCGCTTATCTTGGGGAAGGGTAGGGAGATGGAATTTCTCAAGATCAAGAATATCAATACCTATTATAACGCCGTCCACGCCTTGAAGAATGTCTCCCTCCATCTTGATCGCGGCGAGATCGTCACCCTCATCGGCGCCAATGGTGCTGGTAAAACGACCCTGCTCAATACCCTCTCGGCGGTGACTCCCGCTCGATCCGGGGAGATCCTTTACGACCAGCAGCGGATCGAAGGGTGTGAGCCGGAGCGGATCGTCGAACTCGGCATTTCGCAAGTGCCGGAAGGGCGGCAGGTTTTCAAGCCGCTGACCGTGGAGGATAATCTCGAACTTGGCGCTTATCTCCGTTTCCGGCGGCGCGAGTCGCGTAAAGCGATCCGGGCGGATCTGGAGGAGATGTACCTCCTCTTTCCGCGCCTGCGTGAACGCCGCAAACAGCTTGCCGGAACCCTCTCCGGCGGCGAACAGNNAGAGAACCTGATGATGGGAGCTTACCTGAGGAATGACCGTATCGCCATAAAAGACGATTTCGAGATGATTTACCGCTATTTTCCGGTTCTTAAAGCTAGAGAAGGTCAGTGGGCCGGTACCCTTTCCGGCGGCGAACAGCAGATGCTCGCCATCGGCCGGGCACTGATGGCGAAGCCGAAAATTCTCCTCCTTGACGAGCCTTCCATGGGGCTCGCCCCCTTGGTCGTGCAGGAGATCTTCGGCGTCATTGCCGCCCTCTGCCGCGACAAGGGGACGAGCATCCTCCTTGTCGAGCAGAATGCCAAAGCTGCCTTGAAACTGGCCGACCGCGGCTATGTTTTGGAGACCGGCAAGGTCATCCTGTCCGGGGTTGCGTCTGAACTTCTCGATAATCCGGAAGTGCAGCGGGCTTATCTCGGTAAAGAGAAGAAAGAGATCTGGGAAAAGTGAGGACTGCTATGAATATCTGGGATCAACAGCACGAATGTATGCCGCGGCAAGAGCTTGAGCAGTTGCAGCTTGAGCGTCTGCAGGCGACCCTCAATCGCGTTTACAAAAATGTTCCGTGCTATCGCAACAAATTCAATGCCACAGGCATTATCCCGGAGGATATCCAATCCCTCGCCGATTTGAGCCGTCTCCCCTTTACCGAGAAGGAGGATCTGCGCCTCAACTATCCTTACGGCATGTTTGCGGTGCCGCTGCGGGAAGTGGTGCGCATTCATTCTTCGAGCGGCACCACCGGTAAACCGACCGTTGTCGGCTATACCCGTCACGATCTTGATACCTGGTCGAATCTGGTCGCGCGCTTTATGACCGCCGCCGGGGTGACACACGATGATGTCGTGCAGATTGCCTTTGGCTACGGGCTCTTTACCGGCGCCTTCGGCCTCCATTACGGCACCGAAATGATCGGCGCTTCGGTCATCCCCATGTCCGGCGGCAATACCGACAAGCAGATCATGATCATGCAGGATTACAAGACCAGCGTCCTGGTCTGCACTCCCTCCTATGCCTTGACCATTGCCGATCGCATGGAGAAGCTCGGGGTCAAGCCGCACGATTTGAGTCTGCGCGTTGGACTCTTTGGTGGCGAGCCCTGGAGCGAAGAGATGCGGCGGCAGATCGAAGAGCGCCTGCATATTGTGGCGACTGACAACTACGGCCTCTCCGAAGTCATGGGGCCGGGAATTGCCGGCGATTGCCTGCAGAAATGCGGCATGCATATCTTCGAAGATCACTTTATCGCCGAGATTATCGATCCCCAGACCTGCGAAGTTCTTCCGCCCGGCAGTGTTGGCGAACTGGTGTTGACCTCGTTGACCAAAGAGGCCTTCCCGATGATCCGTTACCGCACCCGTGACATCACCCGCCTCGATTATACCCCCTGCGCCTGTGGACGGACTCTGGTGCGGATGCAGAAGACCATGGGGCGCAGCGATGACATGCTGATCATCAAGGGGGTCAACGTCTTCCCCACCCAGATCGAAGAGATCCTCTTTCAGGTTGAGGGTTGTGAACCTCATTATCAGTTGGTGATTGAGCGGATCGATAATGTCGATCGACTCGAAGTTCAGGTCGAAGTCAATGAGTCGATCTTCTTTGACGAAATGAAGCGGCAGCGTGAATTTGTTCTGGCCGCAGAAAAGCGTCTTGCCAATGCCCTGGGGATCGGTGTCAAAGTCAAATTGGTGGAGCCAAGTAGTATTCTCCGCAGTGAAGGCAAGGCGCAACGTGTTATTGATCGGCGAATAATGTAAATTAATGCCTTGACAAAGGTGGCTGATTTGCCGATAATCCGCCTCGTTCATCGTCGGGGCGTAGCGCAGCCTGGTAGCGCACCAGCATGGGGTGCTGGGGGTCGGAAGTTCGAATCTTCTCGCCCCGACCATAATAAACAAGTACATAGGCCATCTCGAAAGAGGTGGCCTATTTGCATTTGTGCGCAGGCAGGGCATGTGGCGCACCAGCGCCAGCGGTTCAGCCAAGCGCCGCTATGATTGGAGGCTGTCGTCCGATCCCTGCGGATTTCACGTCTTGTCCCAATTTAACTGTTCCATTTTGGCTCACTTGATTCTAAAATTGCAAAACATTCCCGAAACAGCCCATAACGGTTCTGCTAGCCTTGAGGTGTCACCATGAACATCAGTAAATTTGTCGCCCCGGAGATTATCTTCGGTCGAGGTTCGTTGAGCCAAATCGGTGAAAGTGTCCTTCGCATCGGCGCCTCGAAAATATTTCTGGTCAGCGACTCCGGTGTGATCGAGGCGGGGTGGGTCGATCAGGCCGTCCATTATCTGCAAGCCGCCGGTCTGGAGACCGAGATCTTCTCCGCGCTGACCTCCAACCCCAAAGACTGCGAAGTCATGGAGGGGGTGCGGCGCTATCAGGCGTCAGGGTGTGACGGCATTGTCGCCGTCGGCGGCGGCAGTCCCACCGATGTTGCCAAAGCGATCGCTATTCTCGCCAGCAACGGCGGAACCCTGCCGGATTATGAGGGGATCAATAAGATCAGCCGTCCCCTGCCACCGATGGTTATCGCCCCAAGTACCTCCGGGGCCGGATCGGAGGTGAGTCAGTTTGCCATCATTGTCGATACGGCACGGAAACTGAAGATGTCGATCATCTCCAAGTCGCTGGTCCCGGACATTGCCATCGTCGATCCCGAGCTGGTGCAGACCATGGATGCCAAGCTGGCAGCGGCGACCGGACTCGACGCCTTTACCCACGGCATCGAATCGTACGTCTCCCTCGCCGCCACCCCCCTCACCGACATCCACGCCCTGAAAGCGATTCAGCTGGCTTCCCGCAATCTGCGCCGCGCCGTCGCCGACCGCGAGGACATGGAGGCGAACACTAACATGGCGATGGCGAGTCTCACCGCCGGTCTGGCCTTTTCCAATGCCATCCTCGGTGCCACCCACGCCATGACTCATCAGGTTGACGGCCTCATCGACCAGCATCACGGTGAGACCAACGCCTCGATCCTCCCCTTTGTCATGGAGTTCAATCTCAGCGCCTGTCCCGAGCGCTTCCGGGATATTGCCGAGGCGATGGGAGAGGATGTCACCGGCCTCTCCCTGGTGGCAGCTGCGCAACAAGCAGTGGTGGCGGTGCGCCGGCTGATCGCGGATATCGGCCTGGCAAAGGGACTGGGGGACATCGGTCTGACCGAGGAGTTCATTCCCCTTCTGAGCGCCAATGCCATGAAAGATGCTTGTCTGGTGACTAATCCACGCCCGGCCAGTCAGGAGGATATTGCCGAGATCTTCAGGAAATGCCTGTGAGTAGCGCCGAGAGCTTGCAGACCGCAGCTGAGAACCGGGAAAAGCTTCTTGAACAGCTGACCGGCGTCGATTCTTCGAAACTCAACTACTACGTGGAGCTGAAAAAGCGCAGTCAGGAGGTTCTCAAGCAGAACAGCCGCCTGGAGATCCTTCATCAGCTCGCTCGGGATATCAATATCGACATGTCGATCGCCGACATTGTCGATCGCGCCTATGCCAATCTCCCCCAGACTCTTCCTTGCGACTTTCTCGGCGTGGTCGCGGTGTTGAACGATCGCCTTTTCCTCAAGGCTATGGCGCCCCGTGATTTCTGCCGGATCGACAACTTCCCCGCGCACTCTCCCTCTCTCAAGGTCATCCAGCAGAAGAAGGCCGCCATCTTCAATCTGCCGCCGGAGGAGCTTGATCATATCCAGATCAATCCAGCCTTTCTGGGCCCTCTTCGCTCCCTGGTCGTGGCCCCGATGTTCAAGCGGGACGAGGTCATCGGCGCCCTGATTGTCGGCAGCATCAGCAATAATTCCTACGACGAGACCGACTTGAGTTTTGTGCAGCACCTCGCCGACCAGCTGACCATCAGCATCCAGAATTCCCGCCTCTATAAACAAGTTTCGCGCGGGCAGAAGGAGTGGGAAGCGACCTTCAAGGCGGTAACCGACCCGATCTTTCTCGTCGACACCGACTACAACGTCCTGCAACACAATGACCGCCTCCCCCCGGCGCTGAGTACTTTCTGGAACCAGGCGCTCAGCAGGAAATGTTTTGCCAAGTTGCACGGCCGGACGGAACCGTGCCCGAAATGCCCGATCCAGGAGGTCCGGCTTAGCGGCCTGCCGGTCTATCAACGCTGGCAGACCGAGACCGGCCTGGTTCTCGATCTCTCCTACTATCCGGTTCTGAACGAGGAGAATCAACTGACGGCGGTGACGATTATCCTCAAGGATGTGACGGAGAAGATCAAGATGGAGGGACGGCTCGTCCAGTCCGCCAAACTCGCCGCCCTCGGGGAGATGGCCGCCGGGGTGGCTCACGAACTGAACAGCCCGATGACTGTGATCATCGGCACGGCCCAGCTCATCGCTCGGGATCTGCTGGAGGATGGGTTGCCGGAGCGCGCCGAGGAGTTGGGCACCATCGTCAATTCCGGGCTGCGCTGCAAGCGGATCATCCAGAACCTTTTGACCTTTTCCCGGCAGGATCAGCAGCCGGCCACGAAGATTGACCTCAATAGCGAAGCCCGGCAGGTCCTCGACATGATCAAGTATCAGATCAACCGCAGCCAAATCATCATCACCGAGCGCCTGCTGAATGACCTCCCCGCTTTGACCGCCAACGGACCCCAGATCCAGCAGGTCTTGACCAACCTTCTGATTAATGCCCGGGATGCCCTGATCGAAGTCGCCCGTCGGGAAAAGAGGATCGAGGTGGCGACGGAGCTGCAGGTGAAGGAGGGGAAGCGCTGGGCGCTTTTGAGCGTCACCGATAACGGCATCGGCATCCCGCCGGAGAATCTCGCCAAGATCTTTACCCCCTTTTATACCAGCAAGGAGGCGAGCAAGGGGACCGGTCTCGGTCTCTCGGTCAGTCTCGGGATTGCCGAGTCGCACAACGGCACCATCGAAGTCGCCAGTAGTCAGGGGGAGGGGAGTACCTTCACTCTCCTCCTGCCGATTGATCAGCCATGATGGCGGGAAAGGAGGGACTATGTCGCTTGTTCATATCTTGATTATCGATGATGAAGCTGATGTCTGCCGCTTTTTCCGGCGGCTCTTGACGAAAAAGGGGTACGAAGTGACGACAGCCACCAACGAGCCGGAGGCGTTGCGGGCTCTGGCCGCGACCAGCTTCAGTGTCGCCATGGTCGATCTCAAGCTCCCGGACACCGACGGCCTAACGCTGTTACAGACAATCAAGAACCGGCAGCCGGCCTGCGAAGTCATTATTATGACCGGTTACAGTACCGTCAAGACCGCAGTAACCGCGATGCAACAAGGGGCGTATGAATATCTGGAGAAGCCCTTTGACGATATCGGTGAGATCGAGAAGTTGATCGCAAAGGCCGTGACTCAGAGTGATCCCCTGCAAAATGGAGCGCAAGCCAAGGAGGAATGGTCGGAGGTTGCCGGTGCGGTCGGCTTTCGCGTCGGCAGCTCGCTGCTGATGCGGCGCCTGGTCTCCCTCGCCTATAAGGTGGCCGGCAAAAATATTAACGTACTCATTCAGGGGAAGACCGGGACCGGCAAAGAGGTCCTCTCCCGCTTCATCCATGCCGCTTCGCACCGGGCCGAAGCGGCCTTCATCCCGATTAACTGCGGCGCTCTGCCGGAAAATCTGCTGGAGAGCGAACTCTTCGGCCATGAACGCGGGGCCTTTACCGGCGCCAATCAGACCCGGCGCGGCATCTTTGAACTCGCTAACCATGGTACCCTCCTCCTCGACGAAATCGGCGATGCCAGCCCGATGATTCAGGTCAAGCTCCTGCGCGTCCTCGAAAGCGGCGAGTTCATGCGGGTCGGCGGCGAACGGCCGATCAAGACGGATGTGCGGGTGATTGCCGCCACCAATGTCGATCTGGAAGAAGCCGTCCGCGAGAAGACCTTCCGGGAAGATCTCTTTTACCGCCTCAACGTCGTGCGTCTCGAGATCCCCCCCCTGCAACAGCGCAGCGAGGATATCCCGTTGATGGCGGAGCACTTTGCCCGCCTCTTCAATCCCAAGGCGCGGATCGCGCCGGCGGCGCTGACCCTCCTCCAGAATTACAGCTGGCCGGGGAATATCCGTGAACTGGCGAATGTCCTGCGCCGGGCAGTGGTGATGTGCCCCGACGACACCCTCCTGCCCTGCCACCTGGATAATCGCTTTCTGAGCGCCGATCTCGCAATCGGCATTGCGATGAAAGAGGAGCAGTTCGGGGCGAGCGACTTCATGCGCGCCTGCGAACTTTTTCAAGAGCAGTCACAGCGCTCCCCGCTTCTGGCAGCCCTCACTTCCCCGGAACTCGATCGTCTGCTGCACGCCTTGCAAGGCATCGAGAGGAACGCGCTCACAGTTTTACAGGGAAATGGAACAAGAACGGTGACGTCGCGGGGCTTGAAAGAGAGCGAGGCGGAGACGATAAAAAAGGCTCTGAACCTGCACCAGTGGAATATCACAGAGACAGCCAGAGCCCTGGGGATAGGCAGGAATACCCTCTATCGCAAGATCAAGGAGTTCAGGATCACCCGCTGATTCAAGATGACCTCTTACCTGCCCTGGCTCGGCGGGGACATTGGCGCAGTAGCCGCGAAAGGCAGGGCTCTGCCAGGTCTTTTCGAAATCGGCAGCGGCGCTCCTCATGCTGCCTTGGCGGTGAGGGTCGATTTATCACAACCGCGGCTCGGCGGCCGCAATAAAAAGGCGATTATCGCCTCGCGGAGGAGATCCGAGGCACTCAATTGATTGGCCTCCATCAACTTGTGCAGCTCTCGCAATTCCGGATCGGTCAGGCGGACCGAAAGGATCTTCCGTTTACGTTGACTTATCTCTTTCATCAGCTTTCTCCTTCTCTTTTGTGCAGCGGACGGCCGTCGCAATGGCCGCTCAACGTGATGCTGTTTACAAAATAGATACCAAGCCACCTTCTCCTCCCTCCAAATTCTCCGGAAGTCCCCTTATTCCCCGCTTGCGGTGTTTCGGCCGCGCGATTCCTTGTCGCGAACCGGTTCCATTCTGGAACGCTTTAGCTGTTCCGGAATGGAACGACTGTTCGCATACGGAACGGCGGTGAGGATCCAGCGGCGCAGGGGAGCGAAGTCTCTACTCATGCTAGTGTCAACAAAAAAAGCTTGTAAATACGGGCTGATGCGTGAAGGAAGAGCGTGGGAGACAAGCTTCATGTCTGATTTTTTTATGCAAAATGGCGTTGGCACAAGAGTTGCCAAACGTTGTTATAACCGATCCTTAACGCCCCGCGTCATGATCTTCGGCACGGGAGCAGAACTTGGCCTGAACGGCTGTAATCAATCAACCGAGAGAGAAGAAGGAGAAACAACCATGGCAATGGCAGAGCAGACATTCGGATTTTATATCCCGACCGTATCGCTGATGGGCGTGGGCTGCGCCAAAGAGACCGGCCCCCAGGCAAAAGCCCTTGGCGCCACCAAGCTTCTTATCGTCACCGATGCCGGCCTCGCCAAGATGGGCGTTGCCGACAAGATTAAGGCCCAGCTTATCGAATCCGGTCTTGAAGCGGTTATCTTTGACGGCGCTGAGCCGAACCCGACTGACATCAACGTCCACGACGGCGTCAAGGTCTATCA
>DIKR01000066.1:87961-93155 GCA_002424625.1 Desulfuromonadaceae bacterium UBA5613
AAAATGGCGATCGTCGATTGGCGCTGCACCCCGAATATCGCCATTAACGATCCTCTCCTCATGGTCGGGATGCCGGCCTCTTTGACCGCCGCCACCGGTATGGACGCTTTGACCCACGCCGTTGAAGCGTATGTCTCGACCATCGCCACTCCAATCACCGATGCTTGCGCCCTGCAGGCGATCAAACTCGTTGCCGAGTACCTGCAGCCGGCCGTTGCCAATGGCGAAAACCTCGAAGCCCGCGACAAGATGGCTTATGCTGAATACCTTGCCGGCATGGCTTTCAACAACGCCAGCCTCGGTTATGTCCACTCCATGGCCCATCAGCTCGGCGGCTTCTACAACCTGCCGCACGGCGTCTGTAACGCTATCCTCCTCCCCTCGGTCTGCGAGTTCAACGTCATCGCCTGCCCGAAGCGCTTTGCTGATATCGCTATCGCCCTCGGTGAGAACATCACCGGTCTCTCCGCTCTTGAAGCCGCCGCCAAAGGGATCGCTGCCATCCGCACCCTCTCTGCCTCTATCGGCATCCCCACCGGTCTCAAGGCCCTCAACGTTAAAGTAGAGGACCTCAAAGTCATGTCCGAGAATGCCAAGAAGGACGCCTGCCAGCTCACCAACCCGCGTACTGCGACGCTGGAGCAGGTCATCGCCATCTACCAGGCAGCGATGTAAGCCGTTAGAACCATTGTATAGCCGGATGAGGAGACCGTTATCCGCTCTCCTCATCCGGCAGCAACAGCCCACATACACCGGATCGGGAGAAGCGAAAATGGACAAAATTTTACGCGTCAATATGAGCGATTTGAGTTGCAAGATTGAGACAGTACCAGCGGCCTGGGCCGGTCTCGGCGGTCGTGGTCTGACCTCGACGATTGTCGCCGCCGAAGTCCCTGCCACTTGTCATGCCCTCGGTGCCGGCAATAAGCTGGTCTTTGCCCCAGGACTTCTTACCGGTACCGCCGCTGCCAATTCCGGCCGCCTCTCGGCCGGCGCCAAAAGTCCGCTGACCGGAACGATCAAAGAGAGTAATGCCGGCGGCACCGCTGCACAGATGTTGGCACGCCTCGGTATCAAGGCGTTGATCATCGAAGGCCTCCCCAAAGAAGAGAAGTGGTACGGCCTCCATGTCAACAAGGATGGCGTCACGGTTCAGGAAGAGAGCGAACTGATCGGCAAGGGGAACTTCGTTGTCATCGAAGCTCTAGAGGCCCGTCTCGGCAAGAAGACCGGCGTCCTCACCATCGGCCCGGTCGGCGAATTGAAGATGACCGCCGCCAACATCTCCGTCAAGGATCCGGACAGCAAAATTCGCAGCCACGGCCGCGGCGGACTCGGTGCGGTGATGGGCTCGAAAAAGATCAAGTTCATCTCCATCGATGATCAGGGCGCTCCCGGGGTCAAGATTGCCGACCCGGAAAAATTCAAGGTTGCGGCCCGCACCTTTGCCAAGGCTCTCCTGGAGCACCCGGTCAGCGGTGAAGGCTTGCCGACTTACGGCACCAACGTCCTGGTCAACATCCTCAATGAGGCCGGCGGTCTGCCGACCCGTAACTTCTCGGTCGGCCAGTTCGATGGCGCCGACAAGATTTGCGGCGAGGCCATGAATGAGATCATCACCGCCCGCGGTGGCAAGATCAAGCACGGCTGCCATGCCGGCTGCATCATTCAGTGTTCACAGGTCTACAACGACAAGGACGGCAAATACGTTACCTCCGGTTTTGAATACGAGACGATCTGGGGCCTCGGAGCTGACTGCTGCATCGATAACCTCGACGACATCGCCCTGGCTGACAGCATCATGGATGATATCGGCATCGATTCCATCGAAACCGCCGTCATGTTCGGCGTGGCGATGGAAGCCGGTATCCTCAACTGGGGAGACAGTAAAGAGATGCTGCGCATCCTCAAAGAAGAGATCGGTGCAGGAACCCCGCTCGGGCGCATCCTCGGTGGCGGCGCCGGGTCTGTCGGCAGGACGTACGGGGTCACCCGGGTCCCGGTGGTCAAGAACCAGGGTATTCCGGCCTACGATCCCCGTTCGGTAAAAGGGATCGGTATCACCTATGCCACCAGCACCATGGGGGCCGACCACACCGCCGGTTATGCCATCGCCACCAATATTCTCAACGTCGGTGGCTATGTCGATCCTCTCAAGAAGGATGGTCAGGTTGAGCTCTCCCGCAATCTGCAGATCGCCACAGCGGCCATCGATTCCACCGGCATGTGCATCTTCATCGCCTTCCCGGCCCTCGATATCCCTGAGTGTCTGCCGGCTCTGATCGACATGCTCAACGCCCGTTTCGATATTGCCCTGACCGGCGATGACGTTGTCAATCTCGGCAAGCACATCCTCAAGATCGAGCATCAGTTCAATATCGATGCCGGTTTCAGTAATATTCACGACCGCTTGCCGGAGTTCTTCAACACTGAACCGGTGGCTCCTCATAACGCTATCTGGGATTTCAGCGNNAATCGATGAATTCTGGAACTTTTAACTGGACTCCCCCTCCTCGGTTACGGGGAGGGGGAGCTTCTCTCCACGGAGCTTCTCATGCAGATTACCCTGAAATTATTTGCCACATTCAGAAATGGCAGGTTCAAGGCTGCCGAAGAGGAGTTTCCGGTCGGGACTGATTGCCGCACAATAGTTCTGGGGCTGAAGCTGACGGAAGAGGAGATCGGGATTGTGCTGGTCAATGGCCGGCACGGGACCCTTGATTCGATATTGCAGGATGGCGACACCTTATCTCTCTTTCCCCTGGTCGGTGGAGGTTGAGATGTCTGAACTTCTCGCCTTTATCAGTCATCAGTTGAAAGACGGGCTGCTCCCCTGGTCGGTACAGGTGGCAGCGGCTGTTCGCTTCAAATCGACCCCTGCTGCTATTGAAGGGCTGGCCCTGGGAAACGGCATCCTTCCCGCTCGTTATCAGCGCAATCGCAACATGATCTCGGTAGCAGAGCAGCAGCAACTCTTTCAGAGCCGGATCGCCGTCATCGGCTGCGGCGGTCTCGGCGGTTACATTATCGAGGAGTTGGCTCGTCTTGGCGTCGGTGAGATTATAGCCATCGATCCGGACATCTTCGAAGAGCACAACCTCAATCGCCAGCTCCTTGCCGCTCCCTGTAGCTTGGGGAGAGCCAAAGTTGAAGCGGCGCAGGCCCGGGTCAACGAAATTAATCCGGCAGTGATGATCACGCCGATCAAGGAAGCTTTCTGCACCGCCAATAGTCGTGTCCTTCTTGAGGGGGTGACGGTCGCCGTCGATGCCCTTGACAGTATCTCTTACCGGCTGGAATTGGCCGCAGCCTGTACAGAGATACAGATTCCCATGGTGCACGGAGCGATCGCCGGCTGGTATGGGCACGTCGCCACCCAGCTCCCCGGTGACAGAACGGTGCAGGAGATCTATCGCAATTGGGTGGCAGGAAAGGGGATCGAAAAAGATCTCGGCAACCCCGCCTTTACTCCGGCAGTCATCGCGAGTCTGCAGGTCGCGGAAGTTTGTAAGATTGTTCTCGGCAAGGGTGAACTGCTACGCCAACGCAAAGTGAGTATCGATCTCCTCGCTATGGAGTTTCACGAAATTCTCTTCAATGCCCCGGCTGAGGTGATTTACCTCCAAGGTTGTGATCTTGAACCGGTTAGAGCGGCGGGATGATCATTTAAGCATTTTACCGTTCGACAAAAATTTGAAAATTCTCCGAGCCACCGCGCCTAAAAGGTTTTCCTCATGGCGCCCGGCCTGCAGGTGCTGCTGGAAACAGCGACGCCTCCCTTTTGGAAAGGAGACTCGAGTGCCACTGATCGCCCCAACGGGCGGCGGCGCGGGTCCTTTCCGGAGAGTTCGGAGAGGGCCTTTTGTATTTTTGGCTTCACGCGCAACAGTCGTATTTAACACCGGGGCATCCCGGCAGGAGATCAGCGATGGCACTGATTGATCAGCACGGTCGAAAAATCAACTATCTGCGCCTTTCGGTGACCGACCGCTGCAATCTGCGTTGCACCTACTGCATGCCGGCGGGCGGGGTCGAGCTCCTTCCCCGTGGCGACGTCCTCAGCTTTGAGGAGCTGCTGCGGGTGGCAGAGGCGGCGGTGGCGACCGGCATCGAAAAGATTCGGGTCACCGGCGGCGAACCGCTGGTGCGCAAGGGGCTCGCCCCTTTCCTTGCCCGACTTTCTCGTCTCCCCGGCCTGCGTGAACTCGTCCTGACCAGTAACGGCATCCTCCTCGCCGAACAGGCCGCCGACCTCAAGGCGGCCGGGGTGCAGCGCCTCAATATCAGCCTCGACTCCCTCCGTCCCGCCACCTTTGCCGCCATCACCCGCGGCGGCGACCTTGCCCAAGTCTGGGCCGGAATCGCTGCCTCTGAGAAGCTCGGTCTGCCGGTCAAGCTCAACATGGTGGTGATGCGCGGTATCAACGACGATGAACTCCTCGCCTTTGCCGCCCTGACCCGGCAGCGGAAGATTGCCGTGCGCTTCATCGAGCAGATGCCGACCGTCCTCGGCGCCCCGGATGCCGCTGGAATTGTCAGCGGCAGCGAGATCCTTTCCCGCCTCGCTCAGGCTTTTGACCTCGAAGCGTTGACGCCGGGGGAGAGGTGCGGCCCGGCGCAGACCTTCCGCATCGTTGGGGCCGCCGGCAGCCTCGGACTGATCACGCCGATCTCCGGCCACTTCTGCGCTGACTGCAACCGGCTGCGGGTCAGCGCCGCCGGGATAGCGCACAGCTGCCTCTTCGGCAACGAATGCGTCGATCTCAACGCCGCTTTAAAAAATCCTGAAAAGACCGTACTGGTAAGAACGCTCCTTGAGCTGGTAGCGCGCAAACCTGCCCGCCATCAGCTGCAAAGAGTCGAAGAGACCCCGACCGACTTTGCCATGGCGAAGATCGGTGGCTGAACTCAAAAGGAGAAAAACGATGCAAGCAAGTATTGTCGCCGTCTGTATCAGCACCAACAAGGGGGAGCGGAAGAAACCGGTCGCGTCCGTGACCTTGCAAGAAGAGCACGGCATTGTTGGCGATGCCCATGCCGGCCCCTGGCACCGCCAGGTCAGCCTCCTTGCCACCGAGAGTATCGCCAAGATGCGCTCTCTCGGCCTTGACGTCGACAGCGGCGACTTTGCCGAGAATATCACCACCGCCGGAGTCGATCTCGTTGCCCTGCCGATCGGCACCTGTCTGACCAT
>DIKR01000066.1:93203-99352 GCA_002424625.1 Desulfuromonadaceae bacterium UBA5613
CAGGCCGGCGACTGCGTCATGCCCAAGGAAGGGATCTTCGCCAAGGTTCTGGAAGGGGGGACGATCGTTCCTGGCGATCCTCTGACCATCAGCAACCTTTAACCGGCCATCCGGGAGAACCTTCATGCTGCCGATGATCCGCCTTACTCTCGCACTTTTCTTCATCGCCATCCTGACGCAGCCGGCCCTGGCGAGCGAGCATCTGCGCCTGGCGACGACGACCTCCACCGAGAATTCCGGTCTCCTTGCCGCACTCCTCCCCCCTTTCGAAGCTGCCAACGACTGCAAGATCGATGTCATTGCCGTCGGCACCGGCAAGGCGATCAAGCTCGGTGAAACCGGCGATGTCGACGTACTCCTCGTCCACTCCCGTGCCGCCGAGGAGAATTTTCTCGCCGCCGGCTTCGGGGTTGACCGCCGCGATGTCATGTACAACGACTTCGTCATCCTCGGCCCTGGCGTTGATCCGGCCGGGATCGCCGGGAGCAAGGATGCGGCGGTAGCGCTGAAGAAAATTTTCGACAAAGGCGTCACCTTCGTCTCGCGGGGGGATGACTCGGGGACAAACAAAAAAGAGAAAGAGATCTGGCAGGCAGCCGGTGTGACGCCGAGCGGCGCCTGGTATCTTGAAGCTGGCCGCGGCATGGGCGAGGTCATCACCATGGCGACCGAGCGGCAGGGTTACACCCTCTCGGATCGCGCCACCTACCACGCTTACGCCAGCAAGAGCAATCTGAAGATTGCCGTGGAGGGGGACGCCGGTCTCTTCAATCCCTACGGCGTCATCATGGTCAACCCGGCCAAGCACCCCCACGTCAAGGTTGAGCTGGTGAAGAAGTTCATCGACTTTCTCACCTCGGCAGAGGGGCAGAGCCTGATCACCGCTTTCAAGATCAACGGCAAGCAACTCTTTTACGTTGCCAAGTAAGAGGAGGTCCTTTTGGACTATCTGCTCACCTCGCTGGGCGCTGCGCTCAGCATGATCATAAACCTGAACCACGATGTGGAGAGTGCGGTCTGGACCTCCCTCTACACCTCCTTGGTCGCGATCGTCATCGCAGCGCTCATCGGCATCCCGATTGGCGCCGCCATCGCTCTCGGGCGCTTTCCGGGACGGCGTCTCCTCACCACCCTCCTTAACACCTTGATGGCGTTGCCGACGGTGGTGGTCGGCCTCGTCCTCTTCGGCCTCTTTAGCCGTCAGGGTCCCCTTGGCCCCCTGGGGCTCCTCTTCACCCCCTGGGCGATGATCGTCGGGCAGGTCGTTCTGGCGACGCCGATCGTTGCCAACTATGCGCTGGCTGCGGTCGCCGGAGCTGATCCGCGCATCTTGCCGACGGCCATGACCCTCGGTGCCGGCCGTTTGCGCGGCACCTGGCTCCTCATTCAGGAAATCCGTTTCGGGATGATGGCGGCGATCGTCGCCGGTTTTGGCCGGGTGATCTCCGAGGTCGGGGTGGCGATGATGCTCGGCGGCAATATCCGCGGCACCACCCGGACGATGACGACGGCGATCGCTCTGGAGACGAGCAAGGGGGAGTTTGCCTTTGGCCTCGCCCTGGGTCTTGTCCTGATGAGCGTCGCCTTGATCATCAATCTGTTTCTCAACCTGCTACAGGAGGATTGATCCGATGAAGCCCCTTTACGATCTGCATGGCATCCGCCAGGAATTCGGCAACCGCACCGTCCTTGACCTGCCGGCGTTGACCCTGGAAAGCCAAAGACTTTACGCCGTAACCGGCGCCAATGGCGCCGGCAAAAGCTCCCTGCTGCAGATCCTTGCCTTTTTGGCTCAGCCGAAGAGCGGTACTCTGACCTTTGCCGGGAGTGCGGTCGAAACAGGGAGTGATCTGGTGGCGCTGCGGCGGCGGGTTACCCTCCTTTCCCAGTCTCCTTATCTGCTGCGCGGAAGTGTTGCCGAGAATGTCGACTATGGGCTGCGCGTTCGCGGAATCGCCGCCCACGAACGGCAGAGCCTGGTCCGCCTCGCTCTTGCCGAGGTCGGACTAACCGACTTTAGCGAACGTCGCGCCCGCGCCCTTTCCGGCGGCGAGCAGCAGCGCGTCGCCCTTGCCCGCGCCCTCGTCCTCAAGCCGGAAGTCCTCCTCCTCGACGAACCGTGTGCCAGCCTCGATAGCGGCAGTGCCGCCCGCATTGAGATGATCCTGCGCCAGCTCCCCCGACGCGGCACCAGCGTCATCTTTTCGACCCACGATCCGCAGCAGGGGGGTCGTCTCGGCGCGATCAACCTCCATTTGGCAGCGGGGCAGATTGTTTCTCCCCCCGTCATCCCCCCGATCTCATTGCGACAGGAGAAATCCCCATGGCTCTCAGTTTTAACGATGCAAGAAGCTTGATCCTGGAGAGCGCCGCTCCCCTCGGGGTCGAGCGTCTCCCTCTCCTCGACGCCTTTGGCCGGGTCCTTGCCGGAGAGATTCGCGCCCCATGGGACCTGCCGCGCTGGAACAACTCGGCGATGGACGGTTATGCGGTTCGCGCCGCTGATTGCCACGCCCCTGCGACCGAGCTCGCCATTGCCGGTTACCTTCCGGCCGGCGCCTGCGCCAGCGGGGTGTGTCTCCCCAGCGGCGGCGCGATCAAGATCATGACTGGCGCCCCGATCCCGGCGAACTGCGATGCCGTCGTCCCTGTCGAAGAGACGGAAGGGGAGGGCGAAATCGTCCGCATCCTCGCCCCGGTCAAGGCCGGTGATCATATCCGCTGGCAGGGGGAGGACGTCAAGAGTGGCGAGGTGATCATGCCGGCCGGGACGGTACTGCGCCCGGCGGAGATCAGCATGCTCGCCTCCTTCGGCCAGGTCTTTGCCTCCGTCCACCGCCAGCCGCGGGTGGCGATCCTTTCCACCGGCGACGAACTCGTTAAGCTTGGCGAAGTCTGCGGCGAGGGACAGATCGTCGACAGCAACTCCCTCTCCCTGGCTGCGGCGGTACGGGAAGCCGGTGGTGAAGCGATCCTCCTCGGCATCGCCCGCGACGAGCGTAACTCCCTCCTGCCGCTGCTGCGCGAGGGGCTGGAGGCCGATATCCTCATCACCTCGGCCGGAGTCTCGGCCGGTGATCGCGACTTTGTGCGGGAAGTTCTCGCGGAACTCGGCGTCCATCAACACTTCTGGAAGATCGATATCAAACCGGGAAGGCCGACTGCTTTCGGGGTGCGCGGCGACACCCTGATCTTTGCCCTCCCCGGCAACCCGGTCTCGACCCTGGTCACCTTTGAGATGTTTGTCCGGCCCGCCCTGCGCCGCCTCCTTGGTTACCAGCGGGTGATCCAGCCGACAGTTCGTGCCGTCCTGGGTGAATCGATCGACAAGAAGCCGGGGCGGACGCAGTTTCTCCGTGTCCAGGTTCGCGAGGAGGGGGAGACGCTGGTCGCCTCTTCTTCCGGCGACCAGAATACCGGTATTCTCCGCAGCATGGTTCGCGCCAACGCCATCGCCATCCTCAGCAGTGATGCCGGTCAGCTTTCGGCCGGGAGCAGTGTCGAGATTCATCTTCTCGACCCGTCCGGACTGGTCTAGGGGGGAGTGATGACGATTCCCGCTCTCTCCTTTGTCGCCAAGTCCGGGACCGGCAAGACCACTCTCCTTGTCCAGCTGATCGCCGTTGCCAGCGACGAAGCCCTGCTGCTCGACGTGCCGCTTCTTGACCTCAACGACCCCGGGGCGATTGCCGACTTTATCGAAGTCCGTTTTTTGCGTCCTTGACCACCTCTCCTGCGATCATCCTCTCGAGGGAACGCAGGCCTAACTCTAACGTGAGAGGAGAAACCATGACATTTAATCACTTTGACGAGAATGGACAGGCGATCATGGTCGACGTCAGCGCAAAGCTGCCGACCCTGCGCACCGCAACGGCCGCCGCTATCGTTCATTTAAAGCCCGTGACACTGGAGGCCATTTTGCAGGGTAGAATCTGCAAGGGGGATGTCCTCGGGGTGGCCAGGCTGGCAGGGATTGGTGCCGCCAAGAAGACCGCGGATCTGATTCCGCTTTCCCATCCACTCGCCATCCATCATGTCGCAGTGGAGTTCTCGCCGGATCGCTTGACCGGCACTATCAGTATCGAAGTGACAGTGAGAGCCTTTGAGCGCACCGGTGTCGAGATGGAGGCGATGAGCGCGGCCGCAGTGACGGCTCTGACCATCTATGACATGTGCAAGGGGAGTGACAAGTCGATCGCCATCGGCGAGATCTGTCTTCTCTACAAGGAGGGCGGTAAGAGCGGTATCTACCGAAAGGAATCAATTAGAGAGGAGGAGCGTCCATGAATGCTGCTATTTTGACCTTGAGTGATAAAGGGGCACGGGGGGAGCGGACGGACACCAGCGGCCCCGCCCTGGCGCTGTGGCTTGCAGAGCGGAGTGTAGAAACCTGCCGGACGGAGATCATGCCCGACGAAGTCGAGCAGATTGCCGACAAACTCAGGGAATGGGCTGACAGCGGCGAGTTTGACCTGATCCTTACAACCGGAGGGACCGGTGTTTCGCCGCGGGATGTCACCCCCGAGGCGACCCTCCGGGTGGTTGAGCGGATCATCCCCGGCTTTGCCGAGGTGATGCGGACGCGGAGTCTGGAAAAGACCCCCCATGCCATGATTTCCCGAGCCATTGCCGGAATCCGCGGCAAGGCTTTGCTCATCAACCTCCCCGGCAGCCCGAAGGGAGCCGTGGAGAATCTATCTGCAGTCTGGCCCGCCGTGCCGCATGCCGTAGCCAAGATTCAGGGGGACTTGTCGGACTGTGCTGGTTCTTCTCCCCCCACTTGTCATTCTCCGTAAGTTGGTTATACTCCCTGTCAGCAGTCGTCAAGCAGACAGCAGAATGGCTGGTTGGCAACCATCTCCCGGAGGTAAGATTATGATTCGAGTCAAGACGTTTGGTGAGCCACTGGCCCCCTTCCGGGCACAGATGGAGTTGAAAGAGCTCGATGCCCGGGTCAATGATTTTATCCGCGACAATCAGGTCAAGAAAGTCATCTCTGTCAGCGACACTGCAACGAGCGAGGAAGGATCGACGATCGGACTGGTGCGGGTAATGGTCTACGAAGATTAAACCGCTAAGTCACGCAATTTGACCAGGTCAACGCCATGGTCATGTATTCCCACCCAATGGGTGGGAACTTTGTCGATAATTTATTAAAAATTTTTCTTCATCGTAGAATCAATGGCTTATCAAATATTCTAAGTCTTAATTTGAATTATTAAAAAAACATTTAAAAACATGCGTTTATCTTCTGTGCAATAAATAGGCAAAATCCTATTCCCCCCATTTATCCTGACTTGTCACCCCTTGGTTGTATCTTTTCCCGCAATGTTATCCACAGGGGATGTGGACAGAGCGCTAGAAATTGTGCTGGTCAGGATATAGCTGATTTTGTATATTGCACCCCTGCGCCCGGCCTGAATTTATTGCCGCCGTTTATTTCGATGAAGGGAAACAGGATGAAACACAATCAACGATTGCAACGCGCCATTATTGAGGTTGTCGAGAATCAAATTGAAGCCAATGACCCGCCGGAAATCAAACAAACTTTAGCTCGTCTGGTTTCGGAAGGTTTTTCAATACAAGCCGGGAAAGAGCTGATCGGTAATGTTGTTGTTGTCGAAGTTTTCGAGGTGCTCAAGGAGGGCAGACCTTTTGATCTTGATAGATATGTCGCCGCCCTCCACCGACTTCCCGAACTGCCGCCGCTGCCAACAGCTGCACCTGCCACCTAATCAGATCAAGCGGTCAATGCCCCTGTTAGATGTTTAAAGGAGGATTGAGCTTCTGTTTGTCATTTAAGATGTTGAGCAGGAGGGGATGGAAGAAGGCGCTGGATTGCACTTGCTGTGACCAATTTTTCGCCATTCCATTGTTGATCTGGGCTGCAAGGTTGGTGGTGTAAGCAAGATAGACAAGCAAGGGGAAGTTGCCGCTGATCGCCCCTCCGGGGAGCAGGGTTTCCATCTGTTTCAGCACCCGTGCTTCAGCGTGCTGTGCGGCATTTTGTGTGCTTGCAACGTAGTGCACGGGATAGGCCACCACCGAACGCTCCAGAGATTCCAGATAAAGACGCTTCTCGAGGGGGTCGAGGGTCGAAAAATCGACACTGCACCATTCGGCTGGTTTGGTGGAGAGGAGGGCACGAC
>DIKR01000135.1 GCA_002424625.1 Desulfuromonadaceae bacterium UBA5613
ATGGCCCGGCCTTGCCATGAATGCCGCGGCACCGGCAAAATTATCGAATCGCCCTGTCCTGATTGCCGTGGCACCGGCCGGGTGCGCGCCACCCACACCCTGTCGCTGAAGATCCCCGCCGGTGTCGAAACCGGCAGCCGCCTCAAACTCAGCGGCGAAGGGGAGAGCGGGATACAAGGCGGTCCTCCCGGTGACCTGTATGTCGTTATTGAGGTTAAGCCCCATGCCATCTTCGAACGGCAGGGGCAGAACGTCATCTGTGAAGTGCCGATCTCTTTTCCGCAGGCGACTCTCGGTTGCGAACTGGAGGTGCCGACCCTTGACGGCAAGGTGCGGATGAAAGTTCCGGCCGGTACCCAGTCAGGCAAGACGTTGAAACTCACCGGCAAGGGTTTCCCCAGCCTGCAAGGCTATGGCCGGGGTGATCAGCTCGTCGTGTTGCGCGTCGAGACCCCGACCAAGCTGACCGCCCGGCAGCGGGAGTTGCTGGAGGAGTTCTCCCGTGAAGGGGGTGAGAGCCTTTGTCCCTCGGAGAAGAGCTTCTTTGACAAGGTCAAGAAGATGTTCGATTAAAAGGAGAAATCATTGATGGTCTCACCGCGTCCTTTCCTCGCAGCTCTCGCCTTGGGGTGCGCTCTTTTTCTCCCGGCATCAGGGCAGGCAGCATCCCTTTGTGCTGAGGGCGTGGCGCAAAGCAGTGCGGTAACAGTGGCAAGTGACGAGCTGCGCCGCATTGCAAAAATCTGCCTCAGTGAGGGGAAGAAGGACGCTGCTCTCCTCCTGCTGGAGCGGATTCCGGCGGCCGAGCAGTTGCCGGGAGACACGATCGGCTTGGTGGCAACGCAGATTGCCCTCGGGCAGGCAGTCAAGGAAGGGATTGCCACCCTTTTAGTGATCGATCCGGGCAGTCTTGACGCGACGGAGCGTGTGCAGCGTTGGCAGGCTTTGCTTCTGGGGATGAAGGGGCAGGGGGAAAAATTCAACGCGTTGACGGTGATCGACCAAGCCCTGCCCTTGGCAACGCTTGCGGAACGGGAAGAGCTTTGTCGTCAGGAGCAAGGTTTACTGCAAGGCGCCAGTGCCAGCGAACTCAACAGTTTCACCGGGCGCTCAGGGCCGACAGCGCTCCGTTACGACCTGCAAACGGAACGCGCCCGTCGCGCCCTGCACGCGGGTGAAACAGCCATGGCGCGCCAGTTTCTTGCCGAAGCGCTGAACGGAAGTCTCCCTTTTTGCCGGCGCAGCGAAGCCTTGCAGATGCGCGATAAGATCGAAGGAGGGGTGTGGTTGCGCCGCGCTGTCGGTGTCATCCTCCCCCTGCAGGACAGATTTGCTTCTTTTGGCGAGGCGGTGCAGCGGGGAATCGACATGGCTCTGGCCGAACGCCCTCCCCAGGCAACGCCGATTGCCTTTGTGGTGCGTGACGCCGGCAGCGATCCGGAAGAAAATCGCCGCGCCGTCACCGCGCTCGGCAATGAAGAGCGGGTGATGGCGATTATCGGCCCCTTGACCGGCGGTGCCGCGGTTGCTGCCGGTGTTGAGGCGGAAAGGCTGCAGATTCCCCTGCTGACTTTGGCGCAGAAGGAGGGGGTGCCGGAGATCGGCGATTACGTCTTCCGCACCGCCCTCACCAGTCATCACCAGGTTGAAACCCTGGCTCGTTACGCCAGCGCCGACAGCGGACGCAAGCGTTTTGCCATCCTCGCTCCGGACAATCGTCTCGGCCAGGAGTTTGCCGATCTCTTCAGTCAGGCTGTCCTCCGCCATGGCGGGACGGTGGTCGCCCGGCAGAATTACAGCGATAGTGACAGTGATTTCCGCACGCCGATCAAGCTGCTCAAGGGGGAGAATCCCGCTATCCCCGACGCTAACAGCAAGGAGTCGAGCCGCTTGGTGGGGCGCCGCGCGCCGCTCCCCTTTGATGTCCTCTTTATCCCCGACGTTGGTGAACGCGTCGCCCTGATCGCATCCTATCTGGCGTATTACGGCGTTGATAATATTCAACTCCTTGGTACCAGCGCCTGGAATACCCCCGAACTGCTGGAACACTCGGCTCGTTATGTTGATGGCGCCGTCTTTACCGTCGGCTTCTATGCAGGGAGCGACCAGTCCCGCGTCCGCGACTTTGTGGCGCGCTATGGTGAGCGCTACGGTGATGAACCGAGCATTCTCGAAGTCCAGGGTTATGACCTCGCCCGCCTTCTTATCGCCCTCCTCGAAGGGGGGAAGATCCGCAGTCGCAGCGAACTGCGCAGTGCCTTGGCGCAGGTGAAGCATTTTCCCGCCATCAGCGGTGACCTGGGCTTTGATCCCCTCGGCGATGCTCTGAAAAAACCGGTACTGCTGCGTATTCAGAACGGTGCTTTGATTGCAGCCGAATAGTCCTTATCAAATAGTTCTTCTTGACAGCTCTTCCCGCTGTTGCTAGGCTGTCACCCTTGTCAACCCAGCCAGAATCAGAGCGGATTATTCGTTCATGACCCTTCCCGAGATCACTAGCGAGCCCCTTCTCCCCCGTGGCGTCAAGGATTTTCTGCCGGCCAAAGCCGCCAAGATTTCCTTTCTCACCGAGACGGCCCTCGAACTCTTCCGCCGCTGGGGGTTCCGCCCGGTGGTCCCACCCACCCTTGAATATCTCGATGTTCTCGAGCGCGGCATGGGGCACGGCCTGCGCGACAAGACCTTCCGTTTTGACGATCGTCAGGATGGCAAGCTCATCGCCTTCTCTCCGGATATGACCCCGCAGGTGGCGCGGATCGTGGCGACGCGGATGCACGAAATGCCGCTGCCGCTGCGCCTCTGTTATAGTGGTCGAGTGCTGCGCCATGCCGAGCAGCAGTCGGGCAAGGATCGCGAAATCTTTCAGGTCGGAGTTGAGCTCATCGGTCTGCAGAGTCCCGAGGCTGATGCCGAGATGATCGCCATGGCCATCGAGTCCCTCAAGGCTTTTGGCGC
>DIKR01000048.1 GCA_002424625.1 Desulfuromonadaceae bacterium UBA5613
ATGTTCGGCGGCGTCAAGTTCTACAGCCGCATGGAGATCAAGGATATCCTTGCCTACCTGCGCCTGCTCATCAATCCCAGTGATTCCCTGGCGGCGCGGCGGATTATCAATGTTCCCCCGCGAGGGATCGGTACGACGACGGTGGAGCGCATTGCTGCCCTGCAGGATGAAGCCGGCGGCTTCTATCCCGCCTGCCAATTGGCACTGCAGCGCGGCGAGCTCGGCCGCAGCGGCGCCAAAGTGCAGGCTTTTATCACCCTGATCGAATCGTTCCGGGCGAAGCTGGCAGACTTTCCTTATCCGCAGCTGACCAGCATCATTATTGAAGAGAGCGGCTACGGCCCGGCCCTCCTGTCTGAGCGGAGCGAAGAAGCCAAGGATCGCCTCGACAACCTGCAGCAGCTCCTCACCGGCATGGAGGAGCGCTTTGCCCAGGAAAAGAGTCTGGTCGATTATCTCGAAGATGTCGCCCTGGTCACTGATCTCGACAGCTACGACGGCAGCCTCGACCGGGTGACGCTGATGACGATTCATGCCGCCAAGGGACTCGAATATCCGGTGATCTTCATGGCCGGGATGGAAGAAGGGCTCTTCCCCCTGGCCCGCTCCAGTGAGTCGCGCGAAGAGCTCGAAGAGGAGCGCCGCCTCTGTTACGTCGGCATGACCCGGGCGATGGAGAAGCTTTATCTCGTCCACGCCCGCAAGCGCCGGGTCTTTGGCGATTATCAGTTCAACCCGGCGAGCTCCTTCCTCAGTGATATCCCGATCAGCGTCATCGAGCGCGGCCGCAGGCAATCGCCGCTGCACAAGCAGGCCGGGCACAATCTCGCCTCCCTCTTTGATCAGCCCCTTCCCGAAGTCGAAGCGGAGGAGTTCAGCGAGACGGTGCGCCACGTTGCCGAAGCCGAAGAGGGGCTGCGCATCGGCAGCAAGGTACGCCACCTCAAGTTCGGTGTCGGCGTGGTGCGGCGCATCGAAGGGAGCGGCGAGAGCTGCAAGGTCACGGTCTGGTTCAACAGCGTCGGCCCGAAGAAACTCCTGCTCAAGTTTGCAGGGTTGGAACCGGCGTGAGGAAGAATCGGGCGGCCACAGGGGGCCGCCCCTACACCAACGATTTGTCTGTAGGGGCAGCCCCCCGTGGCTGCCCGCCCTGTCCGAAATGCAGAAACGGGCACCCACGAGGGGTGCCCCTACCAAGGGATATTCGACCATGCATCCTGAGCAGCTCAAAGACCTTCTCTCCGCCGTCAGTGCCGGTTCTTGCGATGTCGCCACGGCGTTGGAACGGTTGCGCAATCTCCCTTTCGAAGATGCCGGGGTGGCGATGATCGATCACCACCGCACCCTGCGCCAGGGCCTCCCCGAGACCGTCTACGGCGAAGGAAAGACCGCCGAGCAGCTGGTGACCATCATCGGCCGGATGATCGCGCACGGCGGCAATGTCCTCTCCACCCGCCTCGCCCCGGAAAAAGGGGCTGTTCTTCAAGCCACTTATCCGCAGGGGGAATACGACCCCCTGGCGCGGACCTTTGTCGTTCTCCAGCAGCCGCTGATCGCGAAGGGGCGGGGGACGGTGCTGGTGATCTGCGCCGGCACCTCCGACCTGCCGGTGGCACGGGAAGCAGCGATCACCGCCCGCCTTTTCGGCAACCCGGTCGATGAACTCAGCGATGTCGGCGTCGCCGGCATCCACCGCCTCTTTGCCCACAGTGAAAAGTTGCGGTCGGCAGCGGTGATCATCGTCGTCGCCGGCATGGAGGGGGCGCTCCCCTCGGTGGTTGGCGGCCTGGTCGCGGCACCGATCATTGCCGTGCCGACCTCGGTCGGTTACGGCGCTGCCTTCGGCGGCATCGCCGCTTTGTTGGGGATGCTCAATTCCTGCGCCGGCGGGGTAACGGTCGTCAATATCGACAACGGTTTCGGCGCGGCTTATGCCGCCACCCGCATCAACCGTGGAGAAAACGGAAGATGATCCTTTACCTTGACCCCTTTGCCGGCGCCTCCGGCGATATGTTTCTCGGCCTCCTTGTCGACCTCGGTGTCGAACCCGAGCAGATCGAAGCACAGCTGCGCAGTCTTCCCTTGGATGGCTGGCGTCTTTCCTGGCAGCGGGAAAAGCGCCGTGGCATCGAAGGTTGTCGCGCTCTGGTCAGTGTCGACGAAGAGCACCATCATCGCTCTTGGCGCGATATTGATCAAATGCTCGCCACTTCGTCTTTGACTGCGCCGGTGTGCGAGCTGGCGCGACGGATTTTTCATCGTCTCGCCTTGGCAGAAGGGAAGGTGCACGGCGTTGCCGCGGATGAGGTCCACTTCCACGAAGTCGGCGCCCTCGATTCGATCGTCGATATTGTCGGCGTTGCTGCCGGACTGGTTGCTCTCAAGGTTGACCGGATTGTCTGCGGCGCTCTCCCCTTTGCGACCGGGATGGTGCAGAGCGCACACGGCCGCTACCCTCTGCCGGCGCCGGCGACGCTGGAGCTGCTGCGTGGCTGGCCGCAGCGCCCTGACGATAGCGACAGTGAACTCCTCACCCCGACCGGCGCGGCGATCATTGCCGAAGTTGCCAGCTTCGGTGCCTTCCCAACCATGACTCTGGAGCAGGTCGGTTACGGTGTCGGCAGCCGCGATTCCGCTGATCGTCCCAATCTGCTGCGCGGCTGCCTGGGCCGTGTCGCCAGTACGGAGGGGCGCGACAAAGTGGCGGTGATTGAAACCCATATCGATGACACCACCCCGGAACTCCTCGGCTATTTAAGCGAGCGCCTTTTTGCCGCCGGTGCCCTCGATGTCGGTTACAGCCCTTTGCAGATGAAGAAGAACCGTCCCGGCACCCGCCTCACCGTTGTTTCCCGACCGGCGGAGCAGGAGCAGCTTGCCCGCCTCATCCTCCGCGAAAGCAGCGCCATCGGCGTGCGTTTTTCCGAGAGCGAACGGCTCAAGTTGCGCCGCGAAGCCGGGCTGGTGACGACGGATTGCGGCGAGGCGGCGGTGAAGCTGATCTTCGAGGGAGAGGAGCTGCTGCGGGTCACTCCTGAATTCGAGAGCTGCCGCACTCTGGCGGAAGCGACGGAGCGGCCGCTGGCGGAGATCTATCGGCTCGTTGAGCAGGCGGCGGCGGAGAAGTATCGGTGAAAGCATGAAAGTTAGGAGAAAAGAAAAATCTGCTAAGGATCTGCAAAGATCGGATATCATGCGCAAGGTTCATTCTACGCATACGGCACCGGAAATTCTTTTTCGTAAGGCGCTTTGGGCTAAAGGTGTTAGATACAGGCTCCACAAAAAGGAGCTACCAGGAAAACCCGACATTGTCTTGACGTCACAGCGATTGGTGATTTTTATCGACGGTGATTTTTGGCATGGTGGGCAATGGAAAAAACGTAAACTCGCAGCGCTTGAGGACCAGTTTACGAAAACTGAGTCTAAACAGTATTGGTTGAAAAAAATTCGGGCAAACATGAGGCGTGACGCAATTGCAACTGCTGCACTGGTTAAAAGTAATTGGAAGGTTCTACGTTTTTGGGAAAGCCAGATAAACAAGCACGTTGAGGGGTGCATAAACATGACTATTGAAGCAATAACAAAGAGTGGAAATATGCGTTACTCCCTATTACCATCGAAAACGGTCGCCGAATTTTTTTCCGGTATAGGGCTAATGCGAATGGGACTAGAGCGCCAAGGATGGAGCGTTGTTTTCGCCAACGATATAGATGAACAAAAGTGTGCAATATATCAAGATCAATTTCTTGATGCAGATGAGCACCTCCTACAAGGGGATATTCATAACCTTGATCCTGCGCAGATCCCCTCTGTAACGCTTGCAACCGCATCGTTTCCTTGCAACGATCTTTCTTTGGCAGGCTCGAGAAAAGGTCTTGCAGGTGAACATTCATCAGCTTTTTGGGGATTCGCCAACGCTCTTGAAAAAATGGGTGAGCGACGACCCCCAATCGTCCTTCTTGAAAATGTTACTGGTTTTCTGACATCGCACGGAGGAGAGGATTTTAAAAAGGTTCTTCTTACGCTTAATCGGCTTGGCTACAGTGTCGATACTTTCATACTGGATGCGGCCAGATTCGTTCCTCAGAGTAGACAACGACTTTTTATAATTGGATCACTTCATTCGCCAATGGCCACAAACACAATCGTTGAACAACTTCAGTTTTATCAGAGTGATGTCAGGCCTAAAGCACTTGCAGATTTCATTTTCCAACACGACGAAATTGATTGGAACATCAGGCCACTACCGTCTCAGCCTCAATGTACAATGACGCTTTCGGATATTTTGGAAGATCTTCCCGAAACATCCCCGATGTGGTGGAATGTGGAGAGAGTGGAGTATCTGTTGAATCAGATGAGTCCGCGTCATAGAGAAATTGCTGAGCAAATGAAACGGAGGGATTTTTTTTCATACGGAACAGTTTTCCGTCGTGTCAGAAATGGTAAATCAATGGGGGAGCTCCGCACTGACGGGGTAGCAGGATGCTTGCGTACACCGCGTGGAGGAAGTGGTAGACAGATTCTTTTCAAGGCGGGGAAAGGTAGATATGCCGTTAGACTGTTATCTCCGCGCGAATGTGCAAGGCTGATGGGTGCTGACTCTTTTACGATCAATGTTCCGCTTAACCAGGCTCTTTTCGGTTTTGGTGACGCTGTATGTGTGCCAGTGATCGAATGGATTGTCGAGAATTATTTAAATCCGCTTGTAAATGAGATGCTGAGGGGCACTGCCCTTTATCCAATTGAGGAGGGATTCGGTTATGGGATTAAAAAACAGTGCGCTTAACGTCATAAAAGTCTGGTACTCCAATTTGCAAACTCACAAGGCGAATGATGGCCCTGCTAAGGGGACTATTGCTGCGGCGCTTGTTGTTTTGGAGAAACTTAAGTCAGAGTACAGTCTTGAGTTGGAAGATCATCGTGCTGCTGGCGGGGCGCAACTCAAAGGTGCTGGAGGAGCGGCGGTAAAAAAGATTCTTTTGCAGTTCGGTGAAACAAGGGCATTCGCAAAGGAGGGTGGTAGGACAAATCGTGGTGGTCCTACAGATATCAAGAAAATGCTTGAAGCGCTCAAAGGGGCAAAACTAGAAGGTTGTACGCCGACGGAACGTGCCGAAATCCTAGTTGAACTACAACGTTTTCTTGTAGATCGGATCATTGAATTTCACAATCGTGAGCGGATCAAGTTAGTTTATGACCCATCAAAAACAACGTGGCAGACAATCCAAGAATTATTAGTCTCAGCGCGTGACGCTGGAAAAGAAGGTCCCGTAGCACAATATTTGGTAGGGGCAAAACTGGAGCTTCGTTTCCCTGAGTTGAATATTGGGAATGAATCCTACAGCACAGCTGATGATCAACTGGGGAGACCTGGTGATTTTTGGATTGGAGACACAGCCTTCCACGTAACCGTTGCGCCGATGTCAGCATTGTTTGAAAAATGTGCGCAGAATATAAGGGATGGGTTTCGAGTATTTTTGTTAGTTCCTGACCGCACGTTAAGTGGAGCACGACAAAATGCTGAACTCGTCATGCCAGGCCGAATGGTTGTCGAATCAATTGAATCCTTTGTGGCGACAAATATTGAAGAGCTTTCCACTTTTTCAAGAAAAGAAGTCGTGCCTGGCCTGAGGCGTCTGCTAGAAAGTTATAACCGACGAGTTTCGGAGTGCGAAACTGACAAGTCGATGATGGTTGATCTTCCAAAAAATATTTAAGGAAGTTGAAGCGCAAACCGCATTGGCAAATTAATACCGCTGCTCTGGGCCATTGAAGACCATAGCGAGGAGATCCTCGATATGGTGGGTATGAATTTCGTAGTCAAGAGAATCTGGAGCCTGCTGTAAGATGGTAACAGACCATATTGAGAACATCCTCACTATGGTCGAAATCTCCACATAGCGTATTCATCCTTCGACCATTTTCCTGACGTCAGGAAAATGGTCGATCTCGGTTCAGGGGCTGAACGTTTTGCTTACGTCGCAGAGCGACAGATTGATGGTAGCCGGGGAATTTATTCCCCGGAAATGGACGCGATATATTCCCCCTCGTCACGTACGTGACGAATGAATCTCTGGAATTTCGAACCGTGGGTGAATCCCACGGCTATCGTCGATCGCCCTTACAGGGCTTAAATCGCGAGCTGGAGCTCGCTCCTACGCCCCGAGATTTTAATGTTGCAATCGCGGACGAAGATCCGCAGAAAATAGCTATTTTCTCCCCGCCCCCCTTCCATTTCCCGACAATTTGTTTACGAAACTTTCTTGACAATCGACAGGGGCTGTGTTAGCTATGCACCGCTTTAGGGCCCTGCTCGGAGAGTTCTTCTCCGGTTTGGTGGTACAGACTGACAGATTCGAGGTGTATCGGTGATCAAAGTTGATTGGACATTAGGACTACAGATCTTCAACTTCCTGCTTCTGCTCTACATCCTCAATACGGTGCTTTACCGCCCGTTGCGCGCGGTTCTGGCCAAGCGTAAAGAGACGATTGAGGGCGATCATGGGCACGCGCGCGGTCTGCAGCAGCAGATCGACGAGAAGATGACCAGCTACCAGGAACGGTTGCAGGCAGCGCGGGTTAAAGGGAATGAAGAGCGGGCAATTCTCCGCGCTGCGGCCAGTCAAGAAGAGGCCGAGATTCTCGGCGCTGCTCGTCAGGTGGCAACAGAGAAGCTGCAGCAATTGAAGGTGCGTGTGGCGGCGGAGGCTGATTCGGCCCGGACCGCGCTGCGCACTGACGTTGATGCCATTGCGACCCAGGTTGCCTCGCGTATTCTCGGGAGGGCTCTCTAATGGCGAATCTGCAAGACAAAAGAATGACCCGGATAGCGGCGGCGTTGGCTCTGGTCGCGCTTTCGGCGGGCGTTGCCTGTGCTGCCGGAGGGGACGGTCACGCTGACAGCGGCGTCGTTGCCAAGGATTTCGCCTGGCGTATTCTCGACTTTAGTTTGATGATCGGCATCCTGATCTATTTTCTCACCAAGCCGATTCGTAATGGCTTGGCCGGGCGCCGTGAAGGAATCGAAAAGGCGCTGAGCGATGCCGTGGCAGCGCGCGAAGCAGCGGAAGCCAAGTTTGCCGAATACGACAGCAAATTGAGCAAGGCTGCGGCCGAGATCGAAGAGATGAGCCTGTCCATTCGTCGTGAAGGGGAATTGGAGCGGGAGCGGATCCTCGCCAATGCCAAAGAAATGGCACAGAAGATTACCGCTGAAGCGGAAAAGACCGCCGAGAGCGAAATCCTCCGCGCTCGCACCGAACTGCGGCAGGAAGCGAGCCGTCTCGCCATTACTCTCGCCGAAGAGTTGCTGAAGAAACAGATGACAGCTGGCGACCAGGCACGTCTGGTCGATGAATATGTGTCCAAGGTAGGAGAACTCCATTGAGCATCAGCGCCCTCTCGCGTAGATATGCTCGCGCCCTGGTGGAAATCAGCGCCGAGCAGAAGCTGGTAGAGCAGTACGGAGATGAGCTTGCCCAGGTCAGTACGACCGTGAGCGAGAACGACATGCTGCGTCTGCTTCTGGAAAGTCCGACTTTGCCGGTGGAAAAGAAGTCGGCGATCATGGGTGATCTGGCCGAAAAGATGCAGCTTTCCATCGGCATGCGTCATTTTATCGGTCTACTCGTCGCCAAGAACCGGATGAAATATATCGGTCTGATCGAAAGCAACTATCGGCAGTTTGCCGATGAGCTCTCCGGTCTTCTCCGCGCCAAGGTCTCCTCGGCGGCCGAACTTTCCGCCCCGGAGCTGGCGTTGATCCGGCAAGGGCTGGAGGGCAAGACCGGCAAGCGCGTCGAGCTGGCAGTGCAGGTCGATCCCGCCCTCCTCGGCGGCTTGAAGACGGAGTTTGCCGGCAAAGTTTATGATGGCAGTATTCGCACTCAACTTAAACGTATTGAAGAAACTCTAAATAAGGGGTGATCAAGTCCATGGAAATCAGAGCCGAAGAAATTAGTGCAATTATCAAGCAGCAGATCGAAAACTTCGGGCGCGAAGTCGAGGTCAGCGAAACCGG
>DIKR01000067.1:0-12033 GCA_002424625.1 Desulfuromonadaceae bacterium UBA5613
CTGCGCTACATCCCGACATGACTTCCTTTTAACAGACGGCTTTATTAGCATGGGCGGGGAGGAAATGCAAGCCGATTTTGTTGCATATGCAACACGCTAAACGTTTACTTCGGGTCCGGGGCGGTCTCTGTTATCACCGGTCGCGGCAGCAGCACCCACATCTTCCCTTTCTGCTTCATCCGTCCCGCCAAAGCTCCGGCCGCTTCCCCTTGTCCCCAGAAGAAATCGGCCCGCACCGCACCACGGATGGCACCGCCGGTGTCGTGGGCGACAACCAGTCGCTGTAACGGCTCTTTGCTGCTGGGCCGGGTGGTGGAAAGGAAGACCGGGGCGCCGAGAGGGATGGTACGGGGATCGACGGCGATACTGCGTTCGGCAGTCAGGGGGATGCCGAGCGCGCCGGGGGCCGTTGCCGGGCTGCCGGGGAGGATTGAAAAGAAGATATAGCTGGCGTTTTCATTGAGCAGCGCCGCGGTCTCGTCGGGGTTTTTCTGTGCCCAGGCTTTGATGTTCTGCATCGACATCTGATCTTTGGTCATCTCGCCGCGCTCAAGGAGGAGTTTGCCGATGGAGCGAAAGGGGTAGCCGTTCTGGTCGGCAAAGTGGACCATCACTGCGCTGCCGTCGTCAAGGAGGACGCGTCCCGACCCTTGAATATGCATAAAGAAGAGTTCGACCGGATCGTCGATCCAGAGGAGTTCCTTGCCGGCGAGGAGGGTTGGATCGGCATCGAGTTCGGCCCGGCTGTAGTAGGGGACGACTTTGCGTCCGACCAGCCGGCCGCGCAGCCGGTAGTTGGCGAGATCGGGGTAGACGCTGCGCAGATCGACAATCAGCAGGTCGTCAGGGAGGGAGTAGAGGGGGTAGCGGTAGCGGTCGCTGCGCTGGCGGCTGCCGTTGATGTTGGGGATGTAATAGCCGGTAACCAGACCGGTATCGCTGCCGTCGGAGTTGCGCACCTGATGCGGGATGAAGCGCTCTTCGAAAAATTTCCGGACAACGTCACGGTCGGCTGCGACCAGTCCGGCCTCAGCGCAGACCGCGCTCCACTCCGGTCGTTTTTTAATACTGACGCACCCCTTGAGAAAGGCGTCGAGAGCAACGGTGGGGTCGTCAAGGTACCAACCTTCGACAGCGTCCCAGTCGACCGGGGTGAGGGGGAGGACCGGCAGCGCTGGCGCTACCGGTTCCAGGGGCGCTACCGGTTCCTCTTGGGGAGGTGCAGGTAACGGCACCTCCGTGACCGGTGCGGGGAGCGTACAGGCGTTGAGGCAGCAAAGAACGAAAAGGGTCACAAGAAGTTTCAAAAAAGAGGTCATTGGCTCACAGGCTTGTCGGGGAGGGGCTGAAACTTCTCTGGCTGCGGCGGGATGGCACTTTCCGGGGTATAGGTGAATTCCCACTTGTCGTAGCTGGAAGCACTTTTGAAATTCTCGTATTCTTCCGGGAAACCGTCCTGGCGGAAGGGGGCAAGGGTGCTGTTGCTGCGCACCCCTTTGATCCGCCCGAGGTTCTGGACAGTAACACTGCCCCCCCTGACGTCGCCACCGGCACTGATCAACTCGAACTCGCTATTGGTAAAGGGATCGAGGTAGAGCTTGCGCAGATGGCGCTTGGTCTGCAGTGAGCGCGGATCCTTGAGCAGATCTTCCAGGGATTCGGGGTAGGCATCTTGCCCCCCCTGGCCGCTCGTGTAGTAGCTTTCAATGGCCCGGCGGTACTGATCGCCACGGAAAAAAAGCTCCTCTTCGCGTTCGCGTTGCATAACCTGTGACCAGGTCTGCCCGGTCAGGCCGAGCATCAAGCCGATTACCATAATGGCGAAAAGGACAGTAAAGAGGGTCATCCCTCGCTGCGAAGAGAGGCGCATCGCTATCAGCTTATTTGCACTTCCAGGTTGTCCCCTGGGGGCTGTCGAGAAGGAGGATCCCTTTGGCGGCGAGCTCGTCGCGAATCTGGTCGGAGCGGGCAAAGTCGCGATTGGCTCGAGCAGCCTGACGTTCGCTGATCAGCCCTTCGATCGCTGCCGAACTCAGCCCGGTCTCATCCAGATCTGCATGTTTCTGTTTCTCCAGCCAGACTGACGGCGCCGAGATAAAGAGACCAAGGACGTTGCCGAGCTTGATCATGCTGTTGCTGGCGGAGTTGACGGCGGTCGCGGCAGCGCTGTCAAAAGCGAGCTCGGGGATTGCCGTTACCCGGTTCAGGGCCCGGGTCAGATCGAAAAAGTGACCGATGACCAGAGCGGTGTTGAAGTCATCGTCCATCGCTTCCTTGAATCGAGATTCGAGGCTGCTTGCCCGGTCGCTCAGCTCTGCAATCTCTTCCCGCTCCGGCTGATTGCTCCGCGGCTGCGTCTGCGGCACAAAGTTACTGGCGTTCGCCAGGGCTTGATAAAAACGGGTCAAGCCGAGGCGTGCTTCGTCAAGATTCTGATCCGAGAAGTCGATGGGGGAACGGTAGTGGGCGGTGAGGATGAAGAAGCGCAGCACTTCGGCGTCGTAAGTCTTGAGAATGTCGCGAATGGTGAAGAAGTTGCCGAGGGACTTGCTCATCTTCTCATGATTGACATTGACAAAGCCGTTGTGCAGCCAGTACTTGACAAAGGGTTTGCCGGTCGCCCCTTCGCTCTGGGCGATTTCATTTTCATGATGGGGGAAGACCAGGTCTTTACCGCCGCCGTGGATGTCGAAAGTCTCGCCGAGGTACTGTATGCTCATCGCCGAACATTCGATGTGCCAGCCGGGACGCCCCGGGCCCCAGGGGGATTCCCAGGCCGGCTCTCCGGCTTTGGCGCTTTTCCACAGGGCAAAGTCCATGGGATGGCGTTTGAGTTCTCCCGGCGCAATACGGGCGCCGGCGCGCATTTCATCCATATTGCGCTTGGAGAGTTTCAGGTAGTCAGGGAAGCTCTCGACCGCGTAATAGACATCGCCGCCGCTGGCGTAGGCGCGGCCGCCAGCGATCAGACGCTCCACCAGGGTGATGATCTGGCTGATATGCTGGGTCGCCTTCGGCTCGATCGTCGGTTTCAGCAGGCCGAGGGCCGCCATATCTTCGTCAAAGGCGCTGATAAACTCTTCGGCGAGGAGGGTGCTGTCGATGCCGCGTTCGTTGGCGCGATTGATGATTTTGTCGTCGACGTCGGTGTAGTTGCGGACATAGGTGACGTCATATCCGGAAAACTGCAGATAGCGGTAGATGATGTCAAAGACGATGTTGGCGCGGGCATGACCGACATGGCAGTAGTCATAAACAGTAACGCCGCAGACGTACATGCCGACGTGTCCCGGCCGCAGCGGCACAAACTCTTCTTTGCCGCCACTCAAGGTATTATAAAGACGCAGAGACATGAAAACTCCTGGGAAGGGTCGCGCCAATCCGGCGCTGGTGTGCCATTTTTAGCATAAATGGGCATGGAAATGCAAAGCCGGGCAGGGAAAAATCCACGGCACGGTTACGGTTTTATGTTCCCTTTGTAGCGCTTGAGCCAGTTCTGGAGTTCCGTTTCTTCACTCTCCAGTTCAAAGGCGTTGATCAGGCCGCGGCGGATCGAGACCGAGACCGCACGATTGCGCAGGTTAAAGGCATCGCCGACTTTGTCGCTCTGAAACTGATCGAGATCGAGGCCGAGTTTGCCGTACAGGGAGTTGAGGCGGCTCTGTACGCCGCGCCGTGACAGATAACGGCGTTGGGCAATCAGGTTGTCGGTAAGGCCGAGGGAGATATCGACCAGGGCTTCATATTCGATGTCAGAAAGGGCGGTCTGGCTGTGGCCGGTGCGTCCCTGCACCTTGCGGACTTCGGGGTCGATCCAGCATTGGTCATCAAAGAGGACAGTGGCGATAGCGGCAGCGATCCGCTCCCGCGGGTTCGATTTGAGAATATAGCCGTAGACGGTCTCGGCCGGGACAATCCGCGCCAGGGCGCGGACATACATCTCGTCTTTGTGTTGACTCCACAGGACAATGCGTGCCTTGGGATTGCGGCTCCACAGGGCCTTGGCAAAGTCGATACCGTTGAGCTCGGGCATCTGAATATCGCTGACCACCAACGGTTCCTCCCGCGCCAGAGCCATCTCCAGGGCGATCAGGCCGTTTTGGGCCCGCTGGATGCGACAGGACCGGTCAGGATAGGCGAGAAAGATCGATTCGAGAAATTCGAAGTCCTTGGGATTGTCTTCAGCGATCAGGATGTCGGTGATCTTCTCCATAAATTGCCGCCTTTAGGGGGTTGTGCGATAGGAAAGCTCAAAACGGGTGCCGCTGCTGAAGCGGGAGGGGCCCCAGACGATCTGGGCATTGATGATGCGGGCCCGTTCGCGCATGTTGTTGAGGCCTCGCCCCGCCGTTGGCGCGGTTTCCGCATCGAAACCGCTGCCGTTGTCCTCGACCGAGAGGACGAAATCATCATTGCGCCGTTCGATAACGACCTCGTAGCGACTGGCGTGGGCGTGGCGAATGACATTGTGAATCGCTTCGAGGGCAATGCGGTAGATGGCGAGCTGGATATGTCGCGGCAGGACGAGTTCGGCACTGGCCGGAGAGATGTAGAGTTGGTATTCCGGTAATCCTTCACGAGACATGGCACGCTCAAGAAACGATTCAAGAGCGGCTGCGAGGCCGAGAATGTCGAGGGATTGCGGATGGAGATCTTCCATGACTTCGCGGAGATTGGCCATGGCCCGGCGGAGATCCTCCTCAAGCTGTTGCGTCTTTTCCGAGCATTGACCGTTGTGCAGCACTTCAAGATCGCGCTGTACCGCAGAAAGATCGGCGAGAGTCTGGTCGTGCAGATCCCGGGCAATGCGGCGGCGTTCTTCTTCTGCGCCTTCGAGGAGCTTTTCGGTGCTGACGACGCGGATCAGTCGCTCGGTCATACGGTTGATTGAAATCGCCAGATCGTCAAGCTCGTCCTGCGCCTTGCCGGGGAAGGGGAGGGGGCTGAGATCGCCATTGGCGATGCGACTGGCATTCTGGGTTAACAGGTTGATGCGGTACAGGATTTGTCTTGCAAAGGTCAGCGCAATAAAGACGCCGATGAGAATTGCCACAATCAGGACGAACGTGCCGATGGTGGTGGTACGGTAAACGATTTCGGTAATATCGCGATTGTTTTTGTTCTGGAGAATTTCGCGTTCGCGTTGAATCTCTTCGCTGAGAGCATTGAGCTGACTGCGCAGTTCAATAACGGCGTTGCGGTAATCTCCGCCGTCGAAGCTCCGCTCGGGATTAAGCTTTTCTGCCAAATCGACCAGTTGGGCGGCGTCAGGGAGCATGTCCTGAATAGTTCGCAGGGAGCCGAGCAGCCGCGCATAAAGGTGTCGCATCTCATCGTGGCGTTTGCCGTCAAAGGCATCTTCCGACTCTTCAAGATGGACGGCGCTGCCGAGAGCATAAAGTCGCTTGGTTGCCAGATCCGCTTCGACCAGGGCAATAAAGGCGGCGCGGAGCTGGTTTGACGCCTGATTCTTCTTCGACATATCCCAGTAGGTATACTGGAGAAAAGCGAGAAGCAGGGTCAAAAGGAGAAGAACTGTTGCCGGGGCAAGGATAATCTTGAATTTCAGGGGCAGGCGCATGGTTGAAAGATATCACAGCATTAAAGGGAATGCACTGTGCGATAGCACAGCTGCCCGGGCCGGGCTTGGCCTGCGCCGCTGCGGGGTTTTTGTGTTCATGATGGTGCTGCTGTCGACGGGTCAGGGAGCAGGGTGGGGTCGAGGGGGAGGTAAATGATAAATTCACTCCCTTGGCCAGGGGTGGAGAAGACGCGGATACGGCCTTGATGGGCGGAGATGATCGCCTTGACGATGGAGAGTCCCAGTCCGGTGCCGCCGATATTGCGGTTGCGGGCTTCGTCGACCCGGTAAAAGCGCTCAAAGATATGGGGAAGATGTTCGGCCGGAATCCCCATGCCGGTGTCGCGCACGTGAATCTCCGCTTCGTTTGCAGCGCTCAGCGCCAGGATGAGAGTTATTTCCCCCTCTTCCGGGGTATATTTAATGGCATTGGTGACAAAATTGAGGAGGGCGCGATGCAGGTGCATCTGGTCTGCGCGAATATAAACTTCGCGGTCGACCTGCATTTGCAGGATGGTTGAAATCTTTTTTGCTTCGCCAAGGGTTTTGCTGTGAATGTAAAGGTCCTGGAGAAGATCGTTAAGACTGAAGAGGCTAAGATTCAGGTGGAATTCTCCGGATTCACTCTTTGCGAGCTGGAGAAGACCCTCAGTAATCCGTTCCATCCGTTCAATCTCTTCGAGGTTTGAGGTTAAGGTTTGCCGCAGTTCCTCCTCCCCCTTGGACCAGCGCAGCGAAACTTCCGTCTCCCCTTTGAGGATGGCGAGGGGGGTACGCAGTTCATGGGAAGCATCGCCAGTAAATTGTTTGATCCGGCTGAAGGAGTTGGCGAGACGCTCCAGGGTTTCGTTGAAGCTGATACTGAGATCGGTCAGCTCGTTCCTTTTTTTGTTAACGGGGAGGCGAAGATTGAGGTTCTCAGCGGTAATTTTGCGGATGGCGTCGGTAATTTGCCGCAGTGGCGAAAGGGCGCGACCGGCAAGAAACCAGCCGCACCCGCTCAACAATAAAATCAGCAATGGCGTATAGATGATCCGTTTCCAAAGCAATAGTGCCAGGGCGGTGTCGTTCGCTTCCAGGTTCTCGCCGATTTGCAGGACTTCAACCAGGCGGTCGTTATCGTAACGGGGGAGGGTCATCACCCGGTAGCGTTCACGTGTCCCGCGCGTAAAGGGTTCATCACTCATCTCGCTGCTAAAGGTTTCAAAGTAGGCCCCCCCCTGACTGAGGTGGCGCAAGGCGCGGCGATTGAGGGGGAAGCGCAGTTCACCAAGATTCTCGGTGACACAAATCACTTCGCCGCGGGGGCTGCGTTGCTGGATCGCGACCCCCCAGTTGTAGCGGTACACAAAATTTTTGAGCTCCTGACACTCTGTTATTTCTGCTTGGGTGGTGTTTTCCGCTCCTTGGTGAGTCAGATCGCCGAGAATATCGCCGGTCCGGGCCAAACGACTGTCGGTATTCCCTTCGAGGATCGTGGCGAGATGCCGATCCCAGAAAGTTTCGCTGGAGAGCATCAGAATCGCCAGGGTCAAGGCAAACCACAGGGTCAGCTTGAAGCGAATCGAGGAGCGGATGGGGGGGCGGTTGGACAATTAGTCCTCCTTGAGCATATAGCCGGTGCCCCGCACCGTTTGAATCAACTTCTTGTCGTAGTCCCGATCGATCTTCTTGCGCAGATAATTGACATAGACATCGATAATATTGGTGAAGGAATCGAAGGTGTAGTCCCAGACCCGCTCGGCAATCATGGTACGGGTGAGAACCTGGTTGGGATTGCGCATAAAATATTCGATCAAGGCGTACTCTTTGGCGGTCAGGTCGAGTTCATCGCTGCCGCGCCAGACTTTATGGGCGACCGGATCGAGGCGCAGATCGGCAAAGCGAAGTTCGGCGCCGCGATCCATGGTACCGCGCCGTAACAGGGCGCGGACCCGGGCGATGAGTTCGGCAAAGGCAAAGGGTTTGGTCAGATAGTCATCGCTGCCGGAATTGAAACCGGAAACGACATCGTCGACCGTGTCCTTGGCGGTCAGGCAGAGGACCGGGATGCTGATTCCTTTGTCGCGCAATTCGCGCAGCACGGTCAGACCATCTTTCTTCGGGAGCATCAAATCCATCAGGATCAAGTTGTAAGGGTTGGTTTCGGCCATAAAGAGACCTTCTTCGCCGTCATGAGCAAGATCGACGTTAAAGCCTTCTTCTTCGAGACCGCGCTTGATAAAACTTGCGACTTTTTTTTCATCTTCGACAACCAGAATTTTCATGAAACGTCTCCTTTTGTGGTAGGTTGAGGGGGGAAATTAACCGCGCGGGGACAACTGATGTCTCCGCTTATTTGAGTCCAAGTTTCACCAGAACTTCGTTAGCAGTCTCTTCGACCGCTTTGCCGGTCACATCGATCATGACCCAGGGTTGGCGGCGATAAAAGGCCCGCACCTGCCGCAACTCCGTGTCGATCTCTTCGAGATCGGCATAAGCGGTGCGTGGATCCTGGCCGAGAGTACGCAGGCGGGCGGCACGGAGTTCAACGAGTCGATGGGCATCGATAATCAGGGCCGCCACCCGCCCCTGATCGATCTTGAAAAGTTCCGGCGGCGGATCGATACCGGGGACTAACGGCACATTCGCCACTTTCCAGCCGCGGTGGGCAAGGTAGATGGAGAGCGGGGTCTTGCTGGTGCGCGACACCCCGACGAGAACGATGTCGGCTTTATGGAGGTTGCGCGTTTCCTGGCCATCGTCATGTTTGACCGTGAACTCCACGGCTTCGATCCGTTTGTAATAGGCATCGTCCACCCCGTGCAGCAGTCCCGGCATCTGCTGCGGCGCCAGGCCGAGATAGCGGGACATGCGCAATAGCAGGGGGGTCATCAGGTCGAGGGAGGGGATGGCCCGACTGGTACATTCGTTATGGGCCACCTGTGCCAGCTCATTGTTAACCAGAGTATAAACGACCAAAGCATTGATTCGGCTCGCTTCGTCAAGGATGTCGAGCAGGTGTGACTTGCTGCGAACGTTGGCGATGCGCCGGGTGGTGACCGACTTGTCCTGAAACTGGGTCAGGGCGGCAGTACACATCCGTTCGATCGTTTCTCCGGTTGCGTCCGAGAGCAGAAAGATATATTTTTGTGTTTCCATGTGTGCCTTTTGGTAGAAAAATACCACGCATGATATTTACTCATTAAATTATTCAATTACATTAAAATGGAAAAAGCATTGTTGTCAAGGGCCACGCCGAGAAATATATTTTTTTATGTGAAGGAAGCTTTTTATGGATGAATGGATTGAAGTTGTATTGATTGTCCCGGCGACGGTTGCTGAAACTGCCGGGTTTGTCCTGGCTGAATTGGGGAGTGAAGGGGTGACCCTGGAAAACCGGGAACTCGACACTTTTGTTGCGCCGGACCCGGATGAAATGGTCAGTGAAACTCTGGCCGTGCGCGCCTATTTTCCGCGGCCGGAGGATAGCGACGCACTGCTCAGCGCCATTCATCAGCGCATGTTAGAGCTGGCGCCGGCCTTTCCCGGCTGGGAACCGCAAGTCCCGACCTTTACGGTGGTGCGCAACGAAGATTGGGCGGAAGGCTGGAAGCAGCACTTTCCGACGACCCGGATCAGCCGGCGACTGGTGGTGCGGCCGAGTTGGGAAGCGTTTACTCCGCAGCCGGACGATGTTGTCATTGAAATCGATCCGGGGATGGCCTTTGGCACCGGCACGCACGGCACCACCCGTCTTTGCCTTGAAGCGGTCGCCGCGGCCTTTGAGAGCGAGTTGCCGCCGCGCCGCGTCCTTGATGTCGGCACCGGCTCCGGCATTCTTGCTATTGCCGCTGCTGCTTACGGCGCTGAAGAGATCGTCGCCTGTGACATCGATCCCGAAGCATGCGCGATCGCTTTCGAGAATGCCATCCTTAATCAGGTTGACGAAAAGATCTCCTTTACCATTGCCCCTTTGGAAGAACTGGAAGGGAACTTTGATCTGGTTTTGGCCAATATCCTCGCGGAAGAGAATATCCGCCTTGCCGATGCCCTGCTTGCCCGCCTGGCCCCCGGCGGTCGTCTCGTCCTTTCCGGCATCCTCATCGAGAAGGAGGGAATGGTGATAAAGGCTTTCAATGCCTACGGACTCGGAGCGCCGGAGATCAGTCACAATGAAGACTGGTCCTGCCTTCTTTACCGGCGGCCGTGATGCACCGCCTCTTTGTTCCCCCCGCGGCGCTGCAGCTGCCGATTGTCGTTATCAGCGATGAAGCCTTCCACCACCTGAGCGTTTTGCGCCTGCGCATCGGGGATGAAATCCTCCTCCTCGACGGCTGCGGTCACCTCGCCCGGGTCATCCTGCGGCAGCTCAGCCGGAGCACAGCGCAGGCCGAAGTCCTGGAGCGCTGGCAGGAAAGAGAGTCACTCCTCCCTTTGCGGCTGATCCAGGGGCTGCCCAAGGGGGAGAAGTTTGAATGGCTGCTGGAGAAAGGGGTGGAGCTCGGGGTCAGCGCCTTTACGCCGGTGATCACCGCACGCAGCCAGATGCGGGGCGAAAAGACCGCCCGCTGGCAAAGGATTATTCAGGAAGCGGCCCGCCAGAGTCGCCGGCCCCTCCTCCCCACTCTGCAGGAACTGCAACCCTTGGCAACGGCGCTGGCAGCTACCACCGAGACCCTGCGGTTGATGCTGTGGGAGGAGGAAAGCACCCCCCTCAATAGCGTCCTGCCATCCGAAGCTCCCGCCAGTTGTGCTCTGCTTGTCGGGCCGGAAGGGGGCTTTTCAGCCGCGGAAGCAGACGCGGCGGTGATGGCCGGGTTTATTCCCGTCTCTCTCGGCAAGCGGATTCTCCGCACCGAGACCGCAGGGATGGCGGTCGCCGCTGTATTGCAAAATCGCTATGGTGATTTTGGCACGGCTGGTCTCGTCGATTAATTTTTGAAGGATCAACTCTGATGCTCAGCTACCGCCACGCTTTTCATGCCGGCAACCATGCCGATCTCCTCAAACACCTGGTGCTGGTGGAGCTGCTGAACTATTTCCGGCGTAAGGAGAAGCCCTTTTCTTATATCGATACCCATGCCGGGGCCGGTCTTTATGCCCTGGATCAGGGCTATGCCACCCAGAATGCCGAATATGCGGCCGGCATCGGCCGGTTGTGGAAGCTGCAGCATCTCCCGTCGCCCCTGGCTGGCTTTTGTCAGCAGATTCGCGCCTGCAACCCCGGTCCGGAGCTGACCCGTTATCCCGGATCCCCCTGGCTGGCAGGTCAGTTGCTGCGACCTGACGACCGGATGTGGCTCTTCGAACTCCATCCCCGCGATCAGGAACTGCTGCGCGCCACCTTCAGTGCGGCCGGGAAACAGGTCAAGATCGCGGGCTGCGACGGCTTTACCGGCCTGAAAGGGCTGTTGCCGCCGCCGACCCGGCGTGCCCTCGTCCTCATCGACCCTCCTTACGAAGAGAAGCGCGATTACGAGCGGGTGGTCAAGCTGCTTGGCGATGCAGTGAAGCGCTTTGCTTCCGGTACCTATGCCCTGTGGTATCCGCAGTTACAGCGCAGCGAAGCGCAGGCTTTGCCCGGTCGTCTCAAGGCCCTCAGTCTCCCAAGCTGGCTACACGTCACCCTGACCGTGCAAACGCCCTCCGACGACGGCTTCGGCATGCACGGCAGCGGCCTTTTTATCATCAATCCTCCCTACACCCTGCCGGCGCTGCTGCAGGACGTTCTCCCCGCCCTGGTCGAACTTTTGCGCCAGGATGGCGGCGCCGGCTATTCTCTCGAATTCTCCATCCCCTGAGCCGGTACTGCACCCCGCTCTGCCTCCTCGACCCAAGCTTCGCGCAGGGAGAGGTGACGGAGGAATTCAGCCGCATGGAGAAAACGCTCCGGCGTGGTCGGCACATTGATCTCCTCGCTCCCTCGTTGCAGCCCGAGAGCAAAGCCGTGCTTGCCGTTGCGCGTATAGCGTTCCACCGTCAGCTTGGTCAGCACCTCGTTGCCGTTCATTTCGAAACGGTGGCTGAGACTCTCCTTCCCCCCCTCGCTATGAACCTTCCCCATCCGGCAGCCAAGGTCGAAGGCTTCAGCCGGTTCGACAATGAAGCGCAACGATGTCCCGCCGCTCTCCAGACGAAAAAAGCGCAGGGCAATCCGACCTTCATCCGGGCGGTTGTCGCTGCGCTTGGTGTACGGGGTAATCTCGACCCCGGCCTGCTTGGCAAAGATGGTGATCTGCGGATTTTTCATACGTCCCCCTCCGGTTGAATGATGTGGTGGTGCAGGCAAACCTTAGCATGATTGTTGTGCGCCATAAATAAAAAACGCCGCAGAAAAGTGACTTCTGCGGCGTTGGCGTTCAATCTCTCATTGCCATAAATTACGACTGCAAATAGGCCTGCACACTCGCCGCAATCGTCTGGAAGATGCGGGTCAGCTCGGCTTCATCCCGCTCCAGCAGGGTAATGCG
>DIKR01000067.1:12127-12843 GCA_002424625.1 Desulfuromonadaceae bacterium UBA5613
CCTTCGACGAGGGTTTTGACTTCCGCGTTGGCAATCGGCAGGCTCTGACTGCTGGTCAGCACGCCGTCATCAAAGGCAACCGCCATATAGAAAGCGCCATTGGTGCGGTTGACCTTGAGGCCGGGAACATCCTTGAGAATGTCATAGGCAATATTCGAAGCGCGGGCATAACGGTTCTTGCGCTCTTCAAGATAAAGCGGATATTCCGGGTGGGTCATGATCGGTTTGACCGCCATCTGCGGCAGGGTGGTGGCGCAGACTTCGACGAGTTTGGCGTTGAGAATCGATGCGACATATTTGGCGAAGATCGGATCTTTGTCGGCATTGTAGACCTCGATCCAGCCGCTGCGCCCGCCCGGCCAGGGGAACTCTTTGCTGATCCCTTTCATGGCAATGGCAGGGACATCACCGATGAGATCGGAGATCGGCAGGGTGGAGGTGCCGTTGTAGGTGATGTTGTGATAGATCTCGTCGCTGATGATGAAGAGGTCATATTCTTTGGCAATGGCGACGATTTCGCGCAGGACCGCTTCGGGATAAACGACGCCGGTGGGGTTGTCGGGATTGATCAGCAAAATACCGGAGATCGCCGGGTTGAATTTGACCTTGTTGCGCAGCTCTTCGAGGTCGGGATACCAGTGGTTTTCGGCGGCGAGGCGATAGGTCACTGCCGGTTGGCCGGCATTAGCGGCCTCAGCCGAGGAATGGGTCGAATA
>DIKR01000067.1:12869-16665 GCA_002424625.1 Desulfuromonadaceae bacterium UBA5613
TTTTGAATGGCGTCGCCGAGACCGTTGAAGAAGAGGATATCTTCGGGGGAGATCTGCAGCTTGCCGCGCTGGTTGGTCAGTTCGGCGACAAATTCCCGGGTTTCGAGTACACCGCGGGTCGGGCAGTAGCCGTAGGACGCATTCTCCATAGCGAGGTCGGCGACGATCTGCTTCATCCAGCCGGGGATCTGTTCCCCCTTGGCGACGGGATCACCGATATTCTCCATATTGGTTTTGAGCCCGAGCTTTTTGAGTTTGTCGGCGATGTCGACAATGGCGCGAATCTCGTAAGTCATCTCTCCGCCACCAATCGGCACGATGTTGTTACGCATGAATTTTTCTCCTTAAAAGGTCCTGGGTCGTTGAAAAAAGAAAGGCCGCGACGTGTCTGCCGCGGCCTGATGTCTTACTTGAGAGACGGGAAAAGGGAGTTATTACCGGGTCTCGTAACGACGGGCAGCGGATTGAACTGCGACTGCCGTGGCAGCCGCGCTGGTAGCTCGTGCGGCTGCAGTCTGCAGATTTTGATGGGAAGGACGCTGCTTCATCGTTTACGACTCCGGAAAATTTGAGAATCAGGTATCACACCTGTTTGTCGTCTGTCAACTCATCTCTGCTGGCGTTTAATTGATCAGCTTGATTGCTTTCTTGGTCGCAGCAGTGGGATGGGTAGTGATGTCGGTAAGGACCGCCATCGCTTCTTTGGCAACCGGATCTTTTTCCGTATCCTTGGCCATCTGCTTGAGCTTGTCGCTATCGGTCAGCAGCGGCTCGCGTTTACTCCCTTTTTCTCCATGCTTCGGCATACCGCTTTCCGACCGCTGTGCTTCGGCCAGCTTTTTTTCTTCCAGCCAGTCGCGATGTAATTCACTGTATTGCAAAGGAACGAGGGTCTTTTCACTCCGCTCCTTGGCGCGGGCGGCATCCTTGTTGATGGTCTGCCAGGCCGGATCACTTTTAATGCGCTGCTGACTGCGACTCTGCAACCACTCCAGATCCGGGAGCGCCTGCGGCCAGGGGCGATAATTGGTCGCTTCGATGGTGTCCCAGGGGAGGGAGTGGTCGAGATAGCGCTCACCGCTCTTGAGGTACTGTAAGCGGTCGGGGAGGACAATGTCGGGGACAATGCCGCGATACTGGGTCGAACCGCCGCTGACGCGATAAAACTTCTGGATGGTTACTTTGAGCGCTCCGAGGGGAAGAAACTGTTCCATATTGCGCAGATTGAAGTCTCGATCGAGATCGAGCATCGCCTGCACTGTCCCTTTGCCGTGGGTGTGGGCGCTGCCGATGACGATAGCGCGGCGATAGTCCTGCAGGGCGCCGGCGAGAATCTCTGAGGCCGAGGCGCTGAATTCATTGACGAGGATGGCGAGGGGGCCGCTATACACATTCTTGCTGTTGTCTTCGAGGACCTGTGTCTTGCCGTTGCTGCTGCGTACCTGGACGACCGGTCCGGAATCAATGAAGAGCCCGGCAATCGACACGGCATCGGAAAGGGCACCGCCGCCGTTATTGCGTACATCAAGAATCAAGCCGTCAATATTGCTGTCTTTAAGCTTGGCGATCTCGGCGCGGACATCGTCCGTGACGTTGCGGCCGCCATTGCCGCTTTCCTGAAAGTCGCGGTAAAATGAGGGAATACGAATATAACCGTAGATTTTTCCGCTCTTTTCGTCCTTGATGGTTGTGCCGCGGGCAAAGGTTTCGTCAATCTGCACAACGTCGCGCACGATCGGAATGATGCTCTTGCTGCCGTCCGGTTTTCTCGCGGTCAAGCGGACCTCAGTCCCCTTCTTGCCGCGAATCAGGCTGACGGCATCGCGCAGACGCATGTCGGTGATATCAACGGGCTCGGCCTTGCCTTCGGCCACCTTGAGGATGACATCTTCGGCCTGTAAATCCCCTTGCCGCCAGGCTGCGCTGCCGGGGATAATCTGCGTCACCTTGATGTAACCGTCTTCTTCGCGCAGGGTGGCGCCGATCCCTTCGAGGGAGCCGCGCATACTGATATCGAAATCCTCTTTCTGCGTCGGCGGCAGGTAGTTGGTGTGGGGGTCAAAGGCTTCGGTGATGGCGGAGAAGTAGCTGTCGAAGCGATCCTGCTCCTTCTGTTCCAGCATCCGGGTAAAGAACTGGTCAAGACTCTTGCCAACCTTGAGTTTGGCGTCAGCCATAAGCTCTTTGTCAAACTTCTTGCCGGCGCTTTCGAGCTTCTTTTGGTCCTCAAGAAGATTCATGTAGCGGCCGAGGAGCTGGTACTTGATGATTTTGCGCCAGCGTTCACGCAGTTCCGGCAGGTCGCGACAGTAATTCAGCTTGGCGTTGTCCGTTTCGATCTTCTCACTTTTCGTGAAGTCGATCTCTTCTTTCAGGAGGGCATGCACCATTTCCTGGACTTGCAGGACGCGTTGATCCATGATCCGGGCGGCGATGGCCGGGAGTTCGATGACTCCCTGATTGACTTCGTTGTCAACCAGCAAAGCGTAGGGCTGAAGGTGGTCGATATCCGCTTGCAGCAGAAAGCGTTTTTGCGCATCGAGTTGTTTCAGGAAGAGGTTGTAGGCGGCGCGGGAAAGCTCGTCATCGATGGCTTTGTGACTGTAATGATGGCGCGCTAGTTGATTGCGCAGCACATAGCTGATCAGCTTGGCGCGATTGGCGGCGTAGTTTTCCGTGGTGTCGGTCGGACTCGAAGCATCCGAAGGCGTCAGCAGGGATGTGGAGAGAGCAAAGAGGGAAACAAGAAGAGCGGCAAAAATCCAGTAGCGAGAGCGCGACTTTAAACGACGAAGCAAAGTAGAGTACAACATAAAAACGATCCGTCCCTTGGTTTGGGGTAATAAAGAGATTTACCATGTGCATTATCAATGTTCTTTCCTCCTGCGGTCAAGAGGATAACACTTGTTTTTCCGCCGTAAAGAGGTTGACACGATAAGGGTGGTGTGATATTAAGACGCGGCTCGAAAGACCGGCTGGTCAGAAGGGTTCAGAGTGATGAAAGAGCAGCGCCGCCAGCTCATCAAGTCAATGGGGTTCTTGTCCGGACTTGGCATCTCGATGGTGGCGGCGACCCTGATCGGTCTGGCGATGGGCTACTATCTTGATCGCTGGCTCGGAACCAACCCCTGGATGACCCTGATCTTCCTCTGTTTCGGGGTCGTGGCCGGATTTCGTAACGTTTATATTCTGACTGATCGTGAGTTAAAGCGGCAGCAGGCGGAAAGTTCCAGCGAAGGTGACAGTAAAAAGTGATGAAGAGTTGCCTTGGCAGTTGGCTCGCCGGAATCTGATAGTCTTTGCTGTTCTTCTCCTGTTAAGTCTTTTTTGGCAGTCGCTGGAGGTGTTTCTCGGTGTTTTGTGTGGCGGGGCAGTGGCTCTTCTCAGCTTTCACTGGATGCAGTTCAGTTTGATCAAAATGTTTGTCCAGCTTGATTCCGGCTCTGCACGCCGGTTTCAATCGAGTTATCTGCTCCGTCTTGCCACCGTGGCAGCGGCGCTTTATTTCTGCGTTGCCGTGTTGCGGGTGAACCCCCTGGCGCTGGCAGCAGGTCTTTCGGTGGTGGTTGTCAGTCTCTTCTGGACCACGATCGCGAGATTGACTGCATCAAGGAGGCGTTGATTCATGATCCATCCTTTTATGTTCCTCGACTGGCTGTCTGCTCAGTTGCAGCTGCACAACCTGATTGCCGATCCTCTCAGTTTGCGGACGGTCACATATACCTGGGTCGTTCTCTTGCTGTTGATGTCTCTGGCCTTTGCGGCCTCGCGCGGCCTGAAGATGGTTCCCGGCGGC
>DIKR01000067.1:16771-33607 GCA_002424625.1 Desulfuromonadaceae bacterium UBA5613
GGTCTGATCCCGGGCTTCTTCCCGCCGACAGCGAATCTCAATACCAATGTCGCGTTGGCCTTGATTGTCTTTTTTATGACCCATATCATCGGTCTTAAAGAGCACGGCACGCACTACATCAAACACTTTACCGGCCCGATTATCTGGCTGGCGCCGCTGATGATCATTATTGAAATGATCGGGCATCTGGCGCGTCCGCTCTCCTTGTCCCTGCGTCTTTTCGGTAACATGTATGGCCACGAGATCGTTTTGATGATCTTCTTTACCCTGGTCCCCTTTTTGCTGCCGATTCCGATGATGTTGATGGGGGTGCTGGTCGCCTTCATTCAGGCTTTTGTCTTCTCCCTTCTGGCGATGATTTATATTGCCGGGGCGCTTGAAGACGCCCATTAATCTGGCATTTGCTGATTGTTTTTCCGCCTTGGTCCTATCTGTATAGGAACAATTAACCCCCATTTTTGGAAGGAGTAGTACAATGACGTTTTTTGCTTGGTGTATGATTGCTGCCGGTTTCGGCATGGCAATCGGTTCTTTCGGTACCGGCCTCGGCCAGGGATTGGCGATCAAGAGTGCAGTTGAAGGGGTTGCTCGTAATCCCGGCGCCAGCGGTAAAATCCTGACCACCATGATGATCGGTCTGGCCATGATCGAGTCCCTCGCTATCTATGTTTTTGTTGTTTGCATGATCATTCTCTTCGCCAACCCCTTCACCGCTCAGGTGATGCAGTTGGCTGGACAGGCTGCTGCTCAGTAAATTCTGCTGCTGCGGTTAAAAGATCAAGGGTGCTGCCAAAGGGTGGCACCCTTTTTTTGCGAATAACATTAAAAAGTTGTAATTATATGAGAATGCGAATAAAAGCTTTGTTTTTTTGGTTTTTTTGTTGAAATAAAACTAATCAATCTGTAGATTGTCTTTCGCTAACTTGGGCGACCTGTCTTCAGCTTGCCATGTAGTCATCAGGAGAAAAAAGGGAGGAATCGTTATGGGTGTAAGGATTTATCGTTGGGTCATGCTGGTGCTTCTGTTGTTGGCACCGTGCACAGCTATGGCAGAAGGCATCGCCATAAATCCCCAGGAATGTTTCAAATGTCACGATACTGTCGTTACCATGCAGGATTTTTCTAATTCTGTTCATGGTCAGAACGGCTGTACCAGTTGTCATCTCGGAATCACTGATCTGAAACGTCATGGAGATGGCGAGCAGATGCCCACGGAAGTGAACTGCGTTCGCTGCCATAAAAAAGAGACGACCGAGCATTACAGCAGCGTCCACATGCTCAATGACATCAAATGTTTTGACTGTCACGCTGATATCCACGTTCATCAGCCTTGGAAAGGTGACAAAGCCAAGGTTGTCGCCACTTGCAGCAATTGCCATGATCTTGCCGACACATATATGGTCTCATATCATGGCAAGGCAGTTTTAGACGGCAATCCTGATTCCGCGGCCTGTAATGACTGCCATAACCTGCACGAGATTCAGCCCATCGGTGAAGAATCGTCGAAAGAAGGTAAAGAATTTCACACCAAGGTTTGCCTGAAGTGTCATGCTGATAAAGAGATGATGGACCGCAACGGCATCACAAATATTGCAGTCAAGACCTATCTCGACAGTTATCACGGCAAGAATTACCGCCTTGGCTTTCCGGAAAAAGCGGCCGGCTGCGCCGATTGCCATACGTCACACGCGATCCTCCCCCCCCAGGATATCAATTCGAGTATCAATCCGGCCAATCTCGTCAAGACTTGCGGCGCCTGCCACCCCAAGGCGACGGTGCCATTTACAGAATATTATGCCCATGCCGACATGACGGATTCGGACGAGTATCCAGTTCTATACTGGACATTCGTCCTGATGACCGGCTTGCTCCTTGGTACTTTCACCGTCTTCTGGATTCATACCCTCCTGTGGCTCTTCCGTGGTTTTGTTGAAAACCGTGAGAAACTGGCAGCGCTGCATGCTGGTCATATTGCCCATGTTATCCCGGATGGGCACAAGCAGTATCGCCGCTTTACCTGTCGTCATATTGTCATGCATCTCACCGTCATCATCAGTTTCCTCGGCCTCTCCCTCACCGGTCTGCCGCTGAAATTTGCTGATCAGGGCTGGGCGCGCTTTATGATGGAGTTCTTTGGCGGAACGGCCAATGCCGGCTTGATCCATCGTGCTTGTGCGGTCCTGACCTTTGCCTACTTCCTGACCGCGATCATCATGACCATCAACTTCCTCTTTATCGACAAAAAGGTGAAGGGGAACTTCCTGCAGCGTCTCTTCGGGCCGGAATCTCTTTGCCCGAACTTCCGTGATGTCAGAGATGTTGTCGGTATGGTCAGATGGTTCCTCTTCATGGGGCCGAAACCGACGTTTGAGCGTTGGACTTACTGGGAAAAATTCGACTTTATCGCAGTCTTCTGGGGTATGTTTGCTATCGGCGGTTCCGGTCTGATGCTGTGGTTCCCCGAGATCTTTGGCGTCGTCCTCCCCGGTTGGGCCTTCAATGTCGCAACGATTGTGCATTCCGACGAAGCCCTCCTCGCCACCGGCTTTATCTTTACCGTTCACTTCTTCAATACGCACGGACGGCCGGAAAAGTTCCCCATGGACTTTGTTATCTTTAATGGCCAGATGTCGAAGGAAGAGTTCATTGAAGAGCGTGGCGACCAATGGCGGCGCTATGAAGAAGAGGGCACCATCGAACAATACGTCGTGAAAAAACCGAGCGGCGTCTTTTATGACTTTGTGCTGAAAGGCTTTGGCTTCATCGCCTTATTTACCGGCCTCGGCTGCCTGGTTCTGATGATCCTGGCCCTTGCTACCGGATCAGGACACTAAATGAAAAGAAAAGGGGGCGCCGTATGCCGGCGCCCCCTTTTGATCTTTACGGGGTCTGCTATGAAGAAGAATACCGGTTATGCCCTGATCTATGCTTCTCTGGTTTTTTACATCCTCGGCGGTATCAGTGTTTTCAGCGGCGTTGCACTGATGATCCTGATGAAGGGGAAGAGTTTTGGTGACTGGGGGCGCATGGACAGCTTTGGCTATGTCCTCCTCTTTGCCGGGCTGAGCCTCACCATTCTCGGCGTTCTCTTTATGCGGATTATTCGCAATCGCCTGCCGGGATAACAACGCCCCTGTTGGCAAGAATCTTGGGAATGACTGTGCCCGCCATGGTCAAGCCGAAGATGGATGGAATCCACGGCACGCTCCCCAGGGGGGCGCGCCGTTGCTGATAGCCTGCCGTTGTATCTGTCTCAAGCCTTCTCCCCCGCCCCTAAGGGGCGAAATCCTTCTGTCGAATAGACCACTTCTACATCTGTTGTGACTCCCCGCTGGCGTAATTCTTTCCGCATGATTCTGGCCAAACGACAGTTCTGTGTGGCAAAGAGATCGCCAACGCGAATTGCCAGCTGGTCAAGGGCCGCGCTGCCGAGAAGGAGGCGGGTGCGGCTGAAGGAATCTTCGCTTTGTTTCATCTTGATCAATCCTTGTCAGAGAAGAGTGGAGTTACGTCAGGTGCAGAATCCGTCGGGCATTCTCCGTCGTCTGCGCGGCTACTTCCTCAAGGGAGCAATGGCGCAGTTCCGCACAGCGCCTGGCGATCAAGGAAAGCCACAGCGGTCGGTTGCGCTCGCGACGGTGCGGTTCCGGACTCTGATCCGGGGCATCGGTTTCAAGAACAAAAGCTGTCGCCGGCAGGGTGCGAAGCACCTCCGGTGCCCGGCGCGCCTCGGGCCAGGTGATGTTGCCAGCGAAGCCGAGGGTCAGATTCAGATCTAGCGCCACATTCGCCATCTCGCCGCTGCCGGAAAAAGCATGGAGAATACCGCCGACGCCCGGCCCTTGTTCTTCCTGAAAAATTTGCAGACAGCGCGGCAACGCACCGCGGCAATGAAGAAGCAGCGGCAATCCCGCGGCAACGGCGATGCGCAGTTGTGCACGAAACGTGATCTCCTGGCGAACCATGGGTACGGGGATCTTGTTATCAAGGCCAATCTCGCCGACGGCAATGACCGCAGGATGCTCAAGGAGGCACAACAGTCGCTCCTGCACCTTGTCCGACCAGGACTCAGCCGCCAGAGGATGGACGCCGGGGGCGAGAAAAAGGCCGGCATGTTCTTCTGCCAAAAGATTCAGGCCATCCCAGCCGGCCGGGGTGACGCCGGGAACCAAAAAAGAGGTGATTCCCAGCGTCCGTGCCCGAGCGAGTTCGGCCGCTAGCTGCTCAGGAGGAAGGCGGTCGAGGTGAATGTGCGTATCAAAGAGTTCGACCATCAGCGTTGACCAATCCTTTACGCCGCCGTAAAAGGCATGTTATAAGTTTTTATTATCTCACAATGTGGACTTGTTTGACATGCATGAACTTGGCTTGACCCAGCATCTGATTGAAATAGCTGAACGTGTTGCCCGGGAGAATGGCGCCACCCAGGTGCGCGCGGTCAAAGTCGAAATCGGCGCCCTCGCCGGTGTCGTTCCTGAATCGGTAGAGTTCTGTTTTGATGTTTGCAGCCGCGGCACTCTTCTCGAAGGGAGTCGCCTGGAGATCCTTTTTATTCCCGGCCGCGGTCGCTGTTATGACTGCCAGGCCGAGTGCACCCTCGACACTTATACCGTGACCTGTCCGGAGTGTGGGGGCTTTTCTCTGGAGCGGTTGCAGGGTAAAGAGTTGCGCGTTGTTGAAGTGGAGGTTGACTGATTATGTGTACGGATTGCGGTTGCGGCCCGAGCGGTCATCACCACCATCATTCTCCAGCTGAGCAGAGTCCGGGACGTGCCCTTCGTGTCGAAGAAGATCTTCTCGCCAAGAATAACCGGTTTGCCGCAGCAAATCGGCGTCTTTTTCGTGAAAAAGGCCTCCTTGTCTATAATCTTGTCAGTTCTCCAGGCTCCGGCAAGACAACCCTCCTCGAACGGACCCTCACTGAGTTACAGTCCGAGTTGCATTTTGCCGTTCTCGAAGGGGATCAGCAGACGAGTAACGATGCCGAGCGGATCGCCGCCACCGGGGTGCCGGCCGTGCAGATCAATACCGGCAGCGGCTGCCATCTTGATGCGCACATGATCGGGCACGGGATGGAAAACTTTGCCGAGCTTCCTCTCGATATCGTCATGATCGAGAATGTCGGCAACCTCGTCTGTCCAGCTGCTTTTGACCTTGGCGAGGATGCCAAGATTGCCCTCCTTTCGGTGACGGAAGGGGAGGATAAACCCCTTAAATACCCGGATATGTTCAGGGCTGCCGACATTCTGATCCTCACCAAGGTTGACCTCCTCCCCTACCTGCGCTTCGATATCGAGCAGTGTAAAGCTTTTGCCCGTCAGGTGAATCCGCGCCTCCGCATCTTTGAGCTCTCCTGCCAAAACGGGGCTGGTCTCCCTTGTTGGTATGACTGGTTGCGCCAGGAGATTGCGGCAAAACGCAGCCTTGTCCGCGACGACGGGCGTTAGCGGTCAAGATGAAAATATTCTCCCTGGTGAACTGGTTTCGTAATCTCAAGCTGCGCGGCAAACTCCTCGTTGTCGTTCTGCCGCTGGTGGTGCTTCCGGTCATCATCGTCGGTAGTGTCGTCGGTTATATCGGCGCCAGTCAAGCGACTCTGGGGATTACGCGCAGCAGTGAAGCCGATCTTGACCACATGGCCGCTTTTACCGTCGATCTGCTCAGCGCCCATTATCAGCAATTTCAGGTCTATCGTCAGGATAAGCGTGAGAGTTTCAATCGTGATCTCAAAGCCCTTGCCAGTATTGCCTGGGGGATTGCCGAGAGTCAGAACGATCAACATCGCCGCTCCGGGGTTCCGCTGGCAGCCGCCCAGGAAGAGGCGCGCAAGGCGCTGCTCAAGGTCAGTGTCGGCCCGAGCGGCTATCTTTATGCCGTCAACAGCAAGGGCGTTCTGCAGGCGCATGTGGCGCAGCAGGGGGAGAATATCTTTGATGCGCAGGATGAAGACGGGCGGTTTTTTATCCGGGAGATGATCGAGAAGGCGCAGCAGGCGCAGCCGGGAGAAGTGCTCTTTATCACCTACCCGTGGCGCAATCCGCAACTTGGTGACCAGCAGCTACGGATGAAGATCGCCGCCTACCGTTACTTTCCGCAGTGGGACTGGATTATTGCCGCCAGTGGTTATCTTGATGAAACTGCCGAAGATATCGCCTTTGAACGAAAATCCTTCGAGGATCTCAAATCCCGACTTAAAGATAAGAAGGTCGGGCGCACCGGTTATATCTACGCCATCGACGGTGCCGGGATTTTTACCATCCACCCCTTGAGTGAAGGGGAGAACCACCTTGATGCCCGCGATGCCGAAGGGAAGGCATTCTTGCGGGAGATGCGTGACAAAAAGCAAGGGTGGCTGCGTTATCCCTGGCAAAATGAAGGGGAGCGGGCGCCGCGCCAGAAGATAGCCCGTTATATTTACTTTGCCCCGTGGGACTGGGTTGTTGCTGTCGGTTCTTATGAAGACGAATTTTACGAAGCCGCCAATGCCCTGCGGGTGCGGACCTTTGTCAGTATGCTTCTGCTGACATCGGCCACCTGCCTGGTTTCAATCCTGCTCGTGATCTTTGTTTCCAAGATCGTCACCCGACCGATTCAGCGCATTCTCGAAGGGATTCACCAAGTGAAACGGGGTCGTTTCGACCAACCGGTCCGGGTCAAAGGTACTGATGAAATGGGGGAACTCGCTGCCACCTTTAATCGTATGACCGAAATGATCAAGAGTCACCGCGAGATGGAGAGCGCCCTGGCGCAGCAGGGGAAGATGGCTTCCCTCGGAGTCCTTTCTTCCGGTGTCGCCCACGAAATCAATAATCCCCTCGGGGTCATCCTTGGTTATGCCAGTTATCTGGAGGGGAAAATTCCCGAAGATGATCCAAACTATAACTACATTCATGAAATCAAACGCGAAAGCAAGCGCTGCAAAAAGATCGTCCAGAACCTTCTCAGTTATGCCCGGACGCCACGACCGGCGCTGGAAATTATCGATTTGACCCATCTGCTCGCAGAGATTCTTAACTTTGCCGCCAATCACACCGACATGCATCAGGTGCAGATCAAGAGGCACTTTGCCGCAGAATTGCCGCTGGTACGCGCCGATGGTGACCAACTCCGACAGGTAGCGATCAATCTCATCCTGAATGCCGGGGCAGCAATGCCGCAGGGGGGGGTGTTGACGGTCAGTACCCGCCAGGTTGACAATAAATTTGTCGAGATTGAATTCAGCGATTCCGGGGTCGGCATGGCGCCGGAACAGCTGGAACAGATCTTTGAGCCGTTTTACACGACAAAGGCGCGGGGAACCGGACTCGGCCTTGCCATAACCCGGCAGATCATCGATTTTCACCATGGTCGGATCAAAGTTCATAGCCTCCCCGATCAGGGGACGACCTTTGTTGTGACGCTGCCGCTCGATCCCGAGGATGACCCATCGTGAAGAAGAGAATTTTGCTTATCGATAATGAAGAGGGGCTCTGCCGGATGATGGAGGCCGTCCTTAAGGATAACGGCTTCAAGGTCGGGGCCTTTACCCGCTCTTTTGAAGCGGTCGAAAGTTTCAAGGCGGAAGAGTGGGATCTGGTTATCTCCGATATCAAGATGCCGGGGATGGACGGGATTGAAGTCCTGGAGCGGATCAAGGCCAAGGCGCCGGCCATTCCGGTGATCATGATTACCGCTTACGCCACCGTTGAAACGGCGATTCAGGCATTGCGCCGCGGTGCCTACGATATGCTCACCAAGCCCTTTGAGCCGGAAGAACTCATCTATCGGGTGCGCAATGCGCTGCAGCAGACCAAACTTCTCGAAGAGAACCGGCAGCTGCGGGAAGAACTGGTCGGGAAGTTCAGTTTTGACAAGATGATCGGCAGCGCACCGGCGCTGAAGGCTTTGATCGAACGCATGGAGAAGGTGGCAATACGCGACACTTCGGTCCTGATTACCGGCGAATCCGGAACCGGCAAGGAACTCGTCGCCCAGGCGCTGCATTATAACTCTCCCCGCCGTGACAAGCGCTTTGTTGCCATCAATTGCGGCGCTCTCTCTGAATCCCTTTTGGAGAGTGAGCTCTTCGGTTATAAAAAGGGCGCATTTACCGGCGCCGCGGAAAATCGTAAAGGGCTCCTTGAAGCTGCCGACGGCGGCACTCTCTTCCTTGATGAAGTTGGCAACCTGCCGATCAATGTACAGAAGACTTTGCTCCGTTTTCTTCAGGAGCAGGAATTTCTCCGTATTGGCGACACGCAGCCGATCAAGGTTGACGTCCGCATCATCTCCGCCACCAACGCCGATTTGAGTGCGGATGTGCGGAACGGCACCTTTCGCGAAGATCTTTATTATCGCCTGAATGTCCTTAACCTGCGCCTGCCGCCACTGCGGGAGCGGGTCGAAGATATCCCCTTGCTCGCCGCGCACTTTATTCAGGAACAGAATAAAAAGTTCGGTACCAACGTCAAGGGCTTCAGTGCTGAAGCGATCGAAGCCCTCAAGCGCTTTCCTTGGCCGGGGAATATTCGCCAGTTGCGTAATGTCGTCGAGGCCTGTATGGCGATCGGCAGCGAAGACGCTGTCATCGACCTGGCGATACTCGAACAGTTTATCGAGATGCCCCCCTCCTTTACCGGCGGGGCGCTGCAGCTCACCGCCATGCTCGATAGTGATTATACCGCTGCTATGACCGCCTTTGAAACCGATTACCTTAAGATGCTGCTGCGAAAAAAGGGGGGGAATATTGATGAGGCGGCCCGTGAAGCCGGAATGAATATGGCGACTATTTACCGCAAGATTAAAAAGTACAGGTTGAAAAAGGAAGATTATAGCTGAGCTCCGCAGTGCAAGCGGCCCATGCCGGTGACAGGTTCGCCCCGATGCAAAGATCGGGGCTTTTTTTTTGCAAATCCGCAAAGAGGAAAGGAGAGAATAGAGAGTTATGTGTGCTGGCTTGAAGATAGTTACAGCAGTATCGAGTAGTTGCAATTATTATGGAGGCTGGCACAACCGTTGCTAGTAGATTCTGTGAAAGCGGGTGTCAGGGCGAGGTCGGATTACACAGGGACACGCTGCTGTCGAATCAAGTGGGATACAAAGACGTTCATCAGGAGGCAATCATGGCCAGAAACTCGACCCTTGGCGTAGCAAAATTACAGGAGACCTGGATGATGAGCAGAGTCGCCGGGATCCTGGCGCTCGGCTTCGCCGTACTGCTCGAAGCCGTTGTTCTCTCCCCTGTCGTCTCTAGTGTCCAAGCTTTGCTCGCTCCGCTCTTCCTTGCGGTCGTGATCCAGATTGGTGCTGGTTTACAGGCCTGGCGCCATGAGCGCCACCTCGAATCGGTGGTCCTGGTTGCCTTTGGACTCTTTACCTGTTCTCAGATCTCCCAGCTCGGCAACGTGTCGGCAACAACAACGAACTCCCCGGGGCAAGGAGCTTTTCTCCTTTTCTGGGGGCTCTTTGCCGCTCTGGTTGCCGCGCAGCCGAGTGATTGCGGGCGTCCTTTCCACCTCCTTCTTGCTGTGGTGGCAACGACCCTCCTCCTGAAAGCTCTGGTCATGGTCATTGCCTGGTCAGCCCTCGGATATTTACTCCTGGTGGCCGGAATTGCCACCTTTGCTTTGGCGGTTTTTGCCGGTCTTTGCCCCCTTTCAGCACTGCGGAGTTGACAGTCGTTCCCCGGCTCAGTTATAGGTTAACTTTATAACCATGCCGGCGAGAGCAGCAACGCGTGCGGAGCAGGAGCCGTGAAGTGATGAAGGGAAATCTTGGACAATATTTAACCTTCCTGGGTTTTTGTGCCCTCGGTTTTTACGGCGTTATGTTCGGTTGCGGCTATTTGGGTCTGGAAGCCATGCCGCAATTTGTGGTGACAGCGGTGATCTTTTTAACCGCCGGACGGATGTTAAAAAAGGTCCGTCTGGGTAGCGCTGAAGAGGACGAGGAGGAAGTTGCGGGGGTATTGCGGCGGGAACCGGACTGGCCCTGGCTGACTGCTTTCATGAATTGGACCGCTGCCCTGTTGATTATTGCGTTTTTGGCTATTTTGCTGATGAAACCGACAGATCTTTCCCTCCTTGACGCCTTTAAATTTTCTCCCGCCCAAAGCAGTTTCTTTTCCGATGCCGTCCCTTAGCTGAGTTATTTGTGAGCGCTGCCGCAACAAGGGGCATCGATGCACCTGCATCGATGCCCCTTGTTGTCTTACCCCGGCGATCTCACAAGTAAAATTTACAGAACCTCAAGGACGGATAGCAATCCTCAGCCCCTGCGAATCAGCATCGATGGTTATCTTGTCACCATCGCTTATCTCGCCGGCGATAATGGCGCGGCCGATTTTGGTCTCCAGCTGGTGCTGCAGGTAGCGTTTAAGGGGGCGGGCGCCATAAACCGGATCATAGGCGGCTCCGACAACAAAGTCGCAGGCGGCAGGGGTCAGTTCCAGGCCGATGTGGCGGGAGGCCAGGCGTTTGCGCAGATCATCGGTAAGCAGGACGATGATGTGGGTAATTTCGTCCTTGCTGAGCGGCTTGAAGAGGACGATGTCGTCGACCCGGTTGAGAAACTCCGGCCGGAAGGCGCTCCGCAGCTCCTGCATGACCTGCTTGCGCGCGCTCTCTTCAATCGTCCCTTGCGCACTGACGCCATCCAGGAGATAGGGGCTGCCGATGTTGCTGGTCATGATGATCACGGTATTTTTGCAATCGATGGTCCGCCCCTGGGCATCGGTGACCCGACCATCGTCGAGGATTTGCAACAGGACGTTAAAGATGTCGGGATGGGCCTTTTCGATCTCGTCAAAGAGGATGACGCTATAGGGTTTGCGGCGCACCGCCTCGGTGAGCTGCCCCCCCTCTTCGTAGCCGACATAGCCGGGAGGGGCACCGATCAGGCGACTGACGGTGTGCTTCTCCATGTATTCGGACATGTCGATGCGGATGATATTCTCTTCGGTATCGAAGAGAGCTTCGGCAAGGGTGCGGGCAAGCTCGGTCTTGCCCACCCCGGTCGGCCCGAGGAAAATAAAGGAGCCGATCGGCCGACGCGGNNTCCTTGATGCCGGCGCGGGCGCGGATCACTGCATCGGCAACGAGTTGCACCGCTTCATCCTGACCGACAACGCGCTGGTGGAGGATGGTGTCGAGCTTGAGGAGCTTCTCCTTCTCCCCCTCCACCAGACGGGTGACCGGAATCCCGGTCCAGCGGGCAACGATTTCGGCAATCTCTTCTTCCGTCACTTCTTCGCGCAACAGGCGGGGACCACCACTTTCGGCAGCGTGAGCTTCGGCTTCCTTGAGCTCCTTCTCCAGTTGCGGCAAACGCCCATGCTGCAGTTCTGCTGCTTTATTGAGGTCGTACTGACGTTCGGCAACGGCAATCTCCTTCCGCACCTGCTCGATCGTTTCCCGTAGCCCCTGCAGCTTTTTGATCCCTTCCTTCTCGGCATCCCACTGCGCCCGCAGAGTGTCGGCATTATGTTTGAGATCCGCAAGTTCCTTGCGCAGCACGTCGAGGCGTTCCTGGCTGGCGCGATCCTTCTCCTTTTTGAGGGCGGCTTCCTCGATCTCCAGCTGCATGACGCGGCGGCTCGCTTCGTCGAGTTCCGTCGGCAGCGAATCGATCTCGGTGCGGATCATCGCGCAGGCTTCGTCGATGAGATCGATGGCTTTGTCGGGGAGGAAGCGATCGGTGATGTAGCGGTGCGACAAAGTGGCGGCGGCGACCAGCGAGTTGTCCTGAATCCGCACGCCGTGAAAGACTTCGAAGCGCTCTTTGAGGCCGCGCAGGATCGAGATGGTATCCTCCACCGTCGGCTGTTCGACCAGCACCGGCTGGAAACGCCGCTCCAGGGCGGGATCCTTCTCGATATATTTGCGATATTCGTCGAGGGTGGTGGCGCCGATGCAGTGCAGTTCACCGCGCGCCAGCATCGGTTTGAGCATGTTGCCGGCATCCATCGCCCCTTCGCTCTTGCCGGCGCCGACGATGGTGTGGAGCTCATCGATAAAGAGGATGATCTTCCCCTCGCTCTCCTTGACTTCAGCCAGGACCGCTTTGAGCCGTTCTTCAAACTCGCCGCGATATTTGGCGCCGGCGATCAGTGCGCCCATATCGAGAGAGAAGATCGTTTTGTTCTTCAGCCCCTCGGGGACGTCGCCGCGGACGATGCGATGCGCCAGCCCTTCGGCGATGGCGGTCTTGCCGACGCCGGCTTCGCCGATCAGGACCGGATTGTTCTTGGTCTTGCGCGACAGGATGCGCACCACCCGGCGGATCTCGCCGTCGCGGCCGATAACCGGGTCGAGCTTCACTTTGCGCGCTTCCTGCACCAGGTCGCGCCCGTACTTTTCCAGCGCTTCATAGGTTGCTTCCGGTTCGGGACTCGTCACCCGCTGGTTGCCGCGAATCGAGGTGAGGGCTTCGAGGATGCGATCGCGATCGAGGCGGAAGGTTTGGAAGATTTTCCCGGTCGCACTCTTCACCCCTTCGTCGGCGAGGGCAAGAAGCAGGTGTTCGACGCTGATAAAGTCATCCTTGAGGCGTTTGGCTTCATCGCCGGCCTTGAGCAAAAGTTGGTTGAGGCGCTGGGTGACGTAAATTTTCCCCGCTTCAGCGCCGGGACCGGAGACAGAAGGGCGGCGATCCAGTTCCGCCCGCACCGCCTGGAGCATGCTCTCGACGGGAATGGTCAGCTTTTGCAGCAAGCGTGGAATCAAACCTCCTTCCTGCTCAAGGAGGGCCGCGAGCAGATGCTCACCATCGACCTCAATGTGGCCGCGCCGTGCCGCCAACTCCTGGGAACTTTGGAAAGCTTCCTGCGATTTAATCGTCAGCTTGTTGAGATCCATAATCGTGTCCTTTCGTTGACTATAAAAAAGATAAAGCAAAATCCCTGTTGCGCAAATGCACAGCGCCGGATTGTTCAAGATGATGGGAAACTATACGGAGAGCCACGTACTCTTTTCACTGCGCCCACAGTAAAGTCACCATCAGCAAGGCAAGAGATAGCAGCGCACAAAAACTCTCCATCCCAGTGGAGAGGGAATGACCCTAGCCGGAACGAGGTGCCTCCCCTTGTTCCGGCTTTTTTTGTTTTTGGTGCATTGGCCTTGGCAATGTGGTTATTACCGACTATCCTGTCAAGGGAAGGAGATTCGCCATGACCGCACTCCTGATCCTTGCCCTGGTAACCCTCCTTGGCACTCTGCTCATCGCCGTTGAACTCCTTTGCGGCGAACGCCGTCTGCAACCGTTACGTGCTACGCCAAGCGACGGCCCCGGTCCTTGGCCGCTGGTCTCGATTGTTGTTGCTGTGCGCAACGAAGAGCGTCATCTTCACGCCGCCGTTACCTCTCTCCTCCGTCTTGCATATCCCGCTTACGAGCTCATCGTCGTCGATGATCGTTCTGACGATCGTACGCCGATCATTTTGGCGGAGCTGGCTGGCAACTTTCCTCAGCTCAAAGTGCTGCGGATCGAGACTCTGCCGGCGGGCTGGCTGGGGAAGAATCATGCCCTCTGGCAAGGGAGTTGTCGTGCCGCCGGGGAACTCCTGCTCTTTACCGACGGCGATATCATCATGGAGGGGAGCGTCCTGTCCCGCGCCGTCAACCGTCTGCAAAGCGAGCGCCTCGATCATCTGGCGTTGACCCCGCGCATGACGCTGCCCGGCACTCTGTTGCCGATCCTTGGACTTGCCTTTATCTTCTTTTTCGGCCTTTTTACCCGTCCCTGGCGTGCCGCTGATCCGCAAAGTCCCTGTCATATCGGCATTGGCGCCTTTAATCTCCTGCGCAGCAGCGCTTATCATGCGGTCGGTGGCCATCAAACGATTGCGCTCCGTCCGGATGATGATCTCAAGCTCGGCAAAATCATTAAAAGGGGTGGGTTTCGGCAGAATGTGGCGTATGCGCCCGAGTTTCTCGCGGTCGAATGGTACGCGAGCCTCGGTGAGGCAATTCGGGGTCTGGAGAAGAATGCTTTTGCCGGTTGTGATTATCGGGTGGGGATGGTGCTGGGAGGAGTTGTGGTGCAGTTAACCTTCGGCCTTTGGCCTTATCTCGCCCTGCTGTTGACCGAGGGAACCACTTGGAGCGTAAATCTGCTCATCGTCCTGATCTTTACCGCTTTATTAATGCGGGGGGCAATGCTGCACGGTGAACGGAAACGTTTTGCCTGGGGATTCCCTCTCGGTCTCTGTCTCTTCAGCTGGATTTTGCTGCGAACGATGCTTCTCAATCTTTATCAGGGGGGGATTTTCTGGCGCGGAACTTTTTACCCCCTCGACCAGTTGCGCCGTAACCGGCTTTAATTCTCCGAAAATGATTCAAAAAAATAGGGAGCCGCACAACTGTGCGGCTCCCTATTTGTGGATTTTAGGCAAATTACTAGCTGTTTTGCAGTGCCTGGTTATGGCCCCACTTCAGAGAAGAGGAAGGCGAAGAGGTTTTTTTGTAGTTCATGTAGCAGATGAGTTGGAAGGAAAATGCTGCGACGGCGGTGACGACAATCAGTGCGACGAAGAATAACATGGTCTTTCTCCTCTCTTGGACCTTGCTGTTGAGTGCTTAAAAAACATTGTTACATAAAAATACAGCAAGTCAAACAAATAATGCAACTATTTAACTTTATTCAGATTTGAGAATTTTAATATAGTCTTTGACAGACTTTAATATTCAATTATCGATATAAATGAATCACATTATAAAACATGGTTAGAAAAAGTTAGGGGAATTATTCGCCGGGGAAAGTCTTCGGCGCGGTCGGGCGCACTTTGTGGCGGGGGACGATGGCGATGGTGAGACGGGCAACGCAGACCAGTCGGTCGTCATCATCACTGATGCGGATATCCCAGACCTGAGTGCTGCGGCCGAGATGGAGGGGGCGGGCGACACCATAAACGAAACCGGTCGTAACAGAGCGCAGATGATTGGCGTTGATCTCAAGGCCGACGGTCGTCTTGCTGTTGTCGCGCAAGGAGAGGAAGGCGGCAAAGCTCCCGACCGATTCGGCGAGTGCGACGGAAGCGCCGCCGTGCAACAGACCAAAGGGCTGGGTGGTGCGGTGGTCGACCGGCATGCGCGCGGTCAGGGAGTCGCGGTCGATGGCGATGAATTCAATGCCGAGGTGGCCAAGGAGATTACCGGCATTGAGGCGGTTGAGTTCTTCCAGAGAATAGTCGCGGGGCCAGAGTTTCATGTTGTCATTCTGCCGCAAAGAACCGGGCCAAAGCGTTGAGCAGGCGCTGGTTCTCGGCGCTGGTCCGAACCGCCACCCGCAGGTAATGGGCATCGAGCGGCAAAAAGTTGCTGCAGGAGCGCAACAGGATTCCCTCTTGGCGGAGGGCGGCGACAACTTCATCGGCCCGTGCTGCGCTGAGGCGCAGCAGGAGATAATTGGCCGCTGAGGGATAGACGTGCAGGCCGAGGGCGCGGAGGCCTTCTGCGAGCTCGCTGCGCAGTTGCGGGATGAGGCGTAAACTCTCCTCGTCATATGCCGTTGCGGTCAGCGCTGCTTTGGCGGCGGCAATCGCCATCGTCGACAAGGCCCATGGTTCGGCAGCTTCCTGCAAGCGGGAAATGCCGTTGAGCGGGCCGGCAAGGTAACCGATGCGCAGTCCGGGGATGGCGTAAAACTTGGTCATGGAGCGAAAGACATAAAGGTTCGGCGTGTTGGCAACAGCCTGGAGGATGGAGGCATCGGGGCAGAAGTCGATAAAGGCTTCATCGACGGCAACCACGGCTTGTTCACGCAGGGCATGGGCCAGGGTCAGGATGGTCGCTGCTTCGATTCTGGCGCCGCTCGGGTTGCCGGGGTTGGCAATCAGGAGGAGGTCGGTCGTCGGCGTAACCTGCTGAAGGAGTTGGCAGAGATCGAGGGTGAAGTCCTGCTCCGGATAAAGATCAAAGACGTCAATTGCGGTCCCGGCGATCTCCAGAGCCCGCTGGTATTCACTGAAAGCAGGCCGGACGACCAGGGCGCGGCGGGGGCGCAGCGTCTGGGCAAAGAGCGTGAAGAGGGGGGTGGAGCCGTTACCGGCCAGGAAATGGCGCGGGTCGAGGTGATGATAAGCGGCAAGGGCGGCGACCAAGGATTCGGCATGAATCTCCGGATAATGGATGGCATCGTCGAGGGCCGCAGCGGCGGCGGCGCGCACGCTTGCCGGCATCCCCAGGGGGTTGATACTCGCTGAAAAGTCGAGGAGCTCGGCTACGGGTCGCTGCAGTTCCGCGGCGGCCTGATGTATGCCGCCACCGTGCTGATAACGGGACATGATCACCCTTTCGACAAAAGGAGGAGGAGCCCGCCGCCAAGGAGGAGGGCCGCCAGGGAGACCGCGTACATCAGGCGAATGACCTGATGATAATCGGCAACAGTTAAGGGGTGACAGGCGTTGCCGAGGATCGGTTTTTCATGTTTCGCACCGAAGTAGGTCGCGGCGCCGCCAAAGGTCACGCCCAAGGCACCCGCCATCGCAGCCATCGGGTAACCGGCATTGGGACTGCTGCTTTTTCCTCCATCGCGCCGTGCGGCCTGCAGGGCCTGGCCGGCGTTGAGGCCGATCAGCGGCGCACAAAGGGCGATGAGGAGAACAGTCAGCCGCGCCGGGATCAGGTTGAGGAGATCATCAAGACGCGCTGAAGCCCAGCCGAGGTGGAGATATTTGTCGTTTTTGTAGCCGACCATCGAATCGAGAGTGCTGGCGGCTTTGTAGGTCATCCCCAGAATCGGTCCGCCGAGGGCCAGGTAAAATAGAGGGGCGATGATGCCGTCCGAAGTGTTCTCTGCCACGGTTTCGCAGGTGGCGCGAAGGATCGCTTCTTCCTCCAGTTCCCGGGTGTCGCGGCTGAC
>DIKR01000033.1:0-2761 GCA_002424625.1 Desulfuromonadaceae bacterium UBA5613
GCTTCGAGTTCCATCCGGGTGTGCTCAATGATCTTTCCCGGCATTCCGGGCAGATAGCTGCCGACATAAAGCCGTTTCGCACGGCTGAATTTTTTGCGGGCACCGCCAAGGTCGTCAAGCGAAACCAGATTGAGACCATCGACAACAGCGCGGTAAAACTCAAAGACATCGAGATGGATCCCTTGCGGGTCGATCATGATCCCTTCCGCTCCGGCGATAAGGGGGTTGAATCCCAGCTCCTTGAGTAAAAAGCGATTGAGTGGCCGGATAAAAAGCTCCTCCAACTGCCGTCGGCTGCTTCGTGTTTCCGGCACGCCCAAAAGCGAGCGGCAGATCCGGTCCCAGCTGAAGTAGAGGTCCAGCGGCGAAATGAGGGAACAGAAAAGAACTTTTAAGCGTTCATCCTGCCAGTTTGTTGCCACCGTCTTGCCCTCGACGGAAATACGGAAACGACCCAGGGTCTGGATGTCCAACGCGTAAACTGATTTATTCATGAACCTCCTGAAAATTAAGCTCCACTCGGGTACAGCAAAAAGAACGGCAATATTCATCTCCTGCCAAAAGGCAAGTTGCGACGAACGTGCCAGAGAAGAACCGCGAATCAGGGTAGCGCAACAACTTGATTGTACAGAATAAAACGGGAGTGAAAGCGAAAGGGGCGCGTGAAGCCGTTGAACCGGATCCGTCAGGTCTAACGTAACTGCCATATATGAAGGATAAAAAGACTCCCCCTCCTTATTCAAGGAGGGGGCTGGGGGGTGGTCGTTCCAGGAGGGGGCAGGGGGATTTACTGTCGCACAATCCCGTATTTCCGCATCCGGGCGCGCAGCGTGCTGGCGTTGAGACCGAGAATCACCGCGGCCCCGCTCTTCCCTTCAATCCGCCAACTGGTCTTTTGCAGAACCTGAAGGATGTGGTCATGTTCCAGATCGACGAGAGCCTTGATCTCCTGACCACCCGGCCCCTCGGTCTTGCGGAAGGTGTCGAAGTGGTCCAAAATCTGGAGGACGCTCCCCTGACTGATGATCACCGCACGTTCGATAACACTTTCCAGCTCGCGCACGTTGCCGGGCCAATGGTATTCCTGGAGGACGTGCAGGGTCTCCTTGGTTACGCTCTCGATCTTCCTGCCGAATTTAGCGTTAAATTTACTGACAAAATGACTGACGAGAAGCGGGATATCGTCCTTGCGCTGCCGCAACGGCGGCATGGTGATGGGGAAAACGTTGAGGCGATAATAAAGGTCTTCCCGAAACCTGCCGTTCTTGACTTCTTCGGCGAGGTCGCGGTTGGTGGCAGTGATAATCCGCACATCGGTCTTCAGGGTGCGGGGGCTGCCGAGGCGCTCAAACTCGCCATCCTGAATCACCCGCAGCAGTTTGGATTGCAGCTCAAAAGGCATCTCCCCGATTTCATCGAGAAAGATGGTCCCCCCATCGGCCAGCTCAAAACGCCCGATCTGCCGGGCATCCGAGCCGGTAAACGCCCCGCGTTCCCGCCCGAAGAGTTCGCTTTCGATCAAAGTCGCCGGCAGGGTGGTGCAATTCACCGTGATCAAAGGCCGGGATTTGCGCGTGCTGCTGCTGTGAATGGCGCGGGCAACAACACCCTTGCCGGTACCGGTCTCACCAAGGAGCAGGACGGTCGCATTCATCGGTGCGACCAGTTCGACCAGAGAAAAGACTTGTACGAGCAACTGACTTTGCCCGATGCTCTCGCCAAAGTTGTCCTGCCGGGCCACCTCCTGCTCCAGATAGATATTCTCGGCTTCGAGTTGATCCTTCAAGCGCTTGATCTCCGCATAGGTATCGAGGAGGGATCCTTCGACTTTCTTGCGCTCGGCAATCTCCTGGGTAAGCTGCAGATTGGTTCGGGTCAGCTCCCCCGTCCGTTGCTGCACCGACTCTTCAAGCTTCTTGTTGTAATCGTCAAGATTTTTGTGCAGAAGACGCACTTCCAGCATATTGCGGATACGGGTCTTGACTTCGACCAGTTCGAAGGGCTTGCTAATGAAATCTCTGGCGCCGGCTTGCAGGGCCCGGGCTTTGTGGCCCGGTTGTGCCGTGATCACCAGCACCGGCAGGTAGCTGTCCGTTGCGAGACTCTTCAGTTCTTCCATCACCGCAAAGCCATCCATAACCGGCATCTGCAGGTCGAGCAGGATCAGGTCGTAGCGATTTTCCTTGTGCAGCGCGCAGACCTCCCGGGGATTCATCGTTGCCGCCACACAGGTGTAGCCGCTGTCACGCAATAATTCTTCCAGCAGCAAGACATTCTCCTCCCGATCATCAACGATCAGGATGTTGGCGCCAAGAATATCGGATTCGGTCATCTTCATATTTCTTCCTTTTTCCCGGCCGGAGCCGCTTTTGTCTTGGCATGTTTCAGGACCATGTCGAGCGTCTCCAGGAACTGGCTGACCTTGATCGGCTTGGTGAGATAGCGGAAAAAGCCGGCCTCCAGACCTTTCTCGATATCGCTGGGGATGGCGTTGGCGCTGAGAGCCACGATCGGGATATGCGCGGTGGTCGGGTTGTCCGCCAGAATTTTCAGGGCTTCGATACCGCTGATGCCGGGGAGATTGATATCCATGAGGACGACATCCGGCAGGGAAGCGAGGGCCATCTTGATGCCGGTAACGCCGTCGCGGGCACTGAGCAGACGGATATCAGGGCGGCGCGCCAGGATATCCTCGACCAGCATCAGATTCGCCGGGTTGTCTTCGACGTAGAGGACCGTGTACAACTGTGCCCCCCCTGAC
>DIKR01000033.1:2916-3787 GCA_002424625.1 Desulfuromonadaceae bacterium UBA5613
CCGATGCCGGTCCCCTGCTCGCCATGCGCCTCCTGCCCCAAACGATTAAAGGGCTGGAAGAGCTGGGCAATCTGTTCCGGCGCCAGTCCGGCGCCGGTATCGCGGACACTGATCCGAATGGCATCCGGGGGACTCAGGGTGCAGGTCACAGCCACCGTACCGCCCTCGGTGTTGTACTTGATGGCATTGGAAAGGAGATTGATGAGGAGCTGCTTCACCCGGGTACGGTCGGCATTGACAAAGTAAGGGGTTTCGAGGCGGGCAAAGGTCACATTGATGCCGCACTGTTGCGCCTGGGATTCGACCATGACGGCGCATTCCTGCATGACTTCCTGCAGCGCGACCGGTTCCAGCGACAGCGACAGCTTGCCGGACTCGATGAGAGCGAGATCGAGGATTTCGTTGATCAGCTCCAGCAGGTACCAGCCGGCCTTGAGGATCTGATCGATGCTGCGCTTCTGGGCAGGCATCGGCGGCGGCGTGCCGGATTCGAGAAGTTGGGCAAAACCGAGAATCGCGCCGAGGGGGGTGCGCAGCTCATGGCTCATGCTCGACAGGAAATCCGATTTCGCCAGATTGGCTTTTTCCGCCACCGATCTGGCGTTCTCCAGCTCGATGTTCTTGTCCTGCAGCACCTGGCCGAGGCGGGCCTTTTCGGTGTCGGCCTGCTTGCGGGCGGTATTATCGGTGCCGATGAGCAGATAGCCGATGATGCTCTGCTGCTCGTTGCGCAGGGCGGTGACCGAGACCACCGCCGGAAAGCGGCTGCCGTCCTTGCGGATGTAGGTCAGCTCATAAATATCTTCAATCCCGCGCCGGGCCTTGAAGACCAGAGCGTCAAAGCCCGGGGTAATCTCGGTATCGAGTTCGA
>DIKR01000038.1:0-12695 GCA_002424625.1 Desulfuromonadaceae bacterium UBA5613
ACTGGTATCTGGCGCTAGCCGCTTACAATGCCGGGCCCGGTGCGGTAGCGCGGGCAATTGAGCGCAGCAACAGCAGCGATTTCTGGACGATTTCCCATAATCTGCACCTTCCGCTGGAAACCAGGAATTACGTCCCCAAGCTTCTGGCAGTCCTTTTGATCGCCAAACAGCCGGAAAAATACGGTTTTATTGATACGCAGTTTCTTGAGCCGATCGCCTGCGACACGGTCACGGTTGAAGGTCCGGTCGATCTTGCCGTGATCGCCCGTCTTGCTGACAGCAGCTACGCTGAGATCAAGACCCTGAATCCCGAGCTGAAGCGCTGGTGTACCCCCCCCAAGCTGCAAAGCTATGAAATCAATCTGCCGCTCGGGACAAAAGATGATTTTCTCGCGGCTTATGCTGAGCTCCCGGCGACACAGCGTCGCGACTATAAAGCTCATAAAGTCGCCAAAGGCGAGACCTTGAAAGGTTTGGCCAAGCACTACCGCCTGAGCGTCAATGACATCCTGCAGGCAAATTCATTGTCCACGGCCAAAGCCGTCAAGGTCGGGCGCACTCTCGTCATCCCCTTGCGGGCCGGGGTGGAAATGATTCCGCGGGAAGACCTGATCGACGATCCGGTGGTGAGCAAGATCGCCAAATCCAAAAGCTACAAGGTGAAGAAGGGGGATACCTTGAGCAAAATTGCCCGGAAGAGCGGTGTGACCCTGACGCAGCTGAAGAGCTGGAACCGCCTGACCGACAGAAGCCGGCTGCAGATCGGCCAGGTCCTGCTCGTCGGACCGGGCAAGAAAGCGGCGCAAACGGCCATGGCCAAGGGGAAAACCGCGCCCCAAAAGGGCAGCTCGCAAATCGCCAAAAAGTCGCCATCGGCGACGGGCAAGAAGATTGTGCATACAGTGAAAAAGGGTGATACAGTTTACGGGATTGCCCGGCAATACGCGGTCAACCCGGCGCAGCTTCTGTCCTGGAACAATCTCGGCAGCGAACACATTCTGCAGCCGGGACAAAATCTGACAGTACGCGTTCAGAGCCGCAAAGGCGGCTAGTCAAGGATCAGCTCATGTGACGCAGAACAGGGCTCATTGCTGCAAAGGAGATCTGGGATTATGCGCAATGTCATCGTGATTGTTAGTATCTGTCTGCTGTTGTCCGGTTGTGCAGCCACGGCCGGGGAGCAGTCGCCATCGACCTCTTCGCCCGCCTCAACCGCCTCAACCGCGGCGAGCCGCTGGGTTGTCAGTGCCGGAACCACCTTGAAGGCGGCGGCGGTGGCAACGTCTGCGGATATTGCTCCCCTGGCGGTCGGCGCCCGGGTGCTGGTGCTGGAGAATGCCGGTCGCTGGTTAAAGGTCCAGACGGCAGCCGGGAAGAGTGGCTGGGTCTTTGCCGGCCGGCTGGCATTAACCCCGCCGGTCGCCGAGGCTGCTGCCAGTGAGGGCCTCCTTACCGATGCCGCCCGGCAAAGCCAGATCGAAGTTGCGCAGGCAGACAGTGCCCGCAGCATTCGCGGCTTGTCAGCAGAAACGGAAAACTACGCCCGGGAGCGGGGGACTCCGCAGGAGTATCGCCAGGCTCTTGACCGGATTCTGGCGCGGCAGGTGAGTCAGAGTGAAATCACCGCTTTCAAGCGCGCCGGCAAACTCGGCGAGTATGCGCAGTGAGGAGAGGATGATGAAGATGAAAAGATATTTTCTGCTGCTTTGTTGTCTGGGAATCGCTGTCACCGCCAACGCCAGCTGGCTGGATCAGCTGCAGGAGCTCGCCGACCCTGAGTCCAAGGAACGTCAGATCCTTTCCGGTACCACGCAGGTGCTGAGCAGCAGCAAAGAGATCGACTACGCAACAGAACGAACGATCGGTGAAGCTCTGGCCCTGGAGAGTATGCAGCGTTTCGGGCGACCGGTCGACAATGAAAGCTTGCAGCGCTATGTCAATCTTGTCGGGGCGGTGGTGGCACAAAGCAGTTTGCGTTCGACCATCCCTTATCGCTTCACGGTTCTCGACAGTCCTGTCCAGAATGCCTTTGCAGCGCCGGGCGGGGTGATCTTTATCAGTAAAGCGCTCCTCGGGATATTAGCTGACGAGGCGGAACTCGCGGCTGTCCTGGCCCATGAAATCGGCCACGTTGCCGGCAAACACGCGCTCAAAAGCACCCGGCGTGCGCAATTTCTTCAAGGGGTCGGGACGATTACCGCGGCGACCAGTGGCAGCAAGGGCAAGGAATATCAGGCATTGATCGGGGATTTGCAGAGTACGCTCTTTGATCAGGGCCTGGATAAGAACATGGAGTTTGAAGCTGACCTGGCGGCGATGGAGACCAGCTATCGGGCCGGCTATAATCCTTTGGCGATGATCCGGGTTCTCGAACGTTTGCAGAAGCTGGAAGCAACCAGTATCAAAAAGGGGTCGTGGTTCTCGACCCACCCACCGTTGCAGCAACGGATCGCCCGACTTAAAAAGGAGGGATACCGTTATCCGGACGCGGCCAGCCTTGCGGAACTGCCTGAGCGTTTTCAGGAAAAACGGAAGTGAAATTTTGTTGCTGCCGGTCAATCCCGGGATCAGGCTGAGAGCTGATCGCGCCAACAGGGTAATGATTAATAGTCTTGTAACTAACTGTTATCTATGGAATATTGATCATTTTTATTAACTGCTTGCAAATTGTTTTGGAATAGGCTAAAGAATGTCCTCGTTTTTTTGTCTCTCTGCATCGAGCCCCTTTTCCCTTGACACCGGGCGTCCTCTGCTTATACTAGGCGCCTTTGGCAGGATCGATCCAGGATGATCATTCAGCTCGACCACATGAAAGAACAGGGCCTGTCCCGTCAGTTTCAGCTTGCTCCCCACGATTTCCCGGATGCCACAGCCTGGGAGGAATCAGGGGATTTTAAATTGCTTGAGCCGATCAGGATTGAGTTCACAGCCAACCGTATCGGCGGGTTGATTGAGGTTAAAGGACAGATCGCGACCGGGGTCGCATCTTTTTGTGGTCGGTGTCTGAAGCCTTTCCGCTTTGAGCTCGATGAAACTTTTGTCCTGACCTTTACCAACGAGCCTCTGACCGTTCATGAGGACGGGGCTGATGACGAAGAAGGGATAGAGTTAAGTGCAGAAGAACTCGGTTTGATCCCTTTTGTCGGTGACTCCATCGATTTAACCGAGGCCCTTGCCGAACAGTTCTTTCTGGCTCTGCCGGTTCGCCCGCTTTGCTCGGAGGAGTGTCAGGGACTTTGTCCTTACTGCGGCATTGATTTAAATGACAAGAAGTGCGATTGTACTCCTCCGGATTTTGCCGGCAAATTTTCCGCGCTCAAGAATATGAAGATCAATTGACGGTTATCACGATGACCTGATCCTTGTTTTTCGGGTCAGGACAAAATAAAGACCGGGAGTGCAAATTTATGACTCCCCACGAACAGGAGATGAACCCATGGCAGTTCCCAAGAAGAAGACTTCCAAATCAAAACGCGACATGCGCCGTGCTCATGACGCTTTGACCCCCCCGGGTCTGTCCGTTTGCCCGGAATGTAAAGAGCCGAAACAGTCGCATCGTGTCTGTCCGAGCTGCGGCGTCTATAAGGGTAAAAAAGAGATTAAAGCAGCGGCTGAATAGGGTCGCCTGGCATGTCTCGTTATGTTGTTGCCGTTGACGTCATGGGGGGGGATAATGCTCCGGCCATTGAGGTTGAAGGTGCAGTCGCGGCGGCGCGTCGCTGGAATATCCCTCTTATCCTGGTTGGCGACGCCGACCGGGTTAAAACGGAGCTCGCCAAACACAACAGCAAGGGACTCGATATCACCATCCATCACGCCAGCGAAGTCGTCGGCATGATGGATTCAGCGTCCGATGCTATTCGCAAGAAGCGGGATTCCTCCATACGTGTCGCTTTTGAACTGGTCAAGAGCGGCGCCGCGCACGCGGTCGTCAGTGCCGGGAATTCCGGTGCGACCATGGCGGCGGGGATGTTTGTGCTCAAGCGGATCCCCGGGATCGATCGTCCGGCGATTGCGACGATCTTTCCGAATCTCAACGATCAGACCCTCTTTCTTGATGCCGGCGGCAATGTCGATTGCAAGGCGCAGCATCTGGTGCAGTTTGCCCTGATGGGCGAGGTCTACGCACGGAATGTTCTCCATAAGGAGCGGCCGCGGGTCGGGCTGTTATCCAACGGTGAAGAAGAGTGCAAGGGGAATGAGCTGACCCGTGAAACCCATGCCTTATTAAAAGATGCGCCCTATAACTATATCGGCTATGTTGAAGGACGGGATATCTTCCGGGGACAGGTGGATGTTGTTGTCTGTGACGGTTTTGTCGGTAATATTGTCCTTAAGGCCGCTGAAGGTCTGGCCGATACTTTGATGACCATATTGCGCCGGGAATTTGCCGCTCACCCTCTGGCCAAGTTAGGATATCTCCTGGCACGACCCGCTTTTGCTGCTTTTAAAAAGCGGGTCGATTACGCTGAATACGGCGGCGCTCCCCTGCTTGGCATCGATGGCACCGGGATGATCTGTCACGGCGGCTCCAATGCCAAGGCAGTGATGAACGCGGTCCGGATGGCGCACGAATCAGCGCAACTTAAAGTTAATGACAAGCTGGTCGCCCAGTTGAACGGGTGAGTCAGAAGTTATCAGGCGGGAGTTTGCCGCGCAGGACGGAGTTTTGAAGATGAAGAGAGTGCGGATTATCGGTACCGGCTCGTATGCACCGGAAAAGATCCTGACCAATTTTGATCTGGAAAAGTTTGTAGACACCACCGACGAATGGATTTCCACCCGGACCGGCATCCGTGAACGTCATGTTGCCGCCGAGGGCGAATATACTTCGGATCTTGCTGTCAAGGCTGCCGAGCGGGCACTGGAGATGGCCGGCCTCACCGCTGACCAGATCGACCTGATTATTGTTGCGACGATTACCGGCGATTTCCCCTGGCCGGCGACCGCTTGTGTGGTCCAGGAGAAACTTAAGGCAACCAATGCCTTTTCTTTCGATCTCTCCGCCGCCTGCAGCGGTTTTGTTTATGCCCTTGCCAATGCCAGCGCCTTTATCACCGCCGGGACAGTGAAGCGGGCCCTGGTTATCGGCGCCGAAGTCTTTACCCGCGCTGTCGACTGGAATGATCGCAATACCTGTGTCCTCTTTGGCGACGGCGCCGGTGCGGTGGTTATTGAAGCGCAAGAAGGGGAGCAGGGGATCCTTTCCTCGCATCTGCACTCGGATGGCTCCTATGCCGAGCTTTTGTATCAGCCGGGATTCGGATCTGTCCATCCGGCTTCAGAAGACGGATTAAAAGAACGTCTTCCTTTTTTGAAGATGCAGGGGACGGAAGTCTTCAAAGTGGCAGTGCGCTCTCTTTCTGATGTGGCTCTTGAGGCGATTGCCGCCAATCAACTCACCGTCGCGGATATCAATCTCTTTATCCCCCACCAGGCCAACCAGCGGATTCTCGATGCCACTGCCAAGCGGGTCGGCTTTCAGGCTGATCAGGTCTTCTGTAACGTCGAGCGTTACGGCAATACCTCGAGCGCATCGATCCCTCTGGCTCTGGATGAAGCGAATCGCGGTGGTAGAATCAAGGAAGGCGATTACGTTCTGCTGGATGCTTTTGGTGGCGGCTTTACCTGGGGCGCCATTCTGTTGCGCTGGTAGTTGCAGTCTTTTCAAGGAGTCATCGGAAAAATGAACGCATTTATCTTCCCGGGGCAGGGGGCGCAGTTTCCCGGCATGGGAAAGGACCTCTTCGAGAATTTCAGCGTTGCCAGACATGTCTTCGCCGAAGCCAATGAGGTTTTGGAATTTGATCTCGCCGGCCTTTGTTTTAATGGCCCCGAAGATGAGCTTAAGCTGACCAGAAATACCCAGCCGGCGATCTTGACCATGAGTATTGCGGCCCTGCGGGTCGTCGAATCGGAGACCGGTCTGCGTCCGGCTTTTGCCGCCGGCCACTCTCTCGGGGAATATTCGGCCTTGGTTTGTAGTGGCGCCATCGATTTTGCGGCGGCGGTGAAGACGGTTCGTTTACGCGGCACCTTTATGCAGGAAGCCGTGCCGGTCGGCGTCGGCGCCATGGCGGCGATCCTTTCGGCCGAAGCGGATGCTCTGCTTGAAATTTGTGCCGAAGCAGCTCAGGGGGAAGTCGTCGCCCCGGCCAACTACAATTCACCCGGGCAGATTGTTATTGCCGGCCATGCCTCGGCGGTGCAGCGGGCGATGGAGATTGCCAAGGGCAAGGGCTACCGCAAGGCGATGCTGCTGCCGGTCAGCGCTCCCTTCCATTGTGCCTTGATGCAGCCGGCGGCGGACCGCCTCAAGGCGGTTTTGGACGGACTTTCCTACCAGCAGATGCAGCTGCCGGTGGTGACGAATGTCGAAGCCCGCGCTAATGCCGATGCTGCGCGTGTACAGGATCTTCTCTTGACGCAGGTTTGTGCTCCGGTTTTGTGGGAACAGTCGGTGAATGCGATGATCCAGAGCGGGGTGACCCGTTTCATCGAGATCGGTCCGGGGAAGGTCCTTTCCGGTCTGGTCAAACGTATCAGTAAAGACGTGCAGCTTGCTAACGTCGAAGATCGCAGCACTCTGGCGCTGCTTTAGTCCTACCCGGCAGTTGACCGCCGTATATCCTGATTGAAAGGGAATATTTTATTATGGCAAAAGATAAAGTTGCAGTGATAACCGGCGCTTCCCGCGGCATTGGCCGCAGCATTGCCCTGGCTTTGGCTGAAGCCGGCGCCAGGATTGTCGCAGTCGATCTTGATCCGGTTGCCACGGATGCGATTGTCGCCGAGTTGAAGGAAAAGGGGACAGAAGCGATTGCCGTAATCGGTAACGTGACAGTGACGGAAGATACGGAAAAGATGATCGATGCCGCGATTGCTGCCTTCGGCCGTGTCGATATTCTCGTGAATAATGCCGGCATCACCCGAGACGGCCTGCTTATGCGCATGAAGGATGAAGACTGGGATGCGGTTATGACCGTCAATCTCAAGGGCGCCTTCCTTTGTTCCCGGGCTGCCGCCAAGGTGATGACCAAGCAGCGTTATGGCCGGATCATCAACATTGCTTCGGTCGTCGGCCAGATGGGGAACGCCGGTCAGGCGAACTACTGCGCCAGCAAAGCCGGTCTCATCGGTCTGACCAAGTCGAACGCGCGGGAACTGGCGAAACGGAATGTCACGGTCAATGCTGTTGCCCCCGGGTTCATTGCCACGGCGATGACCGATGCCCTGCCCGAAAAGGTGCGCGATGAACTGACCGCCCAGATACCCTTGGCCCGCCTTGGCAGCGCCGATGATATTGCCAATGCGGTCGTCTTTTTAGCTTTAGAGAAATCTGCTTATATTACTGGCCAGGTTATTGCCGTCAACGGCGGCATGTACATGTAGTTAACCCGCAATCCGACCTGTAGTCGGCTTGATCACACAAACAAAAAACTGGAGGTGAAGTAATGGCTTCGATTGCTGAAAGAGTGAAACAGATTGTTATTGAGCAGTTGGGTGTTGAAGAAGACCAGGTAAGCAACGAATCTTCCTTTATGGAAGACCTCGGCGCTGACTCCCTGGATACTGTTGAGTTGGTCATGGCTCTCGAAGAAGAGTTCGACATCGAAATCGCCGATGAAGATGCCGAGAAGATTCAGACCGTTCAGGATGCTATCGACTACATCACTGAGCACTCCTAAAAAGTCATGACAGAGGGAGGCGCAGTCAGCCTCCCTCTGTCGCGTTGCAAGTTCGGTACGTCTTGTCGACGGCCTTATTCATACCCTTAAAGGGAGGACGTAGGAGCATGCGCAGAGTTGTCGTGACGGGCATTGGAGTTGTTTCTGCCCTGGGAACCGGGGTTGAAAAGAACTGGAATGCACTTTTACAGGGTCAATCCGGTGTTGACCGCATATCCCGCTTTGATGCCTCGGATCTTCCAACCCAGATAGCCGGTGAAGTCAAAGATTTTAACGCCGAAGAGTTTATCGATAAAAAAGAGATCAAGAAGATGGATCTCTTTATCCAGTATGCGCTGGCAGCAGCGGATATGGCGATGAAAGATTCTGCGTTGGTGATTAATGAAGAGAATGCCGAGCGGGTCGGTGTCCTGGTCGGTTCCGGCCTTGGCGGCTTGCCGACCATTGAAAAATACCACGAAGCCCTCAACGAAGGCGGTTACAAGAAGGTGACGCCCTTCTTTATTCCGATGCTGATCATCAACCTCGCCCCCGGACAGATTTCCATCCGCTATGGCGCCAAAGGCCCCAACTTCTCGGCCGTCTCTGCTTGTGCAGCCGGGACACACGCGATCGGTGAAGCTTATCATGTCATCCGTCGGGGCGATGCTGATGCGATGATTACCGGCGGTGCCGAGTCGACGATCACTCCTTTGGCGATTGCCGGGTTCAATGCCATGAAAGCGCTTTCGACCCGTAACGATGATCCGCAGGGGGCAAGTCGTCCTTTTGACAAGGATCGCGACGGATTTGTCATGGGTGAAGGCGCCGGTATTCTCATCCTTGAAGAGTACGAAGGTGCAAAGGCGCGCGGCGCGAAAATTTATGCCGAAGTGGTCGGTTACGGCCTTTCTGGCGATGCTTATCATCTCACGGCACCGGCCCCTGAAGGTGAAGGGGCAGCGCGCTGCATGAAGTTGGCCTTGAAAAACGCCGGGCTCAATCCGGAAGAGGTCGATTATATCAACGCTCACGGCACTTCGACGCCGTTCAACGATTATTACGAAACTCTGGCGATCAAATCGGCTCTTGGTGACCATAGTCGTAAAGTCATGGTCAGTTCGACAAAAGGGATGACCGGACACGCCCTTGGCGCTGCTGGCGGCATTGAAGCGGTCTTCTCTCTCCTTGCCATGGAGCGTGGCGTCGTTCCGCCGACGATCAATTACACAACACCTGATCCTGACTGTGATCTCGATTATGTGGCCAACACCGCCCGGCAGGCGAAAGTGAATGTCGCGGTGAGTAATTCCCTCGGTTTCGGCGGTACTAACGCGACTATTATCTTTAAGAAGGTCTGAAAATGATTGCTATTGGCAGTGATCACGGCGGCTTGCAGCTCAAAGACGCCGTCAGATCCTATCTCGTCGGCCGCGGTTTAATCGTTGATGATCTTGGTACCAATAACGAGGATTCTGTCGATTATCCTGATTTTGGGGCCAAGGTGGCTGCAGCGGTCTCCCGTCAAATCGTTGCCAAAGGAATTCTGATCTGTGGCACCGGCATCGGTATGTCGATCACGGCCAACAAATTTCCCGGGATTCGTGCTGCTCTGGTTTGGGATGATTTCACTGCACAGATGGCCAAAGAGCACAATGATGCCAACATCCTGGTGCTCGGCGGGCGGGTTCTGTCTGCTGATGCTGCCTGCCGGATGATCGGAATCTGGCTCGACACCGCCTTTGCCGGCGGCCGGCATCAGGGACGACTCGATAAAATTGCCCGGATTGAAGAGGATGTCCGTAACGGACGTCTTTAATTCCTATATGGTATTGCGCCTGTCAAGGCAGGCTTCGGCCTGCCTTTTCTATTAAAAGCCAGAATTTTCCCACTAATTTTCTAAACCGGAGGTGACAGACCATGTCGGACCGTCTGAAGCAATTTGATCCGCAGATCGACGCGGCTATTTATCACGAGACCGAGCGCCAGGAGAATAACCTCGAATTCATCGCTTCCGAGAATTTTGTCAGCGAGAATGTTCTCGAAGCGCAAGGTTCGGTTCTGACCAACAAATACGCCGAAGGTTACCCGGGAAAGCGCTACTACGGCGGCTGTGATGTGGTCGATATCGCAGAGAATCTGGCGATCGATCGGGCCAAGGAGCTTTTCGGCGCCGACCATGCCAATGTGCAGCCCCATTCCGGTTCGCAGGCGAACATGGCGGTCTATTTCGCCGAGTGTCAGCCCGGCGCCACGATCCTCGGGATGAATCTGGCGCATGGCGGTCATCTCACGCACGGTTCGCCGGTCAACTTTTCCGGCAAACTTTTCAATGTCGTTCCCTACGGGGTCAAGCGTGAAACCGGTCGCATCGATTACGACGAGGTCGAAGCTCTGGCTAAGGAGCACCGGCCGAAGATGATCGTGGTCGGCGCGAGCGCTTATCCGCGAGCCATCGATTTTAAAGCCTTCCGGCAGGTTGCCGATCAGGTCGGGGCGGTGGTCATGGTCGATATGGCCCACATCGCCGGTCTGGTGGCCGCTGGCGTCCATGCCAATCCGGTCCCGGATGCCGAGTATGTGACCACGACTACCCACAAGACCTTGCGTGGACCGCGCGGCGGCATGATCCTGTGCCGGGACGAGTACGCCAAGAAACTCAACAGCAATATCTTCCCGGGGATTCAGGGCGGACCGTTGATGCACGTTATCGCCGCCAAAGCGGTCGCCTTCAAGGAAGCGTTGCAGCCGGAGTTCAAGCTTTATGCGCAGCAGGTGGTGAAGAATGCCCAGGCTCTGGCCGGGGCGCTGATGGAGCGCGGTTTTAACCTCGTCTCCGGCGGAACTGACAATCATCTCATGCTCGTCGATCTCACCGGCACCGAGCTGACCGGCAAACTTGCCGAGGCGACCCTCGAACTCGCCGGCATTACCGTCAACAAGAATGCTGTCCCCTTTGATACGCGTTCGCCCTTTGTCACCAGCGGCTTCCGTATCGGCACAGCGGCGACCACGACCCGCGGTCTGCAGGAGAAGGATATGCTGCTGGTTGCAGGCTGGATCGATCGGGCGCTCAAAGCCCATGATCAGCCGGAGCTCCTTGCTAAAATCCGCGGCGAAGTGCAGGAGCTTTGTCAGTCCTACCCCCTTTACGCGCATCGCCTCAAGTAGGATGACGATGAATCGTCCGTCCTGGGATGAGTATTTTATGGATATTGCCCGGCTGGTAGCGAGCCGGTCGACCTGTCTGCGCCGTCAGGTCGGGGCGGTGATGGTCAAGGACAAGAATATCCTCGCCACCGGCTACAACGGTACCCCTTCGGGGATCCGCCACTGTTCGGAAGTCGGCTGTCTGCGGCAGCAGCTGAACGTCCCCTCCGGTGAGCGCCATGAGCTCTGCCGCGGTCTCCACGCTGAACAGAATGCCATTATCCAGGCGGCCAAACATGGCGTCAACATCGACGGTGCAGTGCTGTACTGCACCCATTCGCCCTGTATCATCTGCAGCAAGATGCTGATCAATTCGGGAGTCAAACGGATCGTCTGTACCGATGGTTATCCTGATTCCCTGGCAAAAGCGATGCTCGACGAAGCCGGATTGATCGTTGAGAGCATGGAAGCGAAAGCCGTATCATGAAGTGTCCTTTCTGCGCTTATACCGATACCAAAGTCATCGATTCACGGCTGGGAAAAGAGGCGAATAATATTCGCCGGCGCCGGGAGTGTGTTGAGTGCGAACGGCGCTTTACCACCTATGAACGGGTCGAAGAGGTGCAGCCCCTGGTTGTCAAGAAGGATGGCCGCCGCCAGCCTTTTGACCGGGTGAAGATCCTCGCCGGTATTCAGCGTGCCTGTGAAAAACGGCCGGTGTCGAGCGATGCGATCGAGAAAGTTATTGATCGCCTTGAACTTTCTTTTCTTGAAAGTGGCGAGCGGGAGATCGAATCGAGCCGGATCGGTGAAGCGGTGATGGCAGCCTTACGCAATCTCGACGAGGTGGCTTATGTCCGTTTTGCTTCAGTTTATCGCCAGTTCAAGGATATCAACGAATTCATGAGTGAACTCAAGGAGATCCTTGCTAAAGGGGAGGGACACAACGGTGGCTGACGCTGCCGTTGTTGCTTTGCAGGGCGAGGACGAACGCTATATGCGCCGTGCCCTTGACCTGGCGCGCCGCGCCGAGGGGCGCACTGCGCCGAATCCGGCAGTCGGGGCAGTCATTGTCCGGGATCACGTCATTGTCGGTGAAGGATTTCATTCTGCCGCCGGAGAGCCGCACGCCGAGATCTTTGCCCTGCGTCAGGCCGGGACTGCGGCCCAGGGAGCCACGCTTTATGTCACGCTGGAGCCCTGTTGCCATCGTGGCCGGACCGGGCCCTGTGCGACGGCTGTCATTACTGCCGGTATCACCCGGGTTGTGGCGGGGTGTCGTGATCCCAATCCTCAGGTCGCCGGTAAGGGTTTTGCCCAGCTGCAGGGAGCCGGCATTGAGGTGCTGAGCGGCATTCTCGAGTGTGAGTGTCAGCGGCTCATTGCCCCTTTTGCCAAACATATCCGCACCGGACGGCCCTATCTCACCCTGAAAGCCGGAATGACCATCGACGGCGCCGTCGCCACTGCCCGTGGCGAATCGCAGTGGATCACCGGTGCCGAGAGTCGTCTTGCTGTCCATCATCTGCGCAATATCCATGATGCAATCATGGTCGGCATCGGTACGGTCCTTGCCGATAATCCCCGCCTCACCACTCGATTGGCGCAAGGGGAGGGCAGGAATCCCTTGCGGGTTGTTGTTGACAGCACCCTGCGGACACCGTCAGCGGCGGGGTTGTTAACCGAAGAGGGCAGAACCCTGATCCTGACCAGTGCTGCCGCCAGTGCTGCTGATGCAGAGCGCTTGCGCTCAGAGCGGGTCGAGATCCTTCGTGTCGCCGGCAGTCCCGGCGCCATCGATCTGGTTGATGCCATGCGCCAACTTGGGGCGCGCGGCATCCAGAGCATCCTGCTTGAAGGGGGAGGGCGTCTCCATCA
>DIKR01000038.1:12893-25118 GCA_002424625.1 Desulfuromonadaceae bacterium UBA5613
CTGCCGGAAGCGCTGTTCTCAGCGTCACAGCCCCTTTTGCCGACGATTCTTATCTCCTTGGCGAGAGTATTGCAGTCAATGGCGCCTGTCTCACCGTCGTTGCTTTCGGCGGCGGCAGCTTTCAGGCCGACGTTTCGCCGGAGACCCTGGATTGTACGAATCTGGCTGCCGTCAAAGCAGGACAACAGGTCAATCTTGAGCGGGCCCTGCGGCTCGGTGATCGTCTCGGCGGTCACATTGTCAGCGGTCATATCGATGCCGTTGCGACTCTGGCGGATCGCCGTAATGATGGTAATGCGCAGCGCATGACCTTTACCCTGGACGCCAGCCATAATCGTTTCCTGGTTGAAAAGGGGTCGGTGGCGATTGACGGCATCAGCCTGACCGTCAACCGTGTCGATCTTGACAGCTTCTCTGTCGCCATTATTCCCCATAGCCTGCAGAACACCACGCTGGCAGCAATGAAGATCGGTCAACGCGTGAATATTGAAACGGACCTGATCGCCAAATATGTGCTCCGGCTCTTCCCGGGGGGGCGTGAGACGTCGTCCGCCGACCGGGCGGTAATGAGTCTGGACTTTCTTGCCAAGCACGGTTTTCTGTGAGATAGTTCCACCTCTTTGCGGACAGGCAGTGCGCCCTGTGCCCATTCTCCTTTAGAAAGTGACGGTTTTATGCCGATTGCAAAGATCGAAGCAGCGTTAGAAGATATTCGTAATGGTAAGATGGTGATTCTCGTCGACGACGAGGATCGCGAAAATGAAGGGGATCTGGCGATGGCTGCGGAGCTGGTCACGCCGGAAGCGATCAACTTCATGGCAAAGGAAGGGCGCGGCTTGATCTGTCTGACTTTGACGGAGGATCGGGCCGACTTTCTCAATCTGCCGCTGATGGTCCGTGACAATACCTCCTCTTTCGGTACCGCCTTCACAGTCTCCATCGAAGCCCGGAAAGGGGTGACGACCGGCATCTCTGCGGCGGATCGCGCCCAGACCATTCGTGTTGCCATTGCCGATGAATCGACCGCTGCCGATCTGGCGCGGCCCGGCCATGTCTTCCCGCTGCGCGCTAAAAAAGGCGGGGTGATGGTCCGTACCGGTCAGACCGAAGGATCGGTCGATCTCGCCCGTATTGCCGGGCTGAAACCGGCCGGAGTGATCTGCGAAATCATGAATGATGACGGGACCATGTCCCGCCTGGCGGAGCTGACCAGCTTTGCCGCGCGTCACGATCTCAAGATTGTGACGATCGCCGATCTCGTCGCTTACCGGATGCGTAAAGAGCTGCTGGTGCGGCGGGTCGCCGCAACGATTCTGCCGACGGCTTTTGGTGATTTTACGGCGATTGTTTACGATAATGACGTCGATGATACCGAGCATGTGGCGCTGGTCAAGGGTGTGATCGATCCGGAGCAGCCGGTTCTGGTGCGTGTCCATTCGGAATGCCTGACCGGTGATGTCTTTGGTTCGCAGCGTTGCGATTGCGGTGAGCAACTCCATAATGCCATGGCGCAGGTCGAAGCGGCAGGGAATGGTGTGATCCTTTATATGCGGCAGGAAGGGCGCGGCATCGGTCTCGCCAACAAACTCAAGGCCTACGCTCTGCAGGACAAGGGGAAGGATACGGTCGAAGCGAATGAAGCCCTCGGCTTTAAGGCCGACCTCCGTGATTACGGCATCGGCGCGCAGATTCTTGCCGAACTCGGGGTGAAAAAGATCCGGCTGATGACCAATAATCCGAAGAAGATTGTCGGCTTGCAAGGGTACGGGATCGAAATTGTCGAGCGGGTCTCCATTCAGGTTCCATCCACCCGCACTAATCGCCGCTATCTGCAGACCAAACGGGAAAAGATGGGGCATCTTCTTGAAAACATTTAAGCTTAAGGGAGTGTGACCATGAACAGGACTTTGGAAGGGAAGCTGGACGGTTCCGGATTGCGTTTCGCCATCATCGTCAGCCGCTTTAACAGCTTTATCGGCGAGCGATTGGTCGAAGGCGCCCTTGATGCACTGCATCGTCACGGTACTGATCCGGCAGCGATCACCACTGTGCGCGTCCCCGGGGCCTTTGAAATCCCCCTGGTGGCAAAGCGTCTGGCGGCCACCGGTGAGTACGATGCCTTGATCTGCCTTGGTGCAGTGATTCGCGGTGCGACTCCGCACTTCGATTACGTCGCTTCCGAGGTCTCGAAAGGGATTGCTACGGTCAGTCTCGAAAGCGGGCTGCCGATCGCTTTCGGCATTCTGACCACCGAGACGATTGAGCAGGCGATTGAGCGGGCCGGGACCAAGGCCGGAAACAAGGGCTTTGATGCAGCTGTCTCAGTGATTGAGATGGTTAACCTGTTGAAGGCGATCTAGACACATGGGTGCAGGAAATAGACGGCAGGGGCGGGAGATTGCCCTGAAGATGATTTACAGCCTCTTTGACCAGGATCAGTCTCTGCAAATTGCGCTCGACGATTTCTGGCGGGCTTTCCGTTTTCGTGACGACATCCTCGGCGATGCCCTCGAAGAAGCTGATCAAAGCGTATCACCCGAGGTGCGGGTGTTTGCTGAAGAGCTGGTGCGGGGCGTTTATGATCAACTTGAAACGATCGATGAAACCCTGCATTCCTATTCGACCAACTGGTCGCTGGAGCGCATGGCGCGCGTCGATCTCGCCCTGCTGCGGCTGAGTGCCTACGAGTTGATGTATCGCCCCGATATTCCCGTTAATGTCATCATTAATGAAGCGGTGGAGATCGGCAAACGTTACGGCACTAAAGAGACCCCTGCATTTATTAACGGGATCCTCGATCGCATCTCCCGTAGCTGCCGGCAGTCCGGCTGAATCCTTTGAGGGTATAAAGAATCATGAAAACTTTTCGTGTGGGTTTGATCGGCTTTGGGACGATCGGCACCGGTGTCATCAAGCTGCTGCAACAGAATCAGGATTTGCTGGTCGAACGCCTCGGCGCGCAGCTGGAGCTGGCCCGGGTCGTCGATCTTGATATCAGCACGGATCGCGGCGTCACGGTTGCCCCCGCTATCCTGTCGACGCGTATTGATGATCTGTTGACTGATCCGGGGATCGATATCGTCATCGAGCTGATCGGCGGCTATGAACCGGCGCGTACTTTTGTCCTGCGTGCCATCGCCAGCGGCAAGCATGTTGTCACCGCCAACAAGGCCCTTTTGGCAGTGCACGGTGAAGAGATCTTTGCTGCCGCCGCGCAGCACGGGGTCGATGTCATGTATGAGGCCGCGGTCGGCGGCGGCATCCCGGTCATTTCGGCGATTAAAGAGAACCTTTGTGCCAACCGTTTTCGCAGTCTTTGCGGCATTTTGAACGGCACCTGTAACTACATTCTCACCCGCATGACCAACGAAGGCGCTGAGTTCTCTGCTGTACTTAAGGACGCACAGGCGCATGGCTACGCCGAGGCCGACCCGACCTTCGATATCGAAGGGGTTGATACCGCGCATAAACTGGCCCTCCTTCTCAGCCTCTGTTTCGGCACCCGCGTCCCTTTCAAGGAAATCTTTACCGAAGGGATCAGCCAGATTTCCGCTCTCGATATCCAGTTTGCGCGGCAGTTCGGTTTCAAGATCAAGCTGTTGGCAGTCGGGAAAATCGATGCTGACGGGCGGATTGAGGCGCGTGTGCATCCGACGATGATCCCCCTCAACCACCCTCTTGCTGATGTCGACGGCGTCTTTAACGGCATTCGCCTGGTCGGTGATTTCTCCGGTCCGGTGATGTTCTCCGGGCGTGGCGCCGGGATGGAGGCAACTGCCAGTGCCGTCCTTGGTGATGTGATGGCGATTGCCCGTAATCTCCGTGTCGGAGCCGTGCAGCGAACTCCGGCTTTGGGGGTAAACGCCACCGCCCTGCGGGATCTGCCGCTGAAGCCGATGGATGAAATCATCAGCGAATACTATCTGCGCTTTGCCGCCACCGATCAGGCCGGAGTTCTTGCCCATATTTCCGGGGTTCTTGGCCACTTCAATATCAGTATTGCGGCGATGATTCAGCCGGAACGGCAGATCGGCGGAGCGGTGCCGATTGTCTTTGTCACCCACGAAGCGCGGGAAGCCGATATCCGTGGCGCTCTGGCGCAGATCGACACGTCACCGATGATCCGTGATGTCAGTCGTTTTGTCCGGATTGAGCGGGATCTCAGCTAAAAGGACGGGAACAAAGCAGCGGAAAAATCTGTTCTGTACGTGAATGTTTTCGCAGAAATTACTTGACACCACAGCCTTGTGCAGTTATTTTAGCGGCTTCTGTGAGCCCCGAAAATTCACAGGGAACCATTTAAGAGAGGAAGTCCATGAAAACTGAAGTGGCTAAAGAGTCAGAGGTCAATCGCAACTGGTTTATCGTCGATCTCGACGGACAGGTTTTGGGGCGGGTTGCGACCAAAATCGCCAGTGTCCTGCGCGGGAAACATAAGCCGATCTATACCCCGAGTGTCGATACCGGGGATTTTGTCATTATCCTGAATGCTGAAAAAGTTTGTCTGACCGGTAACAAGATGGCTGATAAAAAGTACTATCGCCACACCGGTTTTCCCGGCGGAATCAGAGAGATTACGGCGGAGAAACTTCTCGCCAGCAAGCCGGAAGATCTCATTCGTAAGGCGGTCAAGGGGATGCTCCCCAAAAACAAGTTGGGCCGTCAGATGTTTAAAAAACTTAAGGTCTATGCCGGCACCGATCATCCCCATGCCGCGCAGCAGCCGAAAACGCTGCCTCTTTAATTAGCGGATCAGGAGATAGAAGCGAATGGCCGAGCAGAAATTTTACGCGACCGGTAAAAGAAAAACTTCAATTGCCCGAGTTTGGATTAAACCTGGAACGGGGGCGATCATTGTCAATACCCGTCCGGTTGAAGAATATTTTGGTCGTGAGACCTCGCAGATGGTTGTCCGTCAACCCCTGGAACTGACTGACAATGTCGGCAAGTTCGATGTTGTTGCGACGGTTCTCGGTGGCGGTCCTTCCGGACAAGCCGGGGCAGTCAAGCACGGTATCACCAAGGCTCTGCTGGAAGTGAATCCGGAGTTGCGTGCCGTCCTCAAGAAGGCCGGATTCATCACCCGCGACAGCCGCATCAAAGAGCGTAAAAAATACGGGAAGGCAGCTGCCCGTCGCAGCTTCCAGTTCTCGAAGCGTTAATCGCGGTTTTTTACAGACGACTGGATCACAAAAAGGGGAACCCGCATACGGTTCCCCTTTTTGCCATTTTAGGAGGTTGTTGCGATGATCAAAATTGCGGTCGTTGGCGCCAGCGGTTATACCGGCGTCGAGCTGTTGCGTCTGTTGTTAAATCACCCTGATGTTACGGTCAGCTGTGTCACTGCGAATCAGAATGCCGGCGAAAAGGTGGCGACCCTCTTCCCGTCGTTGGCCGGTCGCATTGACATGGTCTGCACTGCTTTCGACGTGGCAACAGTCGCCGCTCATGCTGATCTGGTCTTTACCGCCCTGCCGCATCAGACGGCGATGGCCGTCATCCCTGATCTCCTCGCCGCCGGTTGTAAAGTCATCGACCTTTCCGCCGATTATCGTTTACGTGACCCTCAGGTCTATGCCTCCTGGTATGCTCCCCATACCAGTCCGGAGCTCCTTGCCAAGGCGGTTTATGGTCTGCCGGAGCTTTACCGTAAAGAGATTCCCCGGGCCCGGCTTATTGCCAATCCCGGCTGTTATCCAACCAGTGTCGCCCTGGCGTTGGCACCGCTCCTGCTCGGCGGCTTCATCGATCCCGCCACGCTGATCATCGACAGCAAGTCGGGGACGAGCGGGGCCGGACGGGGCGCTAAAGTCGGCAGTCTTTACTGTGAGGTCAATGAAGGGTTTAAAGCTTATAGTGTCGGCAATCACCGCCATACTCCCGAGATTGAACAGACCTTGAGTCAACTCGCCGGCCAGGAAGTCAAAGTCAGTTTCACTCCCCACCTCCTCCCGGTCAGTCGTGGCATCCTTTCGACCTGTTATGCCTCTTTACGGAAGGAAACAACGACGTCCGCTCTCTTGCAACTCTATCGCAGTATTTATGCCGGAGAGCCGTTCGTCCGCATCTGCCCGGAGGGCGAGCTGCCGAATATCGCTTATGTCCGCGGCGCCAATTACTGTGACATCGGTCTGGTCGTCGATCCCCGCACAGGTCGCGTCATCGTCGTGGCGGCCATCGATAATCTCGTCAAAGGGGCGGCCGGACAGGCGATCCAGAATATGAATTTACTCCTTGGCCTTCCGGAAACACGGGGACTCGAAGTTGTCCCGCTCTTTCCGTAGATAGCGTTGCCTTATGGGATTAATCGTCTGAAAACGCCAGAGCACTATATCCCCACCTGCCGGGCCGAGATGGCCGCACGCGGTTGGGAGGAACTCGACATCCTCTTTATCTCCGGCGATGCCTATGTTGATCACCCTGCCTTCGGGGTGCCGCTGTTAGCCCGTCTGCTCGAAGCGGAAGGATACCGGGTCGGTATTCTTGCCCAGCCGGATTGGCGTGATAAGGAGGCCTTCACCGGTATGGGGCGACCGCTTCTCTTTGCTGCGGTTGCGGCCGGAGCGATGGATTCGATGGTCAACCATTACACTGCGGCGAAAAAACGGCGCAATGATGATGCCTATACGCCGGGAAATCGCGCTGGCGCCCGCCCGAATCGGGCAGTGATCGCTTATGTTGCGGCGGTCAAGGGGGCGTTTCGGGGTCTGCCGGTGATCATCGGCGGCATCGAAGCGAGCCTGCGCCGTTTGGCTCATTATGATTACTGGGACGACGCGGTGCGGCGATCAATCCTGCTCGACAGCAAAGCCGACCTCCTCCTGTACGGGATGGCGGAAAACGCTTTGCTTGAGGTGGCGCGTCGGGTTGCCGGCGGCGAGTTGCCTGCAGAGATCGACGATCTGCGCGGCACTGCTTACCTGACAGCTGCTCCCCCGGACGATGCCGTTCACCTGCCGTCTTTTGATCTGGTTTCTACCGATAAAACAGCTTTCGGAGAAGCTTTCCGGCTCGCTGAGGCTGAGCAGAATCCCTGCAGTGGCCGGAAACTGGCGCAACCCCACGGCAACCGCTGCGTGGTTGTCAACCCCCCGGCCTTGCCCCTGACAGCGGCTGAGCTTGACAAACTCTATGCGCTCCCCTTTCTCCGGCGTCCTCATCCCTCCTACCGCGAAAAAATTCCCGCCTATGAACAGATCCGTTTTTCAATAACCACCCACCGCGGCTGTTTTGGCGGTTGCGCTTTCTGTGCTATCGGCATGCATCAGGGCAAGACGATCCAGTCCCGCTCCCGGCAATCGGTCCTTGCCGAAGTTGACACCCTTGCCACGGCTCCGGAATTCCGCGGTACCATCAGTGATCTTGGCGGGCCGAGTGCCAACATGTACGGTTTGAGTTGTAACGACGCAACGGCGCAGCAGCAATGCCGTCGCCCCAGCTGCCTGTGGCCGCGCCGCTGTCTCCATCTTAGCTGCAGCGATCAGGCGGCAACGGATTTACTTGCTCAGGCGCAACAGCGACCGGGGATCAAGCATCTCTTTGTCGCTTCCGGCGTACGTTTTGACCTCCTGCCGCAACAGCCCGCTTACTTTCAGCGCCTTGTCAAACATCACGTCAGTGGACTGCTCAAGGTGGCACCGGAATCGTTCGCTCCGGCAACCCTGCAAGTGATGCGCAAGGCGCCGCCCGATCTTTTTTCGTGGTTTCTCAGGGAGTTTCATCAGCTGAATCAGGGGTGCGGCAAGAGGCAGGGCATTGTTCCTTATCTGATGGCGGCGCATCCGGGCACAACCCTGACGCAAATGATCGATGTCGCTCTCTTTCTGGTGCGCAATAAACTCAAAGTGGAGCAGGTGCAGGAATTTACCCCGACGCCGGGGACGCTATCGACCTGCCTGTATTACACCGGTTGCGATCCGTATACCGGCAAAGAGATTTATGTGCCGCGCCGTCGCGAAGAACGGCAGATGCAGAAGGCGCTCCTGCTTTGGCATTTGCCGGAGAGTGTCCCCTTGATTCGTCAGGCCTTGCGTTTATGCCAGCGGCAAAAGGACGGGGATGAACTGTTGGCGGGGAGGTAAAGGAGCAGGGGAGGGGAAACTTCTTCAGATTAAAGGGGCCACTGACCGTTTTGACAAAGGGTCAGCATGGCATCAACCACATAGGGATCGAATTGCGTGCCGGAACATCTTTTGATCTCAGCCAGGGTGATTTCATGGGAAAGAGCTTTACGGTAAGGACGATCCGAGGTCATTGCATCATAGGTGTCGACCACCGCAATGATCCGGGCCTCAAGGAGGATATCGTCTCCCTTGAGGGAAAACGGGTAGCCCGTACCGTCGTAACGCTCATGATGCTGGACAATAATCTGCCGGACCGTCCCGAGGAAAGTGATTGGTTCGAGAATCCTGGTGCCGATCAACGGGTGATGATGCAGGATATCGATATCACTTGTCGAGAGAACACCTTCCTTGTTCAGAAGCGCAGCATCTATCCCGATCTTGCCAATGTCATGCAGGATAGCGGCGCGCTCAAGTCTTTTGGAGGTATCGTTGCAGAGATTCAGCTGCCGACCGAGAATCCTGGCATATCGGGTCACGCGCTCCGAATGACCGCAAGTATAGGGGTCACTCGCCTCAACCGCTGAAACAAGCGCCTGCATGGTATTGAGGTAGGTTGTCTGTTGCTCTTCGTAGAGATGCACATTTTTGATGGCAACGGAGGCCTGGGCGGCAATCGTTGTGAGCAGTTCAAGGTCCTGTTCATTAAAGGTTAATCTGTCTCTTTTGTTTGCCAGGGTAATCGTGCCGATGATTTCGTCTTTAACGATCAGCGGTGCGCAGATCAGGGTGTCGCGAGTGTAACCCAGGGAACTGATCGGACTGAACTGGCGATTATTTTCGGTCTTTTCGATTAGTAAAGGCTGGCGTTTCTGGATCACCCAGTAAGTCACTCCGCCGGGACGCAGCAACAGTCGGGTCTCGCGATTGACCAGATCAAAGAGGCCGACGGCACTGCCAACCTTGAGGGTGCCGTGTTCAAAATCATACAGAAGGATATACCCGACCTCGGCGCCGACCGCTTCGGTCGTTCGGCGAATCATGGTCTCGAAGAGACCTTCCAGATCGAGAGTCGAGTTGAGCGCCACCCCCATCTTGTTGAGGGCGGAGAGGTGGGAGACCGTCATCTCCAGACTTTTGTTCTTGCATTCCAGATCACTTGCCAGGTCGGCAATCTTGTAGTTTGCTTCTTCGATCTCTTCGATGCGTTCTTCCAGGGAGATGTTGAGGTATTCGATCTCTTTCAGCCGTTCTTCAACAGTAGTGTTCATGATTTGCAGCGCACCTTGATGGGCGAGTTGCTCGCGACTGACAGCGAGCTCACATTCATGGAGAATGGTATTCTCTACCAATGTTTTAAGATGGTCGACCATGCCGTTGAATTTGTTCGCCAGTTCTGCCATTTCCTCCGAACTGTCGATCTGGATAGGTGCCTGATCAAATTCTCCCTCCTCCACGCGTTTCATGGCAGTAATGATCTGGCGAATCGGCGTATCGACGTAAAAAAGGATAAAGGTCGTTATCGCGATGACAAGCAGACCAATGCCGGCGATTGCGGTGAGGAGAGTGGTGTTACGGCTGGTTGTCTGGAGAATCTCGGCATCTTGCAAGGAGAGTTGCAGAGAAAGGATACCGAGAACCTTCTGCCCGGGATCATGGCATCTGCTGCATTCAGAAGAATTTTCAAAAGTGAGGAGGGTGTTGTAGCGTTTCTGCCCATCAACATCGTCAGGATAGGAAGTACGACCGGAGCGGTAGGCCAATAGATCTGTAATGTTTATCAGCTTGTTGATGTCATCTTTGTTGGCAGAGGCAAGGATGCGGCCAGATTCATCGAAAATTTTGACAGAGGCGATCGAAGGGTTTTCACCGATTTTGGCAAAAATTTCCTGAACCTTGTCCTGCTCCCCATTTTTCATGTGAACGTTGATGCTGTTGTGGATCGTTTCACTCACCAGATAGCCGTTCTGTTCGGCGATCTTGGTCAGCATGTGGTGCTGGGTGTCAAGATTTTTCCAGGTAATCAGACCGATGACCCCACACATAATAAGGGCAATCAGTCCGAGTATTTTTATTTTAAGGGAGTTCATTAAGTGACTTGCTGTCCGGTCATCGGGGGATTGGTTAGGCGAAACAGATGCATTTAATAACCGATTATCCTGTAAATTACCAGTCGATTCTCAGTTAAGCTGTTTTCGGCGGAATTAAGTGAATTGCCAGTCACTGTAAGGGATTTTAATCAAGTTATTTATCTTGAATTGGTGCGACCTGTTTCTGATTGTCGGGAGCTTGCAGAGGAGATAAAGAAATTGACATTTCGCAAGATTTTATGGTTGTTTTACCCGGTTTAACTATTGTGGTCGGATTGAGTATCCATGCGTCTCGATGATTTCTCTTTTATACTCCCGGATGAGTTGATTGCCCAGTATCCTGCGCCGCAGCGTGAAGATGCGCGTTTGATGGTCCTGGATCGGGCAACGGCACAGATTACGACGGGATTTGTACCGGATCTCTCGTCATATTTCCGTCGTGGCGATCTGCTGGTGGTCAACGATACCCGGGTTCGTCCGGCGCGATTGCTGGGGCATAAAGAGAGTGGCGGCCAGGTTGAAGCTTTTTTGCTGCAAAGACAACCAGGGAAACAAGAGCTCTGGAGTTGTTTGACCCGTGCTTCGAAGTCGCCGCGCCCTGGCAGCCGGCTTTTCTTTCCCGGTACGCTCAGTGGTACGGTGCAGGGGGTTGATGCACAAGGTTTGACCTTGATCGAGTTTGCCTGTGATGGTGATTTTATTGCGGCGGTCGAGCAGTTCGGGCATGTCCCCCTGCCGCCATATATCCGCCGGGCAGATGAAGCGCTCGATCGGGAGCGTTATCAGACCGTTTATGCCGCAACACCGGGAGCTGTGGCGGCTCCGACCGCCGGGCTGCACTTTACTCCGGCCCTCTTTGAACGTTTGCGGGCGCTGGGCGTAGAGATTGCGACACTGACCTTGCATGTCGGCATCGGCACCTTTACTCCGGTGCGGGTGAGAACTCTGGCCGAGCATCGCATGCACAGCGAGTCTTTTCATATTCCAATCGAGACGGCGGAAGCCGTGAACCGCGCCAAAGCAGAAGGTCGCCGGGTGATTGCAGTCGGGACGACGACGACCCGCACCCTGGAAGCGGTCGCCGCCAGGCAGCAGGGAATATGCGCCGGAGCGGGCGAGACCGATATTTTTATCACCCCCGGTGCCAGATTTCGGGTGGTCGACGGCTTGATCACGAACTTTCATCTTCCGGAGTCGACCCTTCTCGTTCTGGTCTCGGCCTTTGCCGGGCACGCTTTGACGATGAGCGCTTATCGCCAGGCGGTCGCGGAACGTTTCCGCTTCTTTAGTTACGGCGACTGCATGCTGATCCTATGATTCAGGAGTTTTTTTGAGCCGATTCCACTACGAACAACTTGCCAGCGATCCCCGGAGCCAAGCCCGTCGCGGACGGATCCATACCCGGCGCGGAGTGATCGAGACCCCGATCTTTATGCCGGTGGGGACGCGTGGTACGGTCAAGGCGATGACGGTGGACGATCTGAAGGCAGTCGGTGCCCAGATCATCCTCGCCAATACCTATCATCTGTTGTTGCGACCGGGACATGAACTGGTTCGGGAACTTGGCGGATTGCATGCTTTCATGGACTGGGATCGACCGCTTCTCACCGATAGCGGCGGCTTCCAGGTCTTCAGTCTCGGCGATTTACGGGCGATCGATGAAGAAGGGGTGCGTTTCCGCTCCCATATCGACGGCACTCTCTTCAGCCTGACGCCGGAATCGTCCATTGCGGTGCAGGAAGCATTGGGCGCCGATATTATCATGGCCTTCGATGAGTGTATCCCTTATCCGGCCAGCCGGGAGTATGTTGCGGCATCCACCGCCCGCTCCGGTCGTTGGGCGAAGCGTTGCCAGGCTGCCCGCCGCCCGGATGATGATGCGGCTCTCTTTGCGATTGTCCAGGGGGGAATGTATCCGGACCTGCGGCAACAAAGTGCAGAGGATCTCGTTGCCGGCGGCTTCGAGGGTTATGCTCTTGGCGGTCTTTCGGTCGGAGAGAGCGCTGAGCAGATGTATGACGTCATGGAAGCAACTCTGCCGCACCTGCCGCAGGATCAGCCCCGTTATGTCATGG